>NZ_JAALFW010000065.1:0-200 GCF_011800485.1 Pantoea sp. EKM20T | reverse complement strand
CAGCCTGGTAGCTCGTCGGGCTCATAACCCGAAGGTCGTCGGTTCAAATCCGGCCCCCGCAACCAATACTTCTGCAGCAGTTTTACAGAAGTCACAATGTGAGAAGTAAAAGTAATAGAAGCAATACGGACGCGGGGTGGAGCAGCCTGGTAGCTCGTCGGGCTCATAACCCGAAGGTCGTCGGTTCAAATCCGGCCCCC
>NZ_JAALFW010000064.1:0-202 GCF_011800485.1 Pantoea sp. EKM20T | reverse complement strand
CGCCCGCGTCCTGCGGGCTCTCCTGGCAGACTCATTCTGTTCAGCGCTGCGGATTGCCTGCTCCTGATCGCCACCAGTCTGCTCTTAAGCTTCTGGTGCGTGCTGTTAAAAAGGGCACGAGAGTCGAGGCCTGAGCGCCTCTGCTGCTGAAAGGGCTATCCGCAGCGCTGAGGCGTGACGGTGGGCCAGAAGTCCACGCCGG
>NZ_JAALFW010000063.1:0-208 GCF_011800485.1 Pantoea sp. EKM20T | reverse complement strand
GGTCGCTGGCGGAGAGCGTGACGCCGGGCATCTACAGCACCGACGACTACGACTTCCGCAAGCCGAACGCCTGGATGTTGCAGGCGCGGCAGAACCCGGCGTCGCCGGTGCCGGGCTCGGTGGACGTTTACGACTGGCCGGGCCATTTTGTCGACCACAGCCACGGCGAGTCCTACGCGCGCATCCGTCAGGAGGTGTGGCAGGCCGA
>NZ_JAALFW010000062.1:0-209 GCF_011800485.1 Pantoea sp. EKM20T | reverse complement strand
AGCGGCGACACCGGCGACAGCCGTCACAACATCCACTTCACGGTGCTGCCGTCGTCAGTGACCTACCGCACGCCGCCGGAAACGGCGTGGCCGAAAACGCACGGCCCGCAGACCGCGAAGGTGGTGGGCCCGAAAGGCGAGTCGATCTGGACCGACCGCTACGGCCGGGTAAAGGTGAAGTTTCACTGGGACCGGCTGGCGAAGGGCGA
>NZ_JAALFW010000061.1:0-214 GCF_011800485.1 Pantoea sp. EKM20T | reverse complement strand
CGCCCGCGTCCTGCGGGCTCTCCTGGCAGACTCATTCTGTTCAGCGCTGCGGATTGCCTGCTCCTGATCGCCACCAGCCTGCTCTGAAGCTTCTGGTGCGTGCTGTTAAAAAGGGCTCGAGAGTGGAGGCCAGCGCACCTCTGCTGCTGAAAGGGCTATCCGCAGCGCTGAGGCGTGACGGTGGGCCAGAAGTCCACGCCGGGAAGCGTGGACA
>NZ_JAALFW010000060.1:0-218 GCF_011800485.1 Pantoea sp. EKM20T | reverse complement strand
GTAAGCGCAGCGATGCGTTGAGCTAACCGGTACTAATGACCCGTGAGGCTTAACCTTACAACGCCAGAGGCGTTTTTTGAGAGACACAATTTTCAGCCTGTACCGGATATATCTGCGCGGCCTTACTGGCGGCGCGGAGACAGAATTTGCCTGGCGGCTTTAGCGCGGTGGTCCCACCTGACCCCATGCCGAACTCAGAAGTGAAACGCCGTAGCGCC
>NZ_JAALFW010000059.1:0-219 GCF_011800485.1 Pantoea sp. EKM20T | reverse complement strand
AGAGATTCGAACTCTCGGATGGTTTCCCATCGGCGGTTTTCAAGACCGCTGCCTTAAGCCGCTCGGCCACCCCTCCGTTTTGAAACTGTACTGCATTGGCAAAACATCTATTTTTGCCGCTTTATTGCCCAGGGCAGATAAAGTGGCGGAGGAGGAGAGATTCGAACTCTCGGATGGTTTCCCATCGGCGGTTTTCAAGACCGCTGCCTTAAGCCGCTC
>NZ_JAALFW010000058.1:0-235 GCF_011800485.1 Pantoea sp. EKM20T | reverse complement strand
GCAAGGCAGGCGCTCTCCCAGCTGAGCTATAGCCCCATACAGTTACTGCAGAGACCACTACTACCACTCAACCGAGTTACATTCTTCAGGAGAAGGATGCAATTTCTTTTCAGGCAAGGCATGCGGAAGGGAAGTTTACTCAGGTAAACGACCGCGCGCATAACGCAGCATGAGAAGAAATTTGGTAGGCCTGAGTGGACTTGAACCACCGACCTCACCCTTATCAGGGGTGCGC
>NZ_JAALFW010000057.1:0-236 GCF_011800485.1 Pantoea sp. EKM20T | reverse complement strand
CAGTACCTGGACCGGGAAACCGGACTGCACTACAATCTGTTTCGTTATTATGACCCGGACAGCGGACGGTTTACCCAACAGGACCCGATAGGGCTGGCGGGCGGGATCAATCTCTACCAGTATGCGCCGAATGCGCTGGGTTGGGTGGATCCGTGGGGTTTGAGTTGTAAGAATGCATGGAATGATTTTCAACGGAAGACTAAAGGTGCATTCTCTTCAGTTAAACAGGCTGCTCG
>NZ_JAALFW010000056.1:0-237 GCF_011800485.1 Pantoea sp. EKM20T | reverse complement strand
CGCCGGATTCGGCTGGATGCTCCAGTGACCATCCGCGTCCGCCACCGTGCTGGTCACGCTGTCGCTGACCGGATCGGTGATCACGATCACCGCGCCCGGCTCGGCGTTACCGGCCAGCTCGTCCTCGGTGTTGTTCGTGATTTCCGGAGCCGCCGTGCTGGTGTCAACGGTAAAGCTCCAGTCGCCGTCTGCCTGCGGGCCTTCGTTGCCCGCCGCGTCCACCGCCGCAACCGTCAG
>NZ_JAALFW010000006.1:0-318303 GCF_011800485.1 Pantoea sp. EKM20T | reverse complement strand
GGAATAGCTCAGTTGGTAGAGCACGACCTTGCCAAGGTCGGGGTCGCGAGTTCGAGTCTCGTTTCCCGCTCCAGATTTAACATCACCCTCATTTCAGTCCGTTAGCCGGCTGTTTTACGTCGCGTGATTTTGATTGTTTCATGAAGGTTATCCACAGCACTGCACCCCATCATCTGCGCCTGTTACGGCGATCTGTAAATGGCTTTTGAACAGAGTTATCCACAACCTTGCAGGTTAACCGAAGCGATAGCCTCATTATTAAATAAACACAACTTTTATATAAGTTGTTGATATTTATCATTATGAAAATATTTCAATTTGTTATTTAACAGCAAAATCAGCGTTGTTGCAGTTGAATGACAACAGCTTTTTATTTTTATTCACAGCATGTGGAAAACGATAATTCGCGATCAAGCTGTTCAATCACGCATCACGCGGTAAACCCTTCTCTACTGCACGAACCAGGCGCTTCTGCTGGGCAGGTTGCACTTCAACCACGAGTTGCTCGCGTTTCTGCTGCTGCTGCGTGATTGCCCATAGAATATGTTCATCCAGCAGGTCACTTTCACCGAGTCGTTGTTCCAGTACCTGAACGATTTCGGGCGACCAGGGCGCGTTACCCAGCGCCACTGCAATATTACGCAGCCAGCGTAAATGACCAATGCGGCGAATCGCTGAGCCTTCAGTGATGCGTAAAAACTTCGCTTCATCCCATTGAAACAGATCGATCAGCTCAGGGGCGTGTAGCGCCGCTCGCGGTGAAAAGTCGCTTTCGTCACTGAGTTGTCCATAGCGATTCCACGGACAGATCAGCTGGCAGTCATCACAGCCATATATCCGGTTGCCCATCAGCGGGCGAAACTCTTCCGGGATCGCGCCTTCCAGCTCAATGGTGAGATAGGAAATACAGCGCCTGGCATCCACGACGTAGGGCTCAACGATCGCGCTGGTAGGGCAGATGGTCATGCAGGCGACACAGCGGCCACACTGCTCCTGCTGCGGTGTATCTATCGGCAGCGGAATATCGATCAGCAGTTCGCCGAGGAAAAACCATGAGCCTGCTTCCCGATTCAGTATCAGCGAATGTTTGCCGGTCCAGCCGAGTCCCGCTTTGGCTGCCAGCGGCCGCTCAAGCAGCGGGGCCGAATCCACAAACGGGCGAAAATTAAGCTCGCCACAATGCTGCTGGATCATTTCTCCGAGCTTTTTCAGTCGATTGCGCAATACTTTGTGGTAATCACGACCTAATGCATAACGGCTGACATAGCCCAGTTGGGGATTTTTCAACGTGCTGGCAAAGGCGGCTTTGGCCGGAAGGTAGTTCATGCGAACGCTGATAACGCGCAGCGTGCCGGGCAGCAGTTCATGAGGACGCGCCCGCATCATGCCGTGTCGCGCCATCCACTCCATCTCGCCATGATACTGCTTATCCAGCCACGCCTGCAGGCGCGGCTCTTCCGCACTGAGATCGGTATCGGTGATGCCGACCTGCTGAAAGCCGAGATCCAATCCCCACTGTTTAATCTGTTGTGCGAATTGATGAAGATCGAGAGGGTATGACATGAGTAACCAGGATTCGAAGAAAAACAGCCGCAGTTTACCATATTCTGTCTGGCCTGCGCAGGCTGTGGCCCGGCTTGAGCAACAGGGGGCCGATGCGCTCGGCATTACGCTGTATGAGCTGATGCTGCGTGCCGGACAGGCCGCTTACGAGCATCTGACTGCGCACTGGCCAGAGGCCAGCCACTGGCTGATTCTGTGTGGCCACGGCAATAACGGTGGCGATGGTTATGTGCTGGCGCGACTGGGACAGGCGGCGGGCAAAACCGTTACGCTGCTGGCGTGCGAAAGTGAAAAAGCGTTGCCGGAAGAGGCGCAGCGTGCACGGGACGCGTGGCTGGATGCGGGCGGTGAAATTCATGCGGCCGATGCGGCCTGGCCAGAGCAGATCGATGTGATTGTGGATGCGCTGCTGGGAACCGGCAGTCATCGTGCGCCCGAAGAACCCTATGCCACGCTGATCCAGCAGGCGAACGCTCATGCGGCGCCGAAACTTGCCATTGATATGCCTTCCGGCTTATCAGCCCGCAATGGCACCGCGCCCGGTGAGGTAATTAATGCCAGCCATACGCTGAGTGTGGTTGCTCTTAAACCGGGCCAGATCACTGGCAAAGCGCGAGATTACATTGGAGAGCTTTACTATGCCGATCTCGGGATGGCCGCTTTTCTGGCGGGCGAAGGGGCTCCCATCGCGCGTTATGATGCCAGCGCATTAACCCGCTGGCTCAAGCCGCGCAAACCAACCTCGCACAAGGGCAGTCATGGCCGGCTGCTGGTAGTGGGGGGCGATGCCGGTACCGCTGGCGCGGTACGGATGACGGCCGAAGCGGCGTTGCGCAGCGGTAGTGGGTTGGTGCGAGTACTTACTCACAAAGATAATATTATTCCGATCCTGACCGCCCGGCCCGAAATTATGGTCGATGAACTGACCGATGAGCGCCTGACGGAGGCGCTGGAGTGGGCCGATGTCATTGCGATAGGGCCCGGTCTGGGTCAGCGCGACTGGGGAAAGCGGGCGCTGAAGCGGGTAGCGAGCAGTGAAAAGCCGATGCTTTGGGACGCGGATGCACTTAACCTGCTGGCAATCAGTGCGGAGAAACGTCAGAATCGCATTATTACGCCGCATCCTGGTGAAGCGGCGCGTTTGCTGAATACCGAGACCAGTGAAATTGAGAGTGACCGCTTACATGCAGCGCAGACATTGGCGCAGCGTTATGGTGGTGTAGTGGTACTGAAAGGTGCCGGTACGCTGATTGCCAGCGAGCAGGGTGAAATGGCCTTTGCTGACGTGGGCAATGCCGGTATGGCCTCCGGCGGTATGGGCGATCTCCTGAGTGGAATCATCGCCTCGCTGGTGGGCCAGAAACTGACGCTGTTTGATGCGGCCTGCGCCGGCTGCGTTGCACATGGTGCCGCGGCCGATGCGGTCGCTGCGGAACGTGGTACGCGCGGTATGCTGGCAACTGATTTACTGGATCTGCTGTGGCAGTTTGTTAATCCTGAGATGAATAAAGAAGCATGAAGACCTGTGTTATCTCTTTGCCCGATGAGGCGGCTACGCTCAGTTTGGGCGCTCAGCTGGCGCGCGCCTGTGGCAGCGCGGCAGTGATTTATCTCTATGGCGATCTGGGGGCGGGTAAAACCACCTTCAGCCGCGGCTTTCTGCAGGCGCTGGGCCATCAGGGCAACGTCAAAAGCCCTACTTACACGCTGGTTGAGCCTTACACGCTGGACGACCGCACACTTTATCACTTCGACCTCTATCGTCTTGCCGATCCTGAAGAGCTTGAATTCATGGGCATCCGCGACTATTTCAGCGGCGATGCTATCTGCCTGGTTGAATGGCCGCAGCAGGGCGCCGGTTTTCTGCCGCCGCCCGATCTCACGCTAACGCTGCGTTACGTGGGTGAGGCGCGTGAAGCGGAACTGACGGCACAATCCTCGTCGGGCCAGCAATGGCTTGAACAATTTGGTCAGGGCAGGGATCAGGCATGATGTCACGGATGAAAATAGCGCTGGTGACACTGTTGCTGCTGGTCTGTACACCCCTGTTTGCCGCCACCCTGTCGGATATCAAAGTCGCCAATGGCGACAGCCAGGCAACCATCACCCTGAACTTTGCCGGACAACCTGTCTATGGCTTCTTCCCGCTGCGCAATCCTGACCGTGTGGTGCTTGATGTGCGCCAGAGCGGCGTGGTTCAGGGGCTGCCGTTAAATTTCAGCGGCGAAAACATCGTAAAGCGAATTCGCACCAGCACCCCGAAAGATAAACAGAGCGTGCGGCTGGTGTTTGAGCTGACGCAGGCGGGTAAAACCCGGGCGGTCACCCAGCGCAATGGCAACAGCTACAGCGTGGTCTTCACCATTACCGGTAAGCCACCTGCTGTTACGCGCAGTGTGCCTGCGCCGGTAACGGCCCCGGCGCGCGTGCCCACCCAGAGTGCCGCAGCGGCTAACCCCTTTAATTCGAATCCGGTGACGTCCGTGACCAGCACAGCCAGCACCGTGAGTCCTGGCCGGGCCGTCAGCCAGAATGATACCGTGATTGTGGCGATTGATGCCGGACATGGCGGTCAGGATCCCGGCGCTATCGGGCAGCGCGGACTGAAAGAGAAGAACGTCACGATCGCAATTGCACGTAAACTGCGGGTGTTGCTGAATAACGATCCGATGTTCAAAGGCGTCCTGACGCGTGATGGCGACTATTTTATCTCGGTTATGGGCCGCTCCGACGTGGCGCGTAAAGCCAACGCCAACGTGCTGGTTTCAATTCATGCTGACGCCGCGCCGAGCCATGCGGCGACCGGTGCATCGGTCTGGGTATTATCAAACCGCCGGGCCAATAACGAGATGGCTAACTGGCTGGAGCAGAAAGAGAAACAGTCTGAGCTGCTGGGCGGCGCAGGTGACCTGCTGGCTAACAGTCAGGCCGACCCCTACCTCAGCCAGGCGGTACTTGACCTGCAATTCGGTCACTCGCAGCGGGTCGGTTATGACATCGCCCAGAAAGTGTTGCAGCAGATGCGCAGCGTGACGTCGCTGCATAAACGTCTGCCTGAGCATGCCAGTCTTGGCGTGCTGCGTTCACCCGATATTCCTTCTTTGCTGGTGGAAACCGGCTTTATCAGTAATTCCTCGGAGGAGCGACTGCTTGGCAGTAGCGCACACCAGGATAAGATTGCGCAGTCGATCTATAAAGGTCTGCGCACTTATTTCCTGGCGCACCCGCTGCAATCCATCCCAAAGGAGGAAAACCGGCCGCTGGGCTCGTCGCCAGCGGTTAACGTCGCCAGCAACCCGGCGACCGGGGTGACGCAATATACCGGCGTAACTCAGCGCCATACGGTAACGCGCGGTGAGACACTTTCCGGGATTGCCGCGAAGTATGGCGTCAGCATGGCGACCCTGCGTGAGATGAACACCCTGAAGCGGGATGTGGTATGGGTCGGACAGCGGTTGAAAGTGCCGGCCAGTGCGGCCGCCAGCCGCACCACGCGCGCCACGCCACGCGGCGTTGTGCGTCATAAAGTGGTCGTGGGTGATTCACTGACCGGCATTGCCGCACATTATGGCGTCAGCCCGAAAGCGATAATGCAGACCAATAATCTGAAATCGACCAACGTCATGTTGGGGCAGAACCTGAAAATCCCTGCATCCTGATTGTTTGCCCGGCCGCTGCGCCGGGCGGCCAGCTAAAAGGAAAACCATGCCGATACAAATTTTACCGCCCCAACTGGCAAACCAGATTGCGGCGGGTGAAGTGGTTGAACGTCCTGCATCGGTTGTAAAAGAGCTGGTGGAGAACAGCCTGGATGCTGGTGCAACGCGCATTGACGTTGATATTGAAAAGGGGGGCGCAAAGCTTATCCGCATTCGTGACAACGGCTGCGGCATCGTGAAAAGCGAGCTGTCGATGGCGCTGGCCCGACACGCCACCAGTAAAATCGCCTCACTGGATGACCTGGAAGCGATCATGAGCCTGGGTTTTCGCGGTGAAGCGCTCGCCAGTATCAGTTCTGTCTCCCGCCTGACCTTAACCTCACGTACCGCCGATCAAACCGAAGCCTGGCAGGCCTATGCGGAAGGGCGTGATATGACGGTAACGGTTAAACCGGCTGCGCATCCGTGTGGGACCACGCTCGAAGTGCTGGATCTGTTTTATAACACCCCGGCGCGCCGCAAATTTATGCGCACAGAGAAAACCGAGTTCGGTCATATCGACGAAGTGATCCGTCGTATTGCACTGGCGCGTTTTGATGTCGCGCTTTCACTGAGCCACAACGGCAAAATGATGCGTCAGTATCGGGCGGTCAGCGAGGAGAGCCAGCGCGAACGGCGACTGGCAGCTATCTGCGGCACCACGTTTATTCAGCATGCGCTGCGAATTGACTGGCAGCATGATGATCTCTCGCTGCGCGGCTGGGTCGCCGATCCCGCCGGTTCGCGCCAGGTCACCGAGTTACAATATTGCTACGTCAATGGCCGGATGATGCGTGACAAGCTGATTAATCACGCTATCCGCCAGGCTTTCCAGACCCAGCTCCAGGATGACCAGCAGCCCGCTTATGTGCTCTATCTGGAGATCGATCCGCATCAGGTGGATGTCAACGTTCACCCGGCCAAGCATGAAGTGCGTTTTCATCAGTCACGCCTGGTGCATGATTTTATTTATCAGGGCGTGGTCAGCGCGTTACAGGCGATAGCGTCACCCATTTTGCCTGCGCTGCAGGCAGAAGAAGCCGCACCGCGCTGGCAGCCGGAAAACCGTCAGGCGGCGGGGGGGAATCATTTTGCGCAGCCTGCAGCGCCCGCCAGCGAGAATCAATCTTCAGCCTCCACGCGGCAAACACCGCCCGCAGCGGCGCCGGCCTGGCAAAACAAAGAGAACGTGTATCGTCAGCGTGAAGGCGCGGTTTATCAGCAGTTGCTGAAAACGCCTGTCAGCGCCACGCCGCCGCCAAAAAACCGTGAACCGGCACCGCGTCCGGCCGAAAAACCCTCGCCGCTGGCCGCGCATGCCCAGAGCTTTGGCCGGGTACTGACCGTGTTGCAAAACCACTATGCGCTGCTGGAGCAGGATCAGAAGTTAATGCTGATGGCGCTGCCGGTCGCGGCGCGCTGGCTGAAACAGGCGCAGCTTGAACCGGGTGAGGAAGGGCTTAAACCGCAACCCCTGCTGATTCCGGTGCGGCTCAAAATCGCCCTGGATGAACGGCAGGCCGCAAAAGAAAAGAGCAGCCTACTCAATCAGATGGGTATTGATCTTCAGCCCGAAGGTGACCACGTGACCTTACGCGCGGTGCCTTTACCGTTACGAACACAAAATTTACAAATCTTGATTCCTGAGCTGTTAGGCTATCTCGCCCGGCAGCAGGAGATCTCTGCGACGCAACTGGCCCAGTGGCTGGCGCGGCGTCAGGATACAGAGTCCTCCGACTGGAATCACTCACAGGCGATCAACCTGCTGGCAGAGCTTGAACGGCTTTGCCCACAGCTGCTGAAATCGCCGCCTTCAGGCTTATTACAGCCCATAGAGATTGAGAGCGCGATCAACGCGTTGAAGCATGAGTGAATTAAACCAGGCTGGCCGGCCAAAGGCTATTTTTTTGATGGGACCCACGGCTTCTGGCAAGACTGCTTTAGCAATTGAATTGCGTAAGCGGTTACCAGTGGAACTAATCAGCGTAGACTCTGCCTTAATCTATCGTCAGATGGATATTGGTACGGCGAAACCGTCGGCTGAGGAGTTAGCAGTGGCACCCCATCGTCTGCTCGACATTCGCGATCCCGCTGAAGCCTATTCGGCAGCGGAGTTCCGGCGGGATGCTTTAGCAGAAATGGCGGATATCGTTGAAGCCGGACGAATACCGTTGCTTGTTGGTGGAACCATGCTCTACTTCAAGGCGTTACTTGAAGGATTGTCGCCGTTGCCCTCGGCCGATCCCGACGTTCGTCAGCGGATAGAGCAAACGGCGCGTGAAAAAGGCTGGGAAGCTTTACACCGCCAGCTGTGTGAAATCGACCCGGTTGCCGGCAGTCGTATTCATCCGAATGATCCGCAGAGACTTTCGCGAGCACTGGAAGTTTTTTTTATTTCGGGTAAAACTTTAACGGAACTGACAAAAACATCCGGTGAAGCGTTACCCTACGACGTGCAACAGTTTGCCATCGCCCCCGCGAGCCGTGAATTGCTGCACCAGCGCATCGCGTTGCGTTTTGAGCAGATGTTGGCGTCAGGATTTGAAGCGGAGTCTCGGGCCCTTTTTGCACGAGGTGATTTGCATACGGACATGCCTTCCATTCGTTGTGTTGGCTATCGTCAGATGTGGTCTTATTTATCGGGCGAAATCGATTACAGCGAGATGGTTTATCGGGGAATTTGCGCAACCCGGCAGCTTGCTAAGCGACAGATGACCTGGTTACGCGGTTGGGAAAATGTTCACTGGCTTGACAGTGACGAGCCCCAGCTGGCGCGTGATACAGTGTTACAGGTTCTTAGTGCGAAGCATGGGTGATTGTGTACAATTGATGGGTTATCGTGCGCAAATTTTTACGCAGTTTTTTCAGAACCATAGGTTCTACTTGCAACAAACAACAAGCATATAAGGAAAAGATAGAATGGCTAAGGGGCAATCATTACAAGACCCGTTTTTGAACGCACTGCGTCGTGAACGTGTTCCGGTTTCGATTTATCTGGTTAACGGTATTAAGTTGCAGGGTCAGATTGAGTCATTTGATCAGTTCGTCATTTTGTTGAAAAACACGGTGAGTCAGATGGTGTATAAGCACGCCATTTCTACCGTTGTTCCTTCACGCCCGGTTTCTCACCATAGCAATAATACCGGTGGCGGCAGCAACAATTACCATCATGGCGGCAGCAACACAACTGCGCAGCCACAGCCACAACAAGACGGTGATAACGCAGAATAACGCGTCACCGTACAGCCAGGAACGGAGAACAGCGGTTTTCCGTCCTGGTCTTTTATTTAGCGAGGTTATAGCTTGTTTGACCGTTATGAAGCCGGTGAGCAGGCCGTACTGGTACACATCTGGTTCTCCCAAGACAAAGAAGTAGAAGATTTGCAGGAGTTTGAAACCCTGGTCTCTTCTGCTGGCGTTGAGGCGCTGCAAGTGGTTACTGGCAGCCGCAAAGCGCCACACCCCAAGTATTTTGTCGGTGAAGGAAAGGCCGTTGAAATTGCCGATGCGGTAAAAACAACAGGAGCATCGGTCGTATTATTCGATCATGCCCTTACGCCCGCTCAGGAAAGAAACCTCGAGCGCCTGTGCGAATGCCGGGTCATTGATCGCACCGGTTTAATTCTGGATATCTTTGCCCAACGCGCACGTACCCACGAAGGTAAATTGCAGGTTGAGCTGGCACAGCTGCGCCATCTTGCGACACGTCTGGTGCGCGGCTGGACCCACCTTGAACGCCAGAAAGGCGGGATTGGTTTACGTGGCCCGGGTGAAACGCAGTTAGAAACGGACCGCCGGCTGTTGCGCGGCCGTATCAGTCAGATTTTGTCTCGTCTTGAGCGAGTTGAAAAACAGCGTGAACAGGGACGTCAGTCACGCGCCAAAGCGGATGTGCCAACGGTTTCGCTGGTGGGTTACACCAACGCCGGCAAGTCGACCCTCTTTAACGCTATGACCTCCGCCAATGTCTTTGCCGCAGACCAGCTGTTTGCGACGCTCGACCCCACACTGCGCCGTTTGAATGTTGCTGATGTCGGGGACGTGGTACTGGCGGACACGGTAGGCTTTATTCGCCATCTTCCTCACGATTTGGTTGCCGCTTTTAAAGCCACGCTGCAGGAGACTCGTCAGGCGACGCTGTTAATGCACGTGATTGATGGGGCTGACCTTCGCGTCACGGAAAATATCGCCGCCGTCGATGCCGTACTGGAAGAGATTGAAGCGGACGAAATCCCGACGTTACTGGTGATGAATAAAATCGATATGCTCGACGGATTCGAACCACGTATCGATCGTAACGAAGAGAACCTGCCTATCCGCGTCTGGCTTTCCGCCCAGACAGGCGCAGGCATTCCGTTGCTATGGCAGGCGCTGTCTGAGCGTCTGGCGGGTGAAATAGCCCAGCACGCATTACGTCTGCCACCGGAAGCGGGGCGACTTCGCAGCCGTTTCTATCAGCTGCAGGCGATTGAGAAAGAGTGGAATGAAGAAGACGGCAGTGTAGGATTGCAGATACGTATGCCCATTATTGAGTGGATGCGTTTATGTAAGCAGGAACCGTCGCTGACCAGTTACATTGTTTGATATTGCCCAAACGCATTTACCTTAAAAATTGAAGATTGTCGCACTTTCTTTGCATACCCGAATACGCTGGCGTTACCCGAGTATTTTGGATTTCAGCAAGGCGGCAACTGAGTGAATCCCCGGGAGCTTACGCAGGTAAGTGACCGGGGTGAGCGAAGGCAGCCAACACCGCTGCAATCCGAAAGCTGAAGGGTAAAAATCGTAATTACAATAAATGGAGTAGAAACATGGCGTGGAATCAGCCCGGAAATAACGGACAGGACCGCGACCCGTGGGGAAGCAGCAATAATCAAGGCGGCAACTCTGGGGGGAATAAGGGAGGACGGGAATCCGGGCCTCCTGATCTGGATGATATCTTCCGTAAGCTGAGCAAGAAGCTTGGTGGACTGGGCGGTGGCAAACAGAACGACAACGGTCAGCGCGGCTCCGGCAGCGGTGGCAAAATTGTTGGTATCGTGGCTGTTGCTGCTGTAGTCATCTGGGCTGCAAGCGGTTTCTACACCATCAAAGAAGCGGAACGTGGCGTGGTGACGCGCTTCGGTAAATTCAGTCATCTGGTCGAACCCGGCCTGAACTGGAAGCCGACATTCGTTGATCAGGTGCGTGCGGTTAACGTTGAATCGGTGCGCGAACTGGCTGCTTCTGGCGTCATGCTGACTTCGGATGAGAACGTGGTGCGCGTGGAGATGAACGTGCAGTACCGCGTGACCGATCCGGAACGTTATCTTTATGCTGTGACCAGCGCGGACGACAGCCTGCGTCAGGCTACTGACAGCGCACTGCGCGGCGTGATTGGTCGCTCTACCATGGACCGCATCCTGACCGAAGGTCGTACCGTGGTGCGTAGCGATACCCAGCGTGAAATCGACGAGACGATTCGCCCTTATAACATGGGGATCGCGGTGCTGGACGTCAACTTCCAGGCTGCACGTCCGCCGGAAGAGGTGAAGTCTGCATTTGATGACGCGATTGCCGCACGCGAAAACCGCGAGCAGTACGTTCGTGAAGCCGAAGCTTACGCCAACGAAGTTCAGCCTCGTGCTAACGGCCAGGCGCAACGTATTCTGGAAGAGGCACGCGCTTACAAAGAGCGTACCGTGCTGGAAGCGCAGGGTGAGGTGGCGCGTTTCGCCAAGATTCTGCCTGAGTATAAAGCTGCACCCGAAATCACCAAAGAGCGTCTCTATATCGAGACCATGGAGCGTGTGCTGAGCCATACCCGCAAAGTACTGGTTAACGATCGGGGTAATAACCTGATGGTGCTGCCGCTGGATCAACTGATGCGTGGCGGTCAGACTTCATCGGGCCAGAATGGTCAGAAAGGCGCGAATGGTTCTTCGCTGCCTGCGCGCTCCGATAGCAGTGCCAGCCGCAATGAAACGTCGTCATACAGTCCGGACAATATCATGGATCAGCGTCGGGCAAATGCTCAGCGCAGCGACAGCCAGCGCGAAGGGAGAGAGTAATCGATGCGTAAGCCAATAGTATTTTTAATCATTGTCGTGCTGGTGGCGCTCTATGCGTCCCTGTTTGTGGTGCAGGAAGGGCAGCGAGGCATTGTTCTGCGCTTCGGTAAAGTCCTGCGCGATGGCGAAAACAAGCCGCAGGTGTTTGAGCCGGGTCTGCATTTCAAGATTCCATTCCTGGAAACGGTTAAAACGCTGGATGCGCGTATCCAGACCATGGATAACCAGGCCGATCGCTTCGTCACCAAAGAGAAGAAAGATCTGATCGTAGACTCCTACATCAAGTGGCGTATCAGCGACTTCAGTCGCTACTACCTGGCCACCGGTGGCGGTGATGTCTCTCAGGCGGAAGTGCTGCTGAAACGTAAGTTCAGTGACCGCTTGCGTTCTGAAATGGGCCGTCTGGATGTGAAAGATATCGTAACGGACTCTCGTGGTCGTCTGACTACCGATGTGCGTGACGCGCTGAATACCGGCTCTGCAGGCAACGATGATGAAATCGCAACCCCTGCGGCTGATGACGCGATTGCCAGTGCAGCGGCCCGTGTCGAGCGTGAAACCAACAGCAGCGAGCCAGCACCAAACCCGAACAGTATGGCGGCGTTAGGTATTCAGGTGGTGGATGTTCGCATCAAGCAGATCAACCTGCCGACTGAAGTGTCTGATGCGATCTTCAACCGTATGCGTGCTGAGCGTGAAGCGGTAGCGCGTAGCCAGCGTTCACAGGGTCAGGAAGAGGCGGAAAAACTGCGCGCCCAGGCCGATTACCAGGTCACCCGTACTCTGGCTGAAGCCCAGCGTGAAGCGCTGATTACACGCGGTGACGGTGATGCGGAAACGGCGCGGTTGTTTGCCGATTCGTTCAGCAAAGATCCTGACTTCTACGCCTTTATTCGTAGCCTGCGTGCCTATGAAAACAGCTTCAATAGCGATCAGGATGTGATGGTGTTAAGCCCGGATAGCGACTTCTTCCGATATATGAAGGCGCCCTCTAACGCGACACGCTAAGAACTGATATAACCTGTGGGCCGACAATGTTGTCGGCCCTTTTTTTTGGGTATCAGAATGAAAACAAGCATCTGGATGGCGCTGGCGCTGGTGTTAGTGCTGGAAGGGTTGGGACCAATGTTTATGCCGCGCGCCTGGCGACGCATGATCCTGACGATGACGCGGTTGCCCGATCGTCTGCTGCACCGCTTTGGTGGAGGACTGGTCGTTGCTGGCATGGTGATTTACTGCATGCTCAGCCTGCACGGCAACCTCTGAGGCTGACGTTCAGACCGGCTAAATTGTGCCTTTCAACGCTATTATCCCCAACATGTTGTAGTGATCAAAACTCAGGCAAAAAAGCGCGCAATCGTATGCTAAAAGTGCTGAAAACCACGGGATCAGATGGTAGAATCCTTTTTTAAGCAATCGGTGATTTTGAGAAATGGGTAAGAACGTCGTCGTACTGGGCACCCAATGGGGTGACGAAGGTAAAGGTAAGATTGTAGACCTTCTGACTGAGCGCGCGAATTACGTTGTGCGTTATCAAGGCGGCCACAATGCGGGCCACACGCTTGTCATCAACGGTGAAAAAACCGTCCTCCACCTGATCCCTTCTGGCATTCTGCGCGATAACGTCACCAGCATCATTGGTAACGGCGTAGTGCTCTCTCCTGAAGCCTTAATGAAAGAGATGAAAGGCCTGGAAGCGCGCGGGATTCCGGTACGTGAACGTCTGCTGATTTCTGAAGCCTGTCCGCTGATCCTGCAATATCATGTTGCGATGGATATGGCGCGTGAACGTGCTCGTGGCGCCAAAGCGATTGGTACCACGGGGCGTGGCATCGGACCGGCTTATGAAGATAAAGTCGCTCGCCGTGCCCTGCGCGTCAGCGACCTGTTTAACAAAGAAACCTTTGCTGCCAAGCTGAAAGAAGTGGTCGATTTCTACAACTTCCAGCTGGTGGAGTACTACAAAGAGCCGGCAGTCGACTTCGATAAAGTGCTGAGTGATGTGATGGAAGTCGCTGACATCATCACTGGCATGGTCGTTGACGTCTCTGAACTGCTGGACGTCGCGCGTAAGCGTGGCGATCTGATTATGTTTGAAGGGGCGCAGGGTACGCTGCTGGATATCGATCACGGTACCTATCCGTACGTGACCTCATCCAACACCACCGCAGGTGGCGTAGCGACCGGTTCAGGCATTGGCCCGCGTTATGTCGACTACGTGCTGGGTATTGTGAAAGCTTACTCAACCCGCGTTGGTGCAGGCCCGTTCCCGACCGAGCTGTTCGATGAAACCGGCGAATTCCTCTGTGCGCAGGGTAATGAGTTTGGTGCGACCACCGGTCGTCGTCGTCGTACCGGCTGGCTGGATGCGGTAGCGGTTCGCCGCGCGGTCCAGATCAACTCCCTGTCAGGTTTCTGCATGACCAAGCTGGACGTGCTGGATGGCCTGAAAGAGGTGAAGATCTGTGTGGCTTATCGTATGCCTGATGGCCGCGAAGTGACCACCACGCCACTGGCGGCAGAGAACTGGGAAGGCATTGAGCCGATCTACGAAACCCTGCCAGGCTGGAGTGAGACAACGTTTGGCGTCAAGACGCTGGAAGGTTTGCCTCAGGCTGCGCGTGACTACATCAAGCGTGTGGAAGAGGTAACGGGTGTGCCGATTGATATCATCTCAACCGGCCCTGATCGTAGTGAAACAATGATTCTGCGCGACCCGTTCGACGCGTAATCATTCAGGCCGGACGCTGTCCGGCCCTTGTTTTTCCATTCTTTGATGCCACTTAACCTCCCTTCGCTTGTCAAACCTTCTGCTGGCTTAAAAAAGCGCACGGCCAGACAGACTCTGGTTTATCATCGTAGCTAATCGAATGGCGATCCGATTTAATCCTGGCATCAATCACAGGGCGAATAAGGTCATGCCGCGCCTGAAGGTTCACTGAGGTTACTGTGCAGCTCACGAGTTTTACTGATTATGGCTTACGGGCACTGATTTATCTGGCATCGTTGCCGGAAGGTCAGCAGACCAATATTACGGAAGTGACGAACACTTATGGTTTGTCCCGTAATCATATGGTCAAAATTATCAATCAGCTGAGCCGGGCGGGCTATGTCGCCGCAACGCGTGGTAAAAACGGGGGCATTCGTCTGGGTATGCCAGCTCGTCAGATTGTCATTGGCGATGTGGTACGTAAGATGGAACCACTACAATTAGTGGATTGTGCATCCTGTTCCATCACGCCAGCCTGTCGTCTGAAGCAGGCGTTACATGATGCGGTGCAGCGATTTTTGCAGGAGCTGGATAGCTATACGTTGGCAGATCTGGTCGAAGGAAATACACCACTTTATGAGATCATCTTGTCCAGATCGCCGGTGGAAATAAATATTAAATGACATCGGAGGAACCGCTATGTCAAAAGATCCTTTTCAGGATAGAGAAGCTGAAAAATACGAAAACCCTATTCCGAGCCGTGAATTTATTCTGGCTCTGTTAGAAAAACGTGAAAAACCGGCCAGCCGCGAAGAGCTGGCTGAAGAGATGAATCTGCAGGAAGAAGAACACCTTGAGGCGCTGCGTCGCCGCCTTCGCGCCATGGAGCGTGATGGTCAGCTGGTGTTCACCCGCCGTCAGTGTTATGCCCTGCCAGAACGTCTTGATCTCCTGCGCGGTAAAGTCATTGGCCACCGCGATGGCTACGGCTTCCTGCGGGCAGAAGGTCAGAAAGATGACCTCTACCTTTCCGCAGAACAGATGAAATTCTGTATGCACGGTGACGTGATCCTGGCGCAGCCGCTGGGTGCCGATCGCAAAGGCCGCCGCGAAGCGCGCGTGGTCCGGGTGCAGGAACCCCGCAACAATCAGATCGTTGGCCGTTACTTTACCGATGCCGGTGCTGGCTTCGTGGTACCGGACGACAGTCGCCTGAGTTTTGACATCCTCATCCCGCCTGAAGAGACGATGAATGCCCGCATGGGTTCCGTGGTGGTGGTTGAGCTGGTCCAGCGTCCGAACCGTCGCAGCAAAGCGATCGGAAAAATCGCCGAGATTCTGGGCGATGATATGGGTACCAGCCTGGCCGTGGATATGGCGCTGCGTACGCATGAAATCCCGCACACCTGGCCGCCGGAAGTGGAAGCTCAGGTCAGCAAACTGAAAGAAGAAGTCCCGGAAGAGGCCAAAAAAGGCCGCGTCGATCTGCGTAAGCTGCCGCTGGTCACCATCGATGGTGAAGATGCCCGTGACTTTGATGATGCTGTTTACTGTGAGAAGAAGCGCGGTGGCGGATGGCGTCTGTGGGTAGCTATCGCGGATGTCAGCTATTACGTCCGTCCGGGCACCCCACTGGATGACGAAGCGCATCAGCGCGGAACCTCGGTCTACTTCCCGTCGCAGGTTGTGCCGATGCTGCCGGAAGTGCTGTCGAATGGCTTATGTTCGCTTAACCCGCAGGTCGATCGCCTCTGTATGGTGTGCGAGATGACCATCTCGACCAAAGGTAAACTGACCGGCTTCAAGCACTACGAAGCGGTGATGAACTCCCATGCGCGTCTGACCTACAACAAAGTCTGGAACATTCTGCAGGGCGACAAAGAGCTGCGCCAGCAGTATGCGCCGCTGGTTAAAGACCTTGAAGAGCTGAACAACCTCTATCATGCGCTGGAAACCGCTCGTGAAGAGCGCGGCGGTATCTCGTTTGAAACGGAAGAGGCGAAGTTTATCTTCAACGCCGAGCGCCGTATTGAGCGTGTTGAGCGCGTGTCACGTAATGACGCCCATAAGCTGATCGAAGAGTGCATGATCCTGGCGAACATCGCCTCGGCACGCTTCGTTGAGAAAAATCAGGAACCGGCGCTGTTCCGCGATCACGATCGTCCGACCGACGAAAGCATCAAGAGCTTCCGTACGGTGCTCAACGAGCTGGGACTGAGCCTGCCTGGCGGCAATAAACCGCAGCCAATCGACTATGCGGCGCTGCTGAAGCAGGTTGCCGATCGTCCTGATGCGGAAATGCTGCAAACCATGCTGCTGCGTTCGATGAAGCAGGCCGTTTACGACCCGGAAAACCGCGGTCACTTTGGTCTGGCACTCTCGTCGTATGCGCACTTTACCTCGCCAATCCGTCGTTACCCGGATCTGACGCTGCATCGCGCCATCAAATATCTGCTGGCAAAAGAGCAGGACGAAGGTAAAGGCCTGGTACAGCGCGCCATTAAATACCTGATGCCGAGAGATCGCAGCGTCGCCAAAGATATGACGACAGCAACCGGCGGCTATCACTACGACATGCCGCAGATGCTGCAACTGGGCCTGCACTGTTCCCTGACCGAACGCCGCGCCGATGAAGCGACCCGTGACGTCGCGGACTGGCTCAAGTGTGACTTCATGCAGGATCAGGTTGGCAACGTCTTCAACGGCGTCATTTCCAGCGTGACCGGATTTGGCTTCTTTGTACGCTTAAGCGATCTGTTCATTGATGGTCTGGTCCACGTTTCGACGCTCGACAACGATTACTACCGTTTTGACCCGGTAGGTCAGCGTCTGATCGGTGAATCGGGCGGTCGCACCTATCGTCTGGGTGATACGGTTGAAGTGCGTGTTGAAGCCGTCCATATGGATGAGCGTAAAATCGACTTTGCCCTGATCTCCAGCCAGCGTCAGGTACGTGGTGAAGGCAAAACCGCACGCGACCGGGCGAAGCGTGACGACAAAGCGCCAGCGAAACGCCGTCGTGATGCGAGCAAGAAGTCCAACTTCGAGCCGGACGCCGCTTTCCGGGGCGACAAGGGCAAGCCCGCCGCTGCAAATACCGAGAATAAAAGTAAAAACGTCTCGGAAAAAACCCGTAAAATCGCCGCCGCCACCCGGGCGAAGCGCGCCAGAAAAAAGGCGCAGCCTGACTGATGCGCGCACCCGCCCTTTCTCACTGAGAAAGGGCGGATGCGCGCACCCGCCCTTTCTCACTGAGAAAGGGCGGTCATTCATTCATTTCCAAACACTGAGCAGATCGATGAGCGAAATTATTTTTGGTATCCATGCCGTGCAGGCGCTGCTGGAACGTGATCCACAACGATTCCAGGAAGTCTTTATCCTCAAAGGCCGCAACGATCGTCGCCTGCAACCCGTGGTCGCCGCGCTGGAAGCTCAGGGGGTCGTGATTCAGCTGGCCGAGCGCAAGTGGCTCGACAGCCAGGTTGAAGGCGGTGTACATCAGGGTATTGTGGCGCGGGTAAAACCGGGTCGTCAGTATCAGGAAGGCGACCTGCCGGATCTGCTGCAGAGCCTGGACAAACCCTTCCTGCTGGTGCTGGACGGGGTCACCGATCCGCACAATCTGGGTGCCTGCCTGCGCAGTGCCGATGCGGCCGGTGTGCACGCGATTATCGTGCCGAAAGATCGCTCTGCGCCCCTGAATGCAACGGCCAAAAAAGTGGCCAGCGGCGCGGCAGAGAATGTGCCGTTGATCCGCGTCACCAACCTGGCACGTACCCTGCGTCTGCTGCAGGAGTACAACATCTGGGTTGTCGGTACCGCAGGTGAAGCTGACCATACCGTCTTCCAGAGCAAAATGACCGGTCCGATGGCGCTGGTGATGGGCGCGGAAGGGGAAGGCATGCGTCGTCTGACCCGTGAGCATTGCGATGAGCTGATCAGCATTCCGATGGCCGGCAGCGTCTCTTCGCTGAATGTTTCGGTTGCTACGGGTGTCTGCCTGTTTGAAGCGGTGCGTCAGCGCAACGCCTGATCCCCGATGTGATCCTCGCCACAAATTAGTTTCTGTACCAGGCATAACTGCGCGTCATTCGTATATACCCAAAGGATTTCGGGTTGCATTGAGGCGGCAAGAGAACGAATCCCGATGAGCTTACATGAGTAAGTGATTCGGGTGAGTGAACGCAGCCAACAAAAATGCAGCTTGAAAGGCGACGGGTATACTTACTGAGTGACATCCGCGAGGAGTGGTTATGACCTGGACAACACACACCGTTTTTAATCAGCCCCATCCTCTGAGCAACAGCAACCTGTTCCTGTCTGATACGCCACTCGGCGAGGCACTGTCACGCGAAGGCGCCGGATGGGATCGGGAGTGGCTGGCTTCGGTAGGCCGACAGCTGGGCAGCGCCGAGTCGCTGGAACTGGGCCGGCTCGCCAACGCGGAGCCACCTGAACTGCTGCGCTTCGACGCCCGCGGCGTACGGATGGATGAAGTCCGTTTTCACCCCGCCTGGCACCTGCTGATGCAGGGTGTCTGCGCCAGCCGCCTGCATAATCTCAGCTGGCATCCCACAGTACGTGAACAGGCCAGCGTGGCGCGCGCTGCGCGCTTTATTCTGCATGCGCAGGTTGAAGCGGGCACGCTTTGCCCGGTGACCATGACGCACGCGGCCATTCCACTGCTGCAGACTTATCTGCCCGCCGCGTTTGAAGGCTGGCTCGATCCGCTGCTCAGCGATCGTTACGACACCCATGCGCAGCCCGGCGACCAGAAACGGGGTCTGCTGATTGGTATGGGCATGACGGAAAAACAGGGCGGCAGCGATCTGCTCACCAGCACCACCCGGGCCGAGCCGCTGGGCGCGCGCGGCCCAGGTGAAGCCTACCGGCTGACCGGCCACAAATGGTTCTTCTCGGTGCCGCAGAGCGATGCACATCTGGTGCTGGCGCAGACGCCCGCCGGATTAAGCTGCTTCTTCCTGCCGCGCCTGTTGCCTGACGGGTCACGCAACGCCATCCAGCTTGAGCAGCTTAAAGATAAGCTGGGTAATCGCTCAAATGCCAGTTGTGAGGTGGAGTTTCGCGATGCGACCGGCTGGCTGCTGGGAGAAGAGGGCGAAGGCGTGCGGCTCATCCTTAAAATGGGCGGTATGACGCGCTTCGACTGCGCACTCGGCAGTCATGGTCAGATGCGGCGTGCATTCTCGGTGGCACTCTGGCATGCACATCAGCGCCAGGTGATGGGGAAAAACCTGGTGGATCAGCCGCTGATGCGTCAGGTTCTGGCACAGCAGGCGCTGCAGCTGGAGGGACAAACCGCGCTGCTGATGCGGCTGGCGCGCGCCTGGTCACAACCGGCAAAACCGCATGAGGTCACGTTTGCCCGCTTATTCACTCCGGCTGCAAAATATCAGATCTGCAAAGCGGGTGCCCCGTTCGTCGCGGAGTCGATGGAAGTGCTGGGGGGCATCGGCTACTGCGAAGCGAGCGAGCTGCCGCGCCTCTATCGTGACATACCGGTCAACAGCATCTGGGAAGGGTCGGGCAACGTGATGTGTCTTGACGTACTGCGCGTGCTCACCCGTCAGGCAGAGGTTTCGGAGATGCTGAGTCAGGAATTTGAAGCGGTGAAAGGGAGTAATCGTCATTTCGATGCGCGCTGGCGTCAGTTACGGCTGCGAATAAGCAAAGTCCCCGAAGAGCAGGCGCGCGAGGTGACCCGCACGCTGCTGCAGCTTGCGACCGGCGCTCAGCTACTGAAATATGGCGAACCGCCGCTGGCGGATGCATGGTGCCAGCAGTGGCTCGATCGGCGTGGCTCCCGCCCGCTTGAGACAGCAATCACAGACCGTTTACTGGCCCGTGCCTGTGGCAGGTGATGCGCCGTAAAGAATCGCGCTGGCGTACCAGAGACCGGGCATTACCGTTTCACTCAGCGCCACGATCTGATAGTAAGCCGCACCGGCCTGGTTAGCCCGGGTGGCCACGGCCCGCCCGGCATCATCCGGTGAGCCACGCACGTTAACGGTAATATTGCCCAGCTTTGGCAAACCGCCACTCTGCGCCCGTGAAATCTCCTGCGCCTGTTGCGTCGGCGCGGGCGGTGCTTTTGGCGTGGTCTCAAGCGCGGAACAGCCTGCCAGCAGCAGGCTTATCACCAGTAAATAAGCGAAACGCATAGCAAAACCCTCTTTCAGGACGAAGCATTAAGTGTAGCCATCGCCCTGAATGACGTCAGGATTTAAGGCTGAATACGCTGACCAGCTGGGTCAGGTGATGCCCTTTATCACTCAGGTTCTGCGCGCTGTTTTCCGCCTGTGTCACCAGTTCGCTGTTCTGGTGAGTCGCCTGGCTGATCTGGTTCATCGCCAGATTAACCTGGCCGATGCCTGCCGCCTGCTGCTGCGCCGCCACGTTGATCTCGCCCATCAGCGCCTGCACCTGCTCGATGTGGGTCACAATGTCGCTCATCGCATCGCGCGTCTGCTCAGATAACTGATGGCCCTCCGCCACGTTGCTGATGGAAGTCGCAATCAGTCCATCAATCTCTTTAGCGGCCTGCGCAGAACGCTGTGCCAGCGCACGCACTTCTGCGGCCACCACGGCAAAGCCACGGCCCTGTTCCCCGGCACGTGCCGCTTCAACGGCGGCATTCAGCGCCAGGATATTGGTCTGGAAGGCGATCGACTCAATCACGTGGGTGATATCAGCAATGCTTTGTGATGAAACCTTAATCGCCGACATGGTGTTGACCGAGCGCACCACCGTCTGGCTGCCGTGACTGACGATATCGCTGGCTTCGGCCACCAGTGACATCGCCTGACGCAGGCTGTCTGCGGTGTGTTCAACCGTCGCGCCAAACTGCTCCATGCTGGCAGAGGTCTGCTCCACGCTGCTGGCCTGACGCCCGATCTGCTCGCTGATGTTATGACTGCTGGCCGCGATGGTGTCTGTGCCGTCGCTGATCTCCTGCGCCGCGCCGCGTACCTGGCTGACGATTTTCTCCAGACCATCGCCAATGCCGTTGATCGCAACGATCAACTGGCCCACTTCATCGCGACGCTGGGTATCCATATGGACCTGCAGATTCCCGGCGGCATATTGCTCCGCCAGATGGATCACCTGCTGCAGCGGACGGGTAATCGCCCGACGGCTGTACCAGACAAACCCCAGCGCAAAGACCACCACCAGAATCAGTCCGGTTATCAGGAACAGGTTACGGCTATGCGTAATCGGGGCGAGCAGGCTTTCACGGTTAACTTCGCCGGCGATCACCCAGTTCCAGCCCGGCAGCTGCTGCCAGGCCAGAATCTGGTGCTCGCCGTTGATCTCTGCCTGCAGCATGCCCTGCGGCTGAGTCAGCAGCGGCTGGAGTGTCGCGCTATCCCAGGCAGGTCGTTTTCCTTCGTCGTGCTGATCGAACAGATACTCTCCCTGCGTCTTACCGGGGGTGCCGTTGAGCACAAAGAAATGACCACTATCACCCAGCTTGCGTGCCAGGATTTTTTCACGCATCAGCGCATACTGCTTATCAATGCCAACGCCGACAAACAGGATGGCGACAACCTTGCCACTCTCATCTTTTACCGGCTGATATTGTGTGATGTAGCGATGGCCGAACAGCGTCGCCAGCCCCTGATAGACGTCGCCCTGACTGACGCTTTTCCAGGCGGCGCCGTTGCGGTCAAGCTGCGTACCGATTGCGCGACTGCCATCCTGCTTTTTCAGCGAGGTAGAAATACGGATAAAATCATCGCCGTCACGCACAAAAATGGTCGCCACGGCGGCGGTGCGTTCGGTGAAATCGTCTACCGCGGTCTGGTCAAGGTTCAGCGTTTTTAACCCGGCGCGCAGCACCGGCGTCGAAAAGGCACCGACCTGCACCCGGGAGCCTTCATCCAGGCTAAAGCGCTTAGGCAGGAAGCTGGTAAACAGACTGGTGTAGTGAGCCACCTCTTCGGTGAGAGTGGCGTTGAACATGGTGGCCATTTCACTGATGCCCTGCACCTGGTTTTGCATGTCATCGATGGCGAGATTTTCCAGCTGCCGCGAAGCGGTGTGGCTCTGGGTTAGCGTCAGAACCAGCAACAATAACGCTACGCTGAGAGACGTCAGTACAGACAGCTTAACTCCAAGACTCAGGCCGCTGAGAGAGAGACGCTTCATAAATTACCTTTGATCAAGTTAGGGGGACACAACATCAACGGCAAAGAGCGGGAAAAGTTTAGGCCGAAATCTGGCGACTAAACGCAGCAGGGGATTTCGTAAATTAACCCGCAGACGTACACTCAATCGGCACGCCTTGCCCCTTCTCAGGAGAGACCATGATTGAACTCACCACAGAAACGCTGGCCGGTATCGAATGCCTGCACGCCACGCCTGTCGGACAACGGCATCAGCCACTGCCCACCGTGCTGTTTTATCACGGCTTTACCTCTTCAAAAGAGGTCTACGCCTACTTCGCTGTCGCGCTGGCACAGGCGGGATTCCGGGCGGTGATGCCGGATGCAGAACTGCACGGCGCGCGCTATCACGGTGATGCCGATGCACGCCTTGGTCGCTTCTGGGAGATTCTGAAACAGAACATTGATGAGCTGCCGCAGCTGGAATCGGCGCTGCGCGCTGACGATCTGATCGCCGGCGAGCGCCTTGCGGTGGCGGGCGCGTCGATGGGCGGCATGACGGCGCTGGGCGCGATGGCGCGTTATCCGCAGATTCAGAGCGTCGCCTGCCTGATGGGATCGGGCTATTTTATGCAGCTCAGTCAGTCGCTCTTTCCGCCGCTGGTAGCCGACACGCCTGAGCAGCAAGCGCAGTTTGCTGCCCGCATGGCACCGCTGGCCGACTACGATCCCTGCAACCGGCTGGAGGCACTGGCAAACCGTCCGCTGCTGTTGTGGCATGGTGAGGCGGATGAGGTGGTGCCCTGGGCGGAGAGCATACGGCTGGAGAGGGCGCTGCGTGACAACGGGCTGGCGCAGCATCTGACTTCGCTGTCTGAAAAACAGATTGGACATAAGATCACGCCATCAGCATTGACGGCGCTGGTCAGCTTTTTTAAACAGCAGCTATAAAAATGAGCGGGCGGAGAGTGGATCTGCCGCCCGTAAATTTACCGGCACTTACCAGTGCGCAGACGATTTTTCTGCTGCTCTGGCAGGCGCGTTGACCGGATTCTTTTGTGGCGCATCCAGCCGATTAACGTAGATATAACCCGATGCCGCTTCGCTGCTGTGACTTCTTATCTGCTGCGCATAGTCAGCATTGCTGGCAAGAGCGGGTGGAGACAGGAAGAGACCCAGTAAAGTGGCGATGACGAACGTTTTCATGCCCGACTCCTCACTTCAGGGAACACACTCTGTTAGACGCCGATAAGCCAAACCGTAGCGTCTGCATTAAGTTTAGCGACTGTGCACATTATCGCCAGATCGTCCGCCTGAACCTCTTTATCAGCTTTTTTGAACCTTTCCTGCTTAACGCGCTGTATTCACATGATTAGCACGAAAAGCTACCGTATATGGCACGCCGGATGGCATTTGTTGAAATGTGCGCTTGAGTTTAGCCGTCGCCGCCAGTATGATTACGCGTCAATTTTTCAGCCGCATTCTCAGGCTGTGTCCCACAAACGCTCGTCACAACGAACCTTTGTGGGACACAGCCTATAACGTTCCTTGCTTCCATGGGCCGCGGTTGACCCCGACAGGAGGCTGAATAATCCGTAAGGAGCAATTTCGATGCGTCATTACGAAATCGTATTTATGGTTCATCCTGACCAGAGCGAACAGGTTCCTGGCATGATCGAGCGTTACACTGGTGCTATCACTGGTGCAGAAGGCACGATTCACCGTCTGGAAGACTGGGGCCGCCGTCAGCTGGCTTACCCGATCAATAAACTGCACAAAGCGCATTACGTTCTGATGAACGTTGAAGCGCCGCAGGAAGCGATCGATGAGCTGGAAACGAACTTCCGCTTCAACGACGCCGTTATCCGTAGCATGGTTATGCGCGTTAAAAACGCGGTAACTGAAGCATCGCCGATGGTTAAAGCGAAAGATGAGCGTCGTGATCGTCGCGAAGATTTTGCTAACGAATCCGCTGATGAGTCAGATGCTGGGGATTCTGAAGAGTAATCCATCGTGACGGTTAATCGACTTCGCCTGTCTGGCACTGTGTGCAAGACGCCGGTTCGAAGAGTTAGCCCGTCAGGAATTCCTCACTGTCAGTTCGTGCTTGAGCACCGCTCAGTGCAGGAGGAGGCCGGGTTTCACCGGCAAGCCTGGTGTCGTATGCCGGTTATTATCAGCGGCAGCGCCCATCAGGTGATTACTCAACATATAACGGTCGGCACGCAACTCACACTCGACGGTTTCATTAGTTGCCATCAGGCACGAAATGGCCAGAGCAAAGTGGTGTTCCATGCCGAGCAGATTGAATTGATAGATTCTGGAGACTAGCCTAATGGCACGTTATTTCCGTCGTCGCAAGTTCTGCCGTTTCACCGCGGAAGGCGTTGTTGAGATCGATTACAAAGACATCGCAACGTTGAAAAACTACATTACCGAAAGCGGTAAAATTGTCCCGAGCCGTATCACCGGTACTCGTGCAAAATACCAGCGTCAGTTGGCTCGCTGCATCAAGCGTGCGCGTTACCTGTCTCTGCTGCCGTACACTGATCGTCATCAGTAATCGGCAACTGTCCATTAACGACTTTAAGAGGATAAGGTAATGCAAGTTATTCTGCTTGATAAAGTAGCAAACCTTGGCACCCTGGGTGATCAGGTTAACGTTAAAGCGGGCTACGCTCGTAACTTCCTGGTACCACAGGGCAAAGCTGTTCCTGCTACCAGGAAAAACGTTGAGTTCTTCGAAGCACGCCGTGCTGAACTGGAAGCCAAACTGGCTGACGTTCAGTCTGCAGCAACTGCACGCGCTGAGAAAATCAATGAACTGGGCACTGTAACCATCACGTCTAAAGCGGGCGATGAAGGTAAACTGTTCGGTTCAATCGGTGCCCGCGACATCGCTGATGCAGTGACTGCAGCTGGCGTTGAAGTGGCTAAGAGCGAAGTTCGTCTGCCGAACGGCGTTCTGCGCACTACCGGTGAGCATGAAGTAAGCTTCCAGGTTCACAGCGAAGTATTCGCGAAACTGAACGTGAAAGTAGTTGCTGGTTAATCTTTATTAACTGAGCACGACACAAACGCCGGCCCTGTGCCGGCGTTTTTGTTTTTGTGCCTTTCAATCGCCGCTGTTCGCGTTACTGCGCGCGAATAAAGCTGCCGTCTGGCTGACGTGTAAACAGCACCGGACCGTTTGCGCCCTCCACCGTCAGACCTGTTACCGCCCCCTGCGCATCCTGACGGATTTTCACCTGCTGACCACTTTTCAGTGAGCTGAGTGGCTGATCGCTGCCTTCCACCCGCGCCATCGCAAACACATCATTGACCGGCAGACTATTATCACGAAACAGCTGCGCCAGCGTCTGACCGGAAGCGATGGTCAGATTGCGCCACTCGCCCTGAGAATCGGCTTTTGGCGTCTGCTGAGACGGTGAGGATGACGGCTGGCGGCTACTGTTGTTCTCATAAATATCCGCCTGCATCGGCACCTCTTTCTCCGTCTGGGGTGCGACCGGCTGCTCGACCGGATAGCGCAGCGTGCTGGCGGGCCAGAGAAACGCCACCAGCATCACCAGCAGTGCGGCCACAATGCCACGGCGGTGCAGCGCAGGCAGCGGGTCCATCCAGCGAATGTGGTCGGTAAAATGCCAGATACGCTGAAGCCATGTCGGCAGGCGGGATGACGTGTCTGAAGCCATTCGGGGTTCCTCCTCTCCGGCAGGCTGCTTTAGCCTGCGTGCGGCCAGCCAGGTCTGCAGCCGGGATACAAGATATTTTGCACGCATCCTGCGGCGTCGTGGGGCTATCTGGCCCATGTTTGCTCTCTTATTCGTGTGCTACAGAGGGGGTGATCCCCCCCGATAGTTATAGTATGGGCAATACCGGCGCGAAGTGCCTGCCAGCATTGATAAAATTGACGGCTCTATTGTTTCTCTTTCCCCGGCAAAAGTCATCTGCGATGCAGGGCATTTTACGCCAGCGGCCTGCGCTGCTATGCTGCCCGTTCGAATTTATCCGAGAGTGAAAGGAACGAAGATGACTACCCCTTCTTTCGACAGCGTCGAAGCACAAGCAAGTTACGGTATTGGTTTACAGGTTGGCCAGCAGTTGCTGGAATCTGGTCTGCAGGGTCTGCAACCAGAAGCACTGCTCGCGGGTCTGCGCGACGCGCTGGAAGGGAACTCGCCGGCCGTACCGGTTGATGTGGTTCATCGCGCACTGCGTGAAGTGCATGAACGCGCTGAAGGCGTGCGTCGTGAGCGCACCGAAGCCATGGCCGCAGAAGGTCAGGCGTTCCTGCAGGAACATGCGCAGCGTGAAGGCGTGAGCAGCACCGAATCAGGCCTGCAGTTCAGCGTGATTACGCAGGGCGAGGGTCCAATCCCATCACGTCAGGATCGCGTACGCGTTCACTACACCGGTAAACTGATCGACGGCAGCGTATTCGACAGCTCTGTTGCCCGTGGCGAACCGGCGGAATTCCCGGTAAGCGGCGTGATCCCAGGCTGGATTGAAGCGCTGACCCTGATGCCGGTTGGCTCAAAATGGGAACTGGTGATCCCACAGAACCTCGCGTATGGCGAGCGCGGTGCGGGTGCCTCTATCCCACCATTCAGCACCCTGATCTTCGA
This sequence comes from Pantoea sp. EKM20T, assembly GCF_011800485.1. NCBI lineage: Bacteria > Pseudomonadati > Pseudomonadota > Gammaproteobacteria > Enterobacterales > Erwiniaceae > Pantoea > Pantoea sp. EKM20T. The sequence goes on along the minus strand of NZ_JAALFW010000006.1, from coordinate 291,528 downwards.
AGTCGAACTGCTGGAAATTCTGTAATTCCGGACGCTGCAACCCCCCCGGTTGCAGCGTTTTCTTCCGCCTTATTTCTGCTGTAAATTCACCTGCCACAGAGCAAAGCCGATCGCATCTGTCCCTTTGGGCTGAAGCGGATATTGCGCATGCTGCTTAATAAATCCGGTCGCTTTATCACCCGGTGCCGTTTCAAACTGAATGTCGAGCGGGGTGGATGAGGTAATCGGTGCCAGCCGCCAGTTATTGTCCGCCTTCGGCTGAACTTCACCGTGCGCTTTGGTTTCCGCGCTGATGTAGGCGGCAACCACGGAACGGTTCTCATCCGGTGAGGCAAAGGCGATGTATTTATCTCCGGTGCCGGCAAACTTGCCGCCGTAAGCGCGATAGTTATTGGTCGCCACCAGGAAGGTCGCCTGTGGATCGACGGGTTTACCCTGCCAGCTAAGCTGACGGATACGTGAGGCCTCAGGATGGATCAACTGACACTCTGCGTCGTAGCGTGCGGGCTGGGTCACATCAATCTGATAATTAACCCCGTCAATCACATCAAAGTTATAGGTGCGGAAATCCCAGTTGATCAGCGACTGCGTTTTCGTGCTGTGGGGATCGATCTGATTAAACTGGCCCGCTGAGCACTCCAGCCACTCTTTTACCTGCGCACCGGTGACTTTCATGACCACCAGGGTATTGGGATAAAGATAGAGATCGGCCGCGTTACGGAAGGTCAGCGCGCCTTTCTCCACTTCGACATAGCTGGCCGGATCGTTTTTACGTCCGCCCGCTTTAAACGGCGCAGCAGCAGAGAGCACCGGCAGGCGGCCCAGATCCGGATCGCCCTGAATGAAATGCTCCACGTAGGCGCGCTGGGCATTATTGACGATCTGTACCGTCGGATCGTCCTGTACCAGCGACAGGTAGCTGTACATCACATCGGCGGACTTGCCGATGGGCTTCGCCACAAACTCTCGCGTGGCGCGGTGATCGTCAGCCAGTACCTTCACCAGCGCCGGATCCTCTGCCGCCAGCGATTTCTTCGCTGCGGTATCGTAAATTGGCCGCGCCTGTGCTTTGCCGCTGCTCACCTGCCAGCGTCCGCCCTCATTGTTCAGCACCAGGTCAACCACGCCAAGGTGATCGCCCCACATGCCTGGCATCACCGCCGGAATACCGTTCAGGGTGCCGTTGGCGATATCTGCACCCTTGATGTCAGCAAACTCCTTGCCGGGGAAGACCGCATGCGCATGACCAAACAGGATGGCGTTAATGCCTTCCACCTGGCTGAGATAGTAAACCGAGTTCTCCGCCATCGTGTGATACGGCTCGCTGCTCAGGCCGGAGTGGGGAATAGCGATAATCAGATCGGCGCCCTGCGCGCGCATCTCAGGCACGTAGCGGCGAGCCGTTTCGGTGATGTCATCGACGCGTACCTTGCCCTGCAGGTTGGCTTTATCCCACACCATGATCTGCGGCGGCACAAAGCCGATATAACCTATCTTCAGGGTCTGCGTTTTGCCCTCGCGATCAACCACCGTGGTGGATTTGATGAGGTATGGGGTAAACAGCGGTTTGCCGCTCTTCACATCAATCACGTTGGCGTTCACATAGGGAAAGCGTGCGCCCGCCAGCGCTTTTTTCAGGTAGGGCAGGCCATAATTGAATTCATGATTGCCGAGGTTACCGACGCTGTAATCCAGCGTGTTGAGCGCCTTGTAGACCGGATGGATCTCGCCCTCACGTAATCCTTTGGCCGCCATGTAGTCACCCAGCGGGCTGCCCTGAATGATGTCGCCGTTATCGACCAGCAGGCTGTTTTTCACTTCCTGGCGTGCGGCGTGGATCAGCGTGGCGGTTCGCACCAGGCCAAACTTCTCGGTTGGCGTGTCTTTGTAATAGTCGAAATCCATCATATTGCTGTGCAGATCGGTGGTTTCCAGTATCCGCAAATCCACCGTCGCCGCCTGGGTGGCGACGGAAACGCTCAGTGCCAGTAACATCATTCCGGGCTTAAACATGCTTGCTCCTGCTGCAAAATAAATAAGGATCTCAAAATAATGTAAAAGCATGACAGATAGTCATTTTAAATCGTGATGGGTATAACGTTTTGGCGCATCGGTCAGCGACGGATTCTTAAACGATGGAGGCGTAGCGGCACAGGCGTGGCGATAAATGGGTAACTATGATATTGATATATCTATAAATTGAATCGCCAAAGTGCCTGTAAATGGGTACTTCAGGCGGAACTGCTAAAATGTCACTATCTGACGATGAGCTGATCCGGCAGCAGACAGACACAATGAGGTGAAAAATGTTAGAGCAAATCTGCCAACTGGCACGCGAAGCAGGCGACGCGATTATGCAGGTCTATAACGGTGCCGCGCCGCTTGACGTTTCTCACAAATCGGATGATTCGCCGGTGACCGCCGCGGATATCGCTGCACACGAGGTGATCCTCGCGGGCCTCAAAAAGTTAACGCCTGATCTCCCCGTGCTGTCTGAAGAAGATCCGCCAGCCTGGGAGGTGCGTCAGCACTGGCAGCGCTACTGGCTGGTCGATCCGCTGGATGGCACCAAAGAGTTCATCAAGCGTAACGGCGAATTTACCGTTAATATTGCGCTAATCGAAGCAGGCAAGCCGGTAATGGGCGTAGTCTATGCGCCGGTGCTGGGCGTGATGTATTCCGCTGCAGACGGCAAAGCGTGGAAAGAGGAGGGCGGTCAGCGTGAACAGATTCATGTCCGTGATGCGCGACCTCCGCTGGTGGTGGTAAGTCGTTCACATGGCGACGACGATGAGATGAAAGAGTACCTGAAGCAGTTAGGTGAACATCAGACCGTCGCGACCGGATCCTCACTGAAGTTCTGCCTGGTGGCAGAAGGAAAAGCGCAGCTCTATCCCCGTTTCGGACCCACCAACATCTGGGATACCGGCGCGGGTCATGCCGTGGCGATGGCGGCGGGCGCGCATGTGCACGACTGGCAGGGTAAAACTCTGGACTACGCGCCGCGCGAATCCTTCCTTAATCCTGGCTTCCGCGTATCACTGTTTTAACGCTGTCTGAGCGCTCAGCCTGCTGAAGGCTGAAACCCCGGCGGGCGGTGCTCTCCCCACCGGGGCTTCAGCGATTAATCCTTCAGCAGGGAGGTGACCAGCGTAATCACTTTTGTCACTTCATCCTGCGTCAGCGATCCATCCTTCACAAATTTCACCTTACCCTGCTTATCCAGCACCACAATGGCGGAACCGCCCGGCTGTAACTGCCAGGCATGCTGCACATTGCCCTTGCTGTCGACAACAAACTGCGACCACGGATATTGCTGCTTGTTAGTCTCGACGCTGCTGCGCACAAACATGCCCGTACCGGGAATGGCATCATCTGTATTCACGATGGTGGTGGTCTGATAGCGATCATGCGGCAGCTTCGCGGCCTTAATCGCCTCGATCAATGCGGCATTCATCTCTTTAGCGGATGAGCGACCCGCGATGTGCTGAACCACGCGAACTTTTCCGCTGAGCTGCGCGCTATTCCAGTTTTTATAGCTAAACTTATCCTGCTGCAATAACAGCTCGCCTTTGTCGTTCACGCCAACGGCCGGTACCCGCATATCCTGCCTGAGGTCATGAGCCATCACGCTTGCCGGTATCAGTAAAGACAACGCTACAGCTGCCAGAATTATTCGCATTGCTATTTCCTTGAGTGATCAGACCAGTTAGTCATTTTACTGCAATAGTAAGCAGGGATGATGCGCCTGTCCTGGAAAGGTGTCAGGTTTGTTATGGCCGCCACAATTCCTTAACCAACGAAGGTTTATACTGTGTTGTGTGAGCCTGATAACAGAGTGTTCTGTAATGATGTGTCAATTCAGTAAAAAAAATCACTTTTAGGAACATTAGTAGGTTTGAGTGTTCTATAGTTATCGCGAATTCGCGCTTCATGGGCTGGAACCAAATTTGGAAACGGCGAAGCGTGCTTAAAAATGTACAGGAGTTAGTCAGTATGAAGATCTTCCAGCGCTATAATCCGCTACAAATAGCGAAATATGTAAAAACGCTGTTCAAAGGAAGGTTGTATATCAAGGACGTCGGCGCGTTCGAGTTCGACAAAGGGAAAGTATTAATCCCGCGCGTCAAAGACAAACAGCACCTGAGCGTGATGTCAGAAATTAACCGCCAGGTCGTTCGTCTCAAACTTGAGTTCAACTAATCATAAGGGCGCCGATGGCGCCCTTAGTGTCTGGCCAGTCAGGCCATTTTATTTGTCACTCTGAACCTGAGCAGTGCCAACAATTCTCACAGACTACGTCACATTCCGGTTGTTCCGCGCTGTCCGTGTCCAGACTGCTGGTCATTCTACTCTTCTTCGCTTTTTGTCATGCTCAGCACCGGCGGTCGTTCATCGATGCGGGTGACCAGCAACTGATCGATGCGATAGCTATCAATATCCACCACCTCGAACTTGTAGCCAGCAAACTTCACAAAATCGGTACGCTTCGGAATCTTACGCAACATATACATCATAAAGCCGCCGATGGTTTCGTAGTTGCCTGACTGCGGGAAATCATCAATGTCCAGCACGCGCATCACGTCATCAATCGGCGTACCGCCTTCAACCAGCCATGAATTCTCATCGCGCGCCACAATCTGCTCTTCCATACCCTGGCCAACCAGATCGCCCATCAGCGTGGTCATTACATCATTCAGGGTAATAATGCCCACAACCAGCGCATATTCGTTCATGATCACCGCGAAATCTTCTCCGGCGGTTTTAAAACTTTCCAGTGCTTCAGAGAGGGTCAGCGTGTCCGGCACGATCAGCGCCGAGCGAATCTGCAGGCCGCTGTTCAGCGCCATGCTCTGATTACCCAGCACGCGCAGCAGCAGCTCTTTGGAGTCGACATAGCCAACGATATGGTCGATATCGCCGCTGCAGACCAGAAACTTCGAGTGAGGATGCTGGGCGATTTTGGTTTTGAGGCTGGTCTCATCTTCGTGCAGATCAAACCAGACAATATTCTCACGTGAGGTCATTGAGGAGGGAACGGTACGTGACTCCAGCTCAAATACGTTTTCAATCAGCTCATGCTCCTGCTTACGCAGCACGCCAGCCAGCGCACCCGCTTCAACCACCGCGTAGATGTCGTCGGAGGTGATGTCATCTTTACGCACCATCGGCAGCTTGAAAATACGGAAGAAGACGTTAGCCAGGCCATTAAACAGAAACACCAACGGACGCATTATCAGCAGGCAGAAACGCATCGGGTTGATGATGCGCAGCGCGATGGTTTCCGGTGCGACCATGCCGACCCGCTTTGGGGTTAAGTCAGCAAACAGGATAAACAGGCTGGTGACGATGGTGAAGGAGCAGATAAAGCTGAGCTGCTCCGCCAGTTCCGGCGAGACAAACCGGTTAAACAGGCCGCTGAAAACCGGTGAAAACGCCGCATCGCCGACAATACCCCCCAGGATGGCGACGGCGTTGAGGCCAATCTGCACCACGGTGAAGAACATGCCCGGCGTTTCCTGCATTTTCAGCACGCGCTGCGCATTTACGTTGCCTTCATCGGCCAGCAGTTTCAGTTTGATCTTACGGGCGGCCGCCAGCGAGATTTCCGACAGGGAGAAAAAGGCACTGATTACGATCAGTAACAGAATGACAAGTAAGCTATCTAACATATGAGATCCAAAGGGTTATCCACTTGTCATTTTTGGCCTGGGCAGCGTGGGTAAGCGCAAACAGAGTTGGTTTATCCGTGAAACAAAGCTATCCGTGCCAAAAATGTCTGCGCCAGTTCGACAACAAACGACATGTCGGGGCAGAAATGAAAACAGGCGGAATGCCTGTGGTGGCCGATTATAGCAGGAGCGCTCATTGTGCCGCCAGAGGGCAAACTACTGCTTAAGGGCGCATTAGCAGCCGGAGCGGCCGGTTACAGACTCGGATTTATCTGAGTGAGTCATATCGGACTGATCATTCCGACCCGCAGGAGTTGTATCGCTCACCCCATTTACCGACAATAGCCCCGTTATTTGACTTAGATGTCAGAGTTGCTCCGCCGTTTGCCATAAAGTGCGGCTATGATGAGGATGTTGCCGTTGCGGTAGTGCGGGCAAAGAAGATTAATAAGCGCCCCGCGGAAAAGGGGCCGGCATGATTAACAGGAGTACAGGTGCCACGATTTTATGTTTATTGCATGGCTGGCCTGCTGCTTGCCGCGCCCGCCCTTGAGGCGGCGACAGTGCGATTACAGGTAGACGGCTTATCCGGGGATCTGCAAAAGAATGTCAGAGCGCGTCTGTCCACCATCGGCAGCGATGAGGTCTCTAATGATGGCCGCTTTCGCGCGCGCGTTTCTGTTGCGATAAAAGAGGGGCTGCGCGCGCTCGGTTATTACGAGCCCACCATCGATTTTGAATCCCGCCCCGCGCCTGCGCAGGGGGGACGACCGGTATTAGTGGCACACGTAACGCCTGGTGAACCGGTAAAAATCGGCGGCAGCACGATTGTGGTCGAAGGCGATGCGCGCAATGACGCGGATTACAAAGCCTGGGTGAAGCAGGGACGCCCTGAAGTGGGCAGCCAGCTTAACCACGGTCAATATGACAAATTCAAAAGCGGCTTCTCTAATCTCGCACTGCGTAACGGCTATTTCGACGGTACGTTTAAAAAAAGCCAGCTTGGTGTCTCGGTGGAGCGGCGTGAAGCGTTCTGGGATATCGACTACGACAGTGGCGAACGCTATCGCTTCGGCGACGTCACTTTCCAGGGATCGCAAATTCGCGAAGAGTACCTGCAAAACCTGGTGCCGTTTAAAGAAGGGGACTACTACAGCTCCCGCGATTTAGCCGAGCTGAATCGCCGCCTCTCCGCTACCGGCTGGTTTAATTCGGTGGTGGTCGCGCCGGAATTCAGCAAGGGACGACAGACCAAAGTGCTGCCGCTGAGCGCAGTAATGTCACCCCGCACCGAAAACACCATTGAAACCGGCGTCGGCTATTCCACAGACGTCGGTCCGCGCCTGAAAGGGACCTGGAAAAAACCGTGGATCAACGACAGCGGCCACAGCCTGGCGGCCAGCGCCTACGTTTCCGCGCCGGAACAGCAGGTCGATCTCAGCTACAAAGTGCCGCTGCTGAAAAGCCCGCTTGAGCAGTACTACACCTTCTCCGGCGGCCTGAAGCGCACCGACCTCAACGACACCAAAGCAGATACCACGACGCTTGCGATGTCGCGCAACTGGGACAGCAGCAGCGGCTGGCAGAAGGCGGTCAACCTGCGCTGGAGCCTGGATCACTTTACTCAGGGCAGCGTGACCAACACCACTATGCTGCTCTATCCCGGCGTCAGCGTAAACCGTACCCGTTCCCGTGGCGGCCTGATGCCGACCTGGGGCGATTCACAGCGCTATTCGGCAGACGTCTCTGATACCACCTGGGGTTCAGACGTCGACTTCCTGATCCTGCAGGCGCAAAACGTCTGGATCCGTACCCTTGGCGACAGTCATCGCTTTGTGGCGCGCGGCAATCTGGGCTGGATCGAAACCAACGACTTCGAAAAAGTGCCGCCGGATCTGCGCTTCTTTGCCGGTGGTGACCGCAGTATTCGTGGCTACAAATATAAAAACATTTCACCGCGCGATGATGACGGCAAACTCACCGGTGCGTCAAAACTCGCCACCGGATCGCTGGAATATCAGTACAACGTCACCGGGAAATGGTGGGGCGCGGTGTTTGTCGACTCGGGCGAAGCGGTTAACGACATCAAGCAAAGTAACGTCAAAACCGGTGCGGGCGTCGGCGTGCGCTGGTCTTCACCGGTTGGCCCAATCAAATTTGATATCGCCAGACCCATCGGGGATGACGAAGAGCATGGATTACAATTTTACGTAGGGCTGGGGCCAGAACTATGAAGCTGTGGAAAAAGGTCCTGATCGGCATTCTGATCTTTCTGGTCGTGCTGTTGGGTGGGGTGGCATTTTTAATCGGTACCACGCCTGGGCTGCATTTAGTGCTGAAAGGTGCGTCGCGCTGGGTGCCGGGCCTGTCAATCAAGCAGGTCGATGGGGGCTGGCGTAACCTGACCCTTAACGGTCTGCGTTACGAAATGCCTGGGGTCAGCGTCGATGCCGGGCAAATTCATCTGGCGGTGGATCTCAACTGCCTGCTGCACTCCTCCGTGTGCGTTAACGATGTCTCCCTGCGCGATATCAGCGTGGTGGTCGACAGCAAGAAAATGACGCCTGCGGCACCAGCGCCGGAAGAGGAGAGTGGCAACACTAACCTCAGCACGCCATACCCCATCACGCTGCGTCACTTTGGCCTGCACAATATCAATGTCAAAGTTGATGACACCGCAATATCGCTGCTCGACTTCACCACCGGCCTGCAGTGGCAGGATCGTGCGCTGACGCTGAACCCGACCCATATTCAAAGCCTGCTGATTGCGCTGCCGAAAGCGGCGAAAGTGGTCAATGACGAGGTGGTGGAGCCGAAAGTCCAGCAGCCACATCCCGCTGAAAAACCGCTGGGTGAAACGCTGCAGGCGATGTTTGCGCAACCCCTGCTGCCTGAGATGCCTGATTTCCGTCTGCCGCTGGATATTGAGGTGCAGCAGATTCTGGGTGAACAGCTGCGCATTACCGGCGACACCGATATTTCCGTCAGCCGGTTGCTGCTGAAAGCCAGAACCGCCGATCGTCAGATGCAGCTCAGCACGCTGGAGGTGGACTCGAACCTCGGCAACCTGAAGGGTAGCGGTCAGGCGACGCTGGCGGATAACTGGCCTGTCGATTTCTCCCTTAACGGCACAGTGAATACCGATCCGATTAAAGGCGAAAAGCTCGCGCTGAAACTTAATGGCGCGATGCGCGACGAGCTGAAGATGGGGCTGAACCTCTCCGGTCCGGTGAATGCGCAGCTGGACGCCACGACCCAGCTGGCGGTGGCGGGACTGCCGCTGTCACTGAAGCTGACCAGTCCGCAGTTACGCTGGCCGCTGACCGGTCCGGTAGCGTATCAGGCGGATAACCTGGACTATCAGTTCAAAGGCAAAGCCACCGACTATGTGATGTCGCTGCAGACTGCCGTGAAGGGTGAATCTGTACCACCGGCGACGATCTCGCTGACGGGTAAAGGCAACGTTGAGCAGTTCAGCCTCGACCGCCTGCGCGTGGCTGCGCTGCAGGGCAACATCGATCTCACTGCGCTGGTGGACTGGAGCAAGGCGATAAGCTGGCGCAGTGAGCTGACGCTGGCGGGAATTAATACCGCTAAACAGTATCCCGACTGGCCAGCAAGGCTGGATGGCAAAATCACCACCCGCGGCAGTCTGTATGGTGGCAGCTGGCAACTGAGCGTGCCGCAGCTACAGCTGAAAGGCAATGTGAAACAGAACGCCGTGACCGCTGATGGCTCCCTGACCGGTAACAGCTACAACCAGTGGACGGTGCCGGGCATTAAGCTGGCGCTGGGACGCAACCATCTGGATGTTAAAGGCGCGCTGGGCGACAGTCTGGATCTCGATGCCAGTATCGACGCACCCCAGCTCGACAATGCGCTGCCGGGTCTGGGCGGCGTCATCAACGGCACAATAAAAGCGCGGGGTACCCTGAAGGCACCGCAGCTGCTGGCCGATCTTAATGCCCGTGGTCTGCGCTGGCAGCAGATGCAGATCAATCGCGTCACCCTGAATGGCGACGTCCGTTCCGGCGAGCAGGTGGCGGGTAAACTGCAACTGCGCGTCGAGCAGCTGAAGCAGGATGCGCTGAACATCAGCCTGCTGACGCTGAACGCGGACGGCAATGAGCATCAGCATCAGCTGAAGCTCAATGTGCAGGGCAAACCGGTCTCTGGCCAGCTGGCGCTGAACGGCAGCTTTGATCGCCAGACCGAGCGCTGGAAAGGGTCGCTGAACGACACCCACTTTGATACGCCAGTCGGTGAGTGGCGTCTGACCCGCGCCATGGCCATCGACTATCTGAACAGCCGCCAGACGGCCACCATCGGCCCGCACTGCTGGCAGAACCCCAATGCGCAAATTTGTGTGCCGGAGCCGGTTGAAGCGGGCCCGGCAGGCAAGGCGCATGTGGTGCTGAATCGCTTTGACCTGGCGATGGTGAAGCCGTTTATGCCGGATGCGACTCAGCTTAGCGGCCTGTTCAGCGGCGACGTGCGCGTCAACTGGACTGCCGATGGCAGCCTGCCGACCGGTACCGTGGCGCTGAAGGGCAACGGCGTGAAAGTGGTGCAGGATGTGCAGGGCAACAATCTGCCGATCGCCTTTGACACGCTGAACCTCAATGCCGCGCTGCGAAACGGACGCGCCCAGCTCGACTGGCTGATCCGCATCGCCAATAACGGTCAGCTGGATGGCAACGTGCAGATCGACGATCCGCAAAACCGCCGCACGCTGGGCGGTAACGTCAACATCCGCAATGTCTCGCTGGCGATGCTCAATCCGGCGCTGATGCAGGGCGAGAAGATCAAAGGCAGCCTGAACAGCAGCCTGCGCCTGGGCGGCAGCGTGCAGCAGCCGCAGGTATTTGGTCAGCTTGGCCTGACGGGTGTGGATGTGGATGGCAACTTTATGCCGGTTGACCTGACCAGTGCCAACCTGAATCTGGTGTTTAACGGCATGAGCTCCACCCTGAACGGGCTGGTGCAGACCGGGCAGGGCAATATCAACCTCAGCGGTAACGCAGACTGGAGCCAGCTCGACAACTGGCGTGCGCGCATTGCGGCGCAGGGCAGCCGGGTTCGCGTGACCGTGCCGCCGATGGTGCGCATGGATGTCTCGCCGGATCTGGTGTTTGAAGCGACGCCAGCGGCCTTTAACCTTGATGGCCGGGTCGATATTCCATGGGCGCGCATCACGGTGCAGGAAGTGCCGGAAAGCGCCACTGGCGTCTCGTCGGATGAGGTGTTGCTGGATAAACAGCTGAAGCCGATTGCACCGCAAACCGCCGCGATTCCGATTAACAGCAATCTGGTGATCCACGTCGGCAACGATGTGCGACTCTCTGCGTTTGGCCTGAAAGCGAAGCTGAATGGCGATCTGAAAATGGTGCAGGATAAGTCAGGACTCGGCCTGAACGGTCAGATCAACATTCCGTCCGGTCGCTTCCACGCTTATGGTCAGGATCTGATCGTGCGTAAAGGCGAGCTGCAGTTTGCCGGTCCGCCAGATCAGCCTTACGTCAACCTGGAAGCCATCCGTAACCCGGATGCTACCGAGGATGGCGTCACCGCGGGTCTGCGCGTCACTGGCCTGGCGGATGAGCCAAAAGCGGAAGTCTTCTCCGATCCGGCGATGTCGCAACAGGAAGCGCTTTCCTATCTGCTGCGCGGTCAGGGATTGGGCAGCGACGGCGACAGTAACGCCCTCACTTCAGCACTTGTTGGCTTAGGGGTTGCACAAAGTGGGCAGGTTGTGGGTAAAATCGGGGAGACATTCGGTGTCAGCAATCTCGCTGTTGATACTGCCGGTGTTGGCGACAGCCAGCAGGTGCAGGTCAGCGGCTATGTGCTACCGGGTCTGCAGGTAAAATACGGTGTTGGCATATTTGATTCACTGGCGACGTTAACCTTGCGTTACCGCCTGATGCCTAAACTCTATCTGGAAGCCGTGTCCGGTGTGGATCAGGCTCTCGATTTGCTCTATCAGTTTGAGTTTTAGCAATGCGAATAATTGTCTACGGCAGTTTACGGCGCAAACAGGGAAACAGTCACTGGATGACGAATGCGCAGTGGCTGGGTGATCACCAGATTGAAGGCTTTGAGCTTTACAGTCTGGGCCATTATCCCGGCGTGATTGAGGGCAATGGAGCGGTACATTGTGAGGTGTACCGCATTGATGCCTCAACCCTTGCGGAGCTGGATGCGCTTCGCACCAAAGGGGGAGAGTACAAACGTTATCTGACTCAGACGCCGTTTGGCAGTGCATGGCTTTATGTCTATCAACGCTCAGTGGCAGGACGCCAGCGCATCATGAGTGGTGACTGGCTGAAGCGCGATGAGGAGCCAGAGGCCTGAACAAAAACACCGTCCATCCGGACGGTGTTTTTTTTTCGACTCACAAACCGGCAGCAGAATTACTTCTTCTGTGCGCGCTCGTAAGAGGAGATGATTTCAGCTTTAGCGGCTTCGGCATTATCCCAGCCATCCACTTTCACCCATTTGCCTTTTTCCAGATCTTTGTAGTGCTCAAAGAAGTGGGTGATCTGTGCACGCAGCAGTTCTGGCAGGTCGTTCACATCTTTGATGTGATCGTACTCTTTAGAGAGTTTGGTGTGCGGAACGGCAACCAGTTTGGCATCTTCGCCAGACTCGTCGGTCATTTTCAGCACGCCAACCGGACGGCAGCGGATCACTGAGCCTGGAACCAGTGGATACGGGGTCGGAACCAGTACGTCAACCGGATCACCATCCAGAGAAAGGGTATGGTTGATGTAGCCGTAGTTGCACGGATAGAACATGGCGGTAGACATGAAACGGTCTACAAACAAGGCACCAGACTCTTTATCAACTTCATATTTGATCGGATCAGCATTCGCTGGGATCTCAATGACAACGTAGATATCTTCTGGCAGGTCTTTACCTGCTGGCACCTGGTTCAAACTCATCTGGCATTCCTTCAGTAGTCGTATGTTGAGTGTCGGCTATTATAGCCAACTGACTCTGAAAGTATGCCCCCTTTTTGGCGTTTCGGAATGCGCCCAAACGCTACTTAGCCGCCACAAACAGCGAAACAATGCCTGCGGCAATCAGTGGTCCTACCGGCACCCCACGGAAGAACGCCACGCCAATCACCGTACCAATCAGCAGACCACCAATCACCGAAGGCTGGACGCTCATAAAGTTCACGCCACGGCCGCCCAGCCAGGCGACAAAGATCCCCACCAGAATCGCCACAATCGACTTCCAGTTAGCAAACGACTTGATCAGCGCAGAGGCGGGCAGTGAGCCGCTTGCCAGCGGGGCCATCACCGCCACGGTAAGAATAATGATGCCTAAGGTAATGCCCTGTTTTTCTACGTAGGGGAAGAACTGAGCCAGCGGGGTAATTTTAATCGCCAGCAGCACCAGAATTGAAATTGTGACCGCGTTGTTGTGAACGAAATAACTCAGCACGGCAAGGCAAATCAGAATGATGGTCGAGGCGTAAGCAGCCATGGTTTCTCCCTGAAGGTTAATGAGCGCGCTGACTTCAGCCAGCGCAAAAACCGGTTATCGATCAGCAGTCATCGGGGTTAGCACAGCTGCCTTTACCAAGTGACTGCAACATCAGTGCCTGATTGCGCACCAGGCTCAGGCTCTGATCGCTCAGCGCCACGCTGCCCAGCGAGCCTTGTGAACTGAGCTGGCTGCGGCTCGCCTCAAGCCAGCTGTCGCGGTAGCTCATCCAGGCGCGTTGCGCGGCACGCAGTTTGTTTTTAGGTTCGCCGGAGAGGGTTTTCATCAGTTTGTTGTACTGCTTATTCATCTCCTGATCCCAGGCCCGATTGGCCGCAGCGTAGCACTGGTTCATGGCAAGGGTAGTCGAGGCGTCATTGAGGCAGCGATCGGGCGAGGCGTCTGTCGGCAGATCCTCTGCCAGCACCGCTGTGCTGAGGCACAGCAGCATCAGAAGTAATCCTGGTTTCATTCTTTTCTCCGGATAACGGATAAGCGGCGATTAGCTTGATGGATGTTCCCGTGATGATCAAGTTGTTAACACTAATCAGGGTTAAAGTTTCGCGCCGTTACTGCCGATACTTCATCCGTTTTAGGGCCGCTGGAAAATTTGCCTTTTCACATACACGGAAACTATCTGGATGAAACAGTTATCACTTCGCACGGGGTTGCTGGCATTGCTGGCATTTATGACACTGCTGCTGTTGGCGGTGAGTTTTATGGGTATCGTGGCAATTAACAAAGGGAATCGCTCGCTGGATGTGATCAACCGCATTCAGGGGATCGAGCTGAACAGTCTTTACCAGAGCAATGCCGATCTGATGCAGGCCCGCGCTAACGCCGCGCTGGCGGTGCGTAAAATTGAAATTGGTTTACTGGAAGAGGGTGCGGCAGTAACAAAACTGTCGCAGGCGGATGTGGTCTCATCACAGCAAAGCCTGAAGCGCTTTGTAGACGCCGGAACGGTGACGGCGCACGGCAAAAAGCTGGCTGATGCAGTTTCGGCCAGTTACAAAGCCTATCTCGACCAGGGCATCAAACCGATGATGAACGCCCTGGATAAGCAATATACCGACGAGTATTACCAGCTGCTGGAAGGCAACCTGGCGACGCTGGCGGCCAGCTACAACAAGGCCGTCACGGACTTCAGCCAGCTGGCCGATCAGATCACGCAGGCCCAGCTGGCGCAGGCGGCCTACAACGAAACCAAAATGAAAATCCTGATCGCTGTGGCGGTGGTATTAACACTGCTGCTGCTGGTGCTCGCCTGGCAACTGCTGCGTCGGATGCTTCTGCAGCCGCTGAACCTGGCCATTCTCCATCTTGAGCAGGTCGCGGCGGGCGACCTCTCGCAGGCGCTGCCACCGTCGGGCAACAATGAGCTGGGGCGGCTTAATCATGCGCTCGCCGGGATGCAGCAGTCGTTGCGTACCTCGGTGAGTCAGGTGCGCGAAGCGAGTATGCAGATCGACATCGGCAGCCGTGAACTGGCCGCGGGCAACGTCAATCTGTCGCAGCGTACCGAAGAGTCCGCCGCCTCGCTGGAGCAGACTGCCGCCAGCATGGAGCAGCTCACGGCAACCGTGCGGCTTAACGCCAGCAATGCCCAGCAGGCGCACCAGCTGGCTAACGCGGTCTCTGATACTGCCGATCGCGGCGCGGAGGTGGTCTGCTATGTGATGGAAAAAATGCATGAGATTACCGACAGTGCCAATCGTATCGGCGACATTCTTGGCGTGATTGATGGTATCGCCTTCCAGACCAATATCCTGGCGCTCAACGCCGCCGTTGAAGCGGCGCGCGCAGGCGAGCAGGGCCGTGGCTTTGCGGTGGTGGCAAACGAAGTGCGCACGCTGGCGCAGCGCAGCGCTAACGCGGCGAAAGAGATCCGTACGCTGATTAGTGATTCACAGTCGCGGGTCAAAGAGGGCAGCGAGATGGCGACGCGGGCCGGGGAAACCATGGATGAGATTTCTGGTGAGGTCATGCGCGTAACGGCACTGATGAAAGAGATCTCGATGGCCTCCGACGAACAGAGCCGTGGCATTGAGCAGGTTAATCTGGCGGTAACACAGATGGATGCGGCGGCGCAGCAGAACGCGGCGCTGGTGGAGCAGGCAACCGCCGCGACCCAGTCGCTGGAAGCGCAGTCCGATCAGCTTCAGGCAACCATGGCGCAGTTCAGGTTGCAGACGGCGTAAAAACAGCAAGGGCGCGAAAATCGCGCCCTTGCTTTTTATATGACTTTTTATACCCCTGCCGGATTAACCCTGACGGCAATCCGGGAACTCGGCCAGGAAACGCTCAACGTCGTTCACCATCGCCTCGTTACCGCAGTAGAACGGGCAGCGCTGGTGCAGCGTGACCGGTGGAATATCCAGAATACGCTTCTGACCGTCGCTGGCTTTACCGCCCGCCTGCTCTGCCAGGAACGCCATCGGGTTGCACTCATACAGCAGACGCAGCTTACCCTGAGGATGGCTGGCGGTGCTTGGGTAGAGGTAGATGCCGCCTTTCAGCAGGTTACGATGGAAATCCGCGACCAGCGATCCGATGTAACGTGAGGTATAAGGACGGTGCGTGGGCAGATCCTCTTCCTGACAGAACTTCAGATATTTCTTCACACCCTGCGGGAAACGAATGTAGTTACCTTCGTTAATGGAATAGGTGTAACCCGTTGGTGGATAGGTCATACGTTCGTGGCTGAGGCAGAACACACCCAGAGACGGATCGTAAGTAAACGCATGCACGCCTGCACCGGTGGTATAAACCATCATGGTGGAGGAGCCGTAAACCACGTAACCGGCAGCGACCTGCTTGTTGCCTGGCTGCATGAAGTCGGCTTCAACAACCGGCGTACCCGGCTCGCTGACGCGGCGGTAGATAGAGAAAATGGTGCCGACGGAAACGTTAACGTCGATGTTAGAAGAACCATCCAGTGGATCCATTAACACCACGTACTTACCGTTTTCTTCACCTTCAAAGATCACAAACTCGTCTTCTTCCTCAGAAGCGATACCGGCGACGATGCCGCGTGCTTTCAGTGCTGCCTTCAGTTTCTCGTTGGCAAACAGATCAAGTTTCATCTGCTGCTCACCCTGAATATTCTCGACGCCGCTGGCACCCAGAATATCCACTAAACCGGCTTTGTTGATATCGCGGTGGATGATTTTGGCACCCAGCTTAATAGCGGAAATCAGCGCTGTCAGTTCACCTGTAGCGTGCGGAAAGTCATGCTGCTTCTCGACGATAAATTCGCCCAACGTTTTCATAACACATTCCCTGAATCTTCGATGGAGTGGCAGCACGCGTAACAGTCTGCCAACGGATGCGTACGCAGTTTAGCCGATTGAACTTCAAAAACCATAGTCCTAATCCGTTTCTTCCATCTGCGAGCGGCGTTACACTGTGCGCCGAACTTTTGAGTAATGGATCACGTAATGCGCATTCACATCCTCGGGATTTGTGGCACTTTTATGGGCGGTCTGGCGATGCTGGCCCGTTCACTTGGTCATCAGGTGACCGGGTCAGACGCCAACGTTTACCCACCTATGAGTACTCTGCTTGAACAGCAAGGCATTGAATTAACAGAAGGTTATGACGCCAGTCAGCTTGATCCGGTGCCGGACTTAGTGATTATCGGCAACGCGATGACGCGGGGTAATCCTTGCGTGGAAGCGGTGCTGGAACGCAACATTCCTTACCTCTCTGGCCCGCAGTGGCTGCACGATTTCGTGCTGCGCGATCGCTGGGTGCTGGCGGTCGCGGGAACCCACGGCAAAACCACCACAGCCGGCATGGCAGCGTGGATTCTCGAGGCCTGCGGCCTTGAGCCTGGCTTTATTATTGGTGGTGTGCCCGGAAACTTTGATGTCTCGGCAAAATTAGGAAAAAGTCCATTCTTCGTGATTGAGGCGGATGAGTACGACTGCGCGTTTTTCGATAAGCGTTCCAAGTTTGTCCATTACTGCCCACGTACGCTGATCCTCAATAATCTTGAGTTTGATCACGCCGATATCTTTGACGATCTGCGGGCGATCCAGAAGCAGTTCCACCATCTGGTGCGGATCGTGCCGGGCCAGGGCAAGATCCTGCTGCCGGAACATGATCCTAACCTCAAACAGGTGATGGCGATGGGCTGCTGGAGCGAACAGGAGAACGTCGGCGAGCACGGGCGCTGGCAGGCGAAGAAGCTCACCAACGATGCGTCTCACTGGGAAATCTGGCTCGACGGCGAAAAAGTCGGGGAAGTGAACTGGGCGCTGGTGGGTGAACACAATATGCACAACGGGCTGATGGCGATTGCTGCCGCGCGCCATGTGGGTGTGAAGCCGGAAGATGCAGGCCAGGCGCTGAACAGCTTTATCAATGCGCGTCGACGGCTGGAGCTGCGCGGCGAAGTGAACAGCATCAAAGTCTATGATGACTTCGCCCACCATCCGACCGCGATTCTGGCGACGCTGGCTGCCCTGCGTAGCAAAGTTGGCGGCAGAGCGCGTATCCTGGCTGTGCTGGAGCCGCGCTCCAATACCATGAAGATGGGCGTAAGCAAGAACGATCTGGCACCGTCGCTGGCGCGTGCTGATGAGGTCTTTCTGTTCCAGCCGCACCATATTCCGTGGCAGGTATCAGATGTCGCAGAAGCGTGCATTCCGCCTGCGCACTGGAGCGCGGATATCGATACCCTGGTGGAAATGGTGGCCAAAGCCGCTCAGCCAGGCGACACGATTCTGGTCATGAGCAACGGCGGGTTTGGTGGCATCCACCAGAAGCTGCTGGACAGGCTGGCATAATGTCACAGGCGCCCGTTTCGGGCGCTTTTTTTAAAAGCATTATCTCCGGAAATATTATTCCCTCAATAAATCCCGCATATTTTTGAATTCGATCTACTCACTCTTCCTGCCGTTGCCATATTTTTCTTATTAGTGTCTGAAACAGAAAGGCCGCTCTCGCCGGTTATTTCTAGCATCATCCCTGTAGTGACTGAGGAATAATAATTAACGCGTTAAAGTTAAAGGAATAAATAACAGATTCTCTTTATGCGCGATCTTATATTGATGAGGATTTTAAATATAAGTTAACTATGGGTTAAACGAATGAGTTCGGATAATTCATTGCTCTGATTACCACTAATAAGGATGTTCATATGGGAAATAATAATTCATTGTCGTTTTTGCTGGGCGCCGCGTTGTTATGCAGTTCTGCTGCGGCGCTGGCCACGGCCACCGTTGATTACCGGCATGAGTACCGCCTTCGCGACCGCACGCACTACGACAAGCTGGGTCTGAGCACCACGCTGCCGGACAATATTTTTCTCGGCGTCGAAACCAAATTCAAAACCGGCGGCGCCGATCCAAAAGACAAATATTATAACGACACCGTGTTAAATGTGGTGGAGGTGACCTTTCTGAAATCGTATTACTGGGGGAACTGGACAGTGTCGCCTTTTATTCAGCCAGAGTTTAACTCCTCGCGCACTGAATGGAAATTTGGTGTGGCACCCTGGTATAAATTTAATGATCGCTGGTCTCTCGGTGGCCTTTATCGTCTTGAGCTGACCGATTATGCGCATGACGATCAATGCCGCACCGGCGGTATTGATTATTGCGATACTGACCGGCATCGCACTGCCAACCGTTTTGATCTCTATCTGCGAAATAAAAGCGATCGGCTGACCACCACCTATAAGCTGGTGTATAAACACGCGGATGCAAAACTCTTTGCCAATAAACATGACGATTACGAACAGGAGTTACAGTTCGATTATGCGCTTGGCAACGATCGCGTCTGGGTGCCTTACGTCACCTTTGGCGATATCGGACGTTCTGCGACATCGAGCGAACGCCAGCTGCGGTTGCGCACCGGTATTCTCTATATCTATCGATAAATGCGCTGCCGGGAGGCGGGCGAGGCTGCCCGCCATGGCGTTACTTCGCTTCGGCCAGTTCGCGCAGATACTGGAAAATCTGACGGGCAGACTTCGGCGGCTTGCTGCCCGCTTTCTCTTTCTGCGCGTTACGGATCATGCTGCGTAACTGCTGACGATCGGCATCGGGATAAAGCGCAATCACGTCGCCCATCGCTTCATCACCCTGTTCAATCAGACGATCGCGCAGCATTTCCAGTTTATGGAACAGCGCAACCTGCTGGTTATGGCGATTATTGAGCTTATCCAGTGCAACGCGGATCGGCTCCACATCAATACTGCGCAGCAGTTTACCGATAAGCTGCAGCTGACGGCGGCGACCCTCTTTCTTGATGCGCTGTGCCAGTTCCACTTCAGTACGCAGGCGCTCATCCAGCGGGATTTTATCCAGCGAGTTTTTACCCAGATCAACCAGTTCGGCACCCAGGCGCTTTAACTCTTCTGCATCGCGTTTAATTTCACTCTTACTGACCCAGATAATCTCTTCATCTTCTTCTTCGTCATTATCTGGCACATCGTCGAGCCACTCATCGG
The DNA here is from genome assembly GCF_011800485.1 of Pantoea sp. EKM20T. Classification (NCBI taxonomy): domain Bacteria; kingdom Pseudomonadati; phylum Pseudomonadota; class Gammaproteobacteria; order Enterobacterales; family Erwiniaceae; genus Pantoea; species Pantoea sp. EKM20T. The sequence goes on along the minus strand of NZ_JAALFW010000006.1, from coordinate 271,902 downwards.
GCTGTTTGGTCATTTCCGGGCTCCCAAAAAAAAGAGGCTAATCCTACCAGTTTATCGGGTGACTGCGAAATTGTTCTCTGACTCTGATAGACTCAAATCATTCACACATAAGATTAGACGGCAGGTCGATGAACGTATCTACTCAGGTTGCAGAACAGCGAAAAGTACTGGAGCAGGCCATTGCGCAGGCACTTGAACTGGCTAAAGCAAGCACTGACAGCGCGGAAGTGGCAGTCAGTAAAACCACCGGCATCGGGGTCAGCACCCGCTATGGCGAAGTGGAAAACGTCGAATTCAACAGCGACGGTGCGCTGGGCATCACCGTCTATCATCAGAATCGTAAAGGCAGCGCCTCATCGACCGACCTCAGCCCGGACGCGATCAAACGCACCGTGCAGGCGGCGATTGATATTGCGCGCTATACCTCGCCCGATCCCTTTGCCGGTCCGGCCGACGCAGAGCTGCTGGCCTATGATGCGCCAGACCTGGATCTCTACCATCCGTGGGAGATTGATGCTGACCGCGCCATTGAACTGGCTGCGCAGGCGGAACAGGCATCACTGCGCGCCGACAAGCGTATTACTAACACTGAAGGTGGCAGCTTCAACAGCCACGTCGGCATCAAAGTCTTTGGCAACAGCCACGGTATGTTACAGAGCTACTGCTCAAGCCGTCACTCGCTCTCCAGCAGCGTGATTGCCGAGCAGGATGGTAATATGGAGCGCGACTACGCCTACACCATTGGGCGCGCGTTTGAAGATTTGAAGAGCCCGGAGTGGGTCGGTGCAGAGTGCGCGCGCCGCACGCTCTCCCGTCTGGCACCGCGTAAACTTCCGACCATGAAAGCCCCGGTGATTTTCGCCTCAGAAGTGGCAACCGGCTTATTTGGTCATCTGGTTGGCGCGATCAGCGGCGGCAACGTTTACCGTAAATCGACCTTCCTGCTGGATTCTATGGGTCAGCAGATCCTGCCGGAGTGGCTCACCATCAATGAACAGCCGCATCTGCTGAAAGGGCTCGCCTCCACGCCATTCGACAGCGAAGGGGTGCGTACCCAGGCGCGCGACATCATCAAAGATGGCGTGCTGCAGACCTGGCTGTTAACCAGCTACTCAGCCCGCAAACTGGGCCTGACCAGCACCGGTCACGCTGGCGGCATTCATAACTGGCGCATTGCGGGCCAGGGCCACAGCTTTGACGACCTGCTGAAGCAGATGGGCACCGGGTTAGTGGTGACCGAACTGATGGGACAGGGCGTCAGCGCCATTACCGGTGATTACTCACGCGGTGCGGCCGGGTTCTGGGTCGAGAATGGCGTTATTCAGTACCCGGTCAGCGAAGTGACTATCGCCGGAAATCTCAAAGAGATGTGGCGCAATATGGTGACCATCGGTGACGATATTGAAACCCGCAGCAATATCCAGTGCGGTTCAGTGTTACTGCCTGAGATGAAGATAGCGGGACAATAAAGATGGATTCCTGAAGCAGCCGGTTGGCTGCTTTTTTTTCATCACAATAAAAAGGAAGTAATGATGCGTAAGCATGTGATTGCAATGTTGTCGGCTTCTCTGTTGTTCTCCAGCGTCAGTCTCTATGCGGCGGATCTGGAGCAGGATATGGATACACTGAATGCGAACCTGAAAATCGTCAAAAAAAGTGACAATGCCCAGGAGATGCAGCAGGCGTTAACCAAAATGCGTGCCGCAGCGCAGGATGCGCGACAGGGCACGCCGGATAAGCTGGAAGGCCAGCCGGCTGACAGCCCACAGGTGAAAGATTTCCATGCCGGTATCGACTCACTGATCGCGCAGATCGATGTGGTCAGCGCGCTGGCGAAAGCCAACAATGTGGACGGAGCGAAACGCGAAGCAGCGAAGTTCGACGACATCCGCAATACCAACCATAAGAAATTCCGTTAATCAGATCGCCGGCCAGCCAGGCCGGCGGTTTTTTACCATCACTTCTGCTTATTACCGTACCCTGAACCCCCGCGCGTCCTGCCTGTCGCCGCACAACATCACCGCTTTTCTCGGTTAAATCCATCAAATTACGCATTCTGCGACGCGTGTCGCACTAAGCATGCAGCCTGCGATCTGACGCACAACCTTCACTTCAATTTCCACTTGCTGCTGGAAATGTTGCCTCTCCACAGCCGGTGCGATGACCGCTAATTTGTTTTTAACGCGAATTATCCGGTTTAACAGGAGTAGCAAGGTGAGTAATAACGGCGTCCCGGTGTATGAAGCGGCACCTGAGAAAGTGCAACAGTTGGCTGACAGCGTGATGACGCAGATTGCTGCGATCTATCAGCAGCAGGGTATTCAGCCCAATGCGGTTCAGCAGCAGATGCTGCAATCGCATGTCGGTGCCATGGCGTCACGCTCGCTGAGCGGTGAGCCGCTGCCGGAAGTGGAAGCGGAGCTGTTTGAGGATATTCCGCCGGAAACGTTAGCGCTGGCGCAGCAGGTCGTCGATCTGTTTGGCAATCTGCCCCGCGAAGAGGCCTGGCTGCTGTCAGTGCATATTGAAGTCGCGCGATCAAACAACCAGAGAGGAACATAAGATGGTAACAGTAGTGATTGGTGATCGTTTAGGTAAAGGACAGAAAGTGGCGGCGGGCATCGAAAAAGCGGGTGGCCGTGCCGTCGTGGTGCCAGGTGTCGCCGCTGACATGAAACTGGGTGATGTGATGAAGGCGGAAAACGCCGATTTCGGCATCTCGTTCTGCGGCAGCGGCGGCGCCGGTGCTATCACCGCTCAGAACAAATATGGCTACAAAGCAAAGCATGGCATGCGTTCTGTCGACGAAGGCGTCACCGCCATTAATGAAGGTGCCACGGTGCTGGGCTTCGGCTTTATGGATAAAGAAGAGTTAGGTGAGCGGCTGGTGCAGGCCTGGAACAAGAAACACGGCAGCTGATTATGAAAGAACAATACGTTACCCAGGTGACGGTCGAGGGCAAAGGCGACACCAAAGCGAAAGCCTTTGCCGATGCCCTGAGTCGTGTGCAGAACCAGGTTCTGCGCGCGACGCAAAAAATTCTGCTGCGCATTGAACCTCAGGATGTCCGGGTGCTGCGCGCGCAGGAGAGCGTCAAAACCGAGAAGTTTCTCTTCTTCTTTCTGGCGCGCCAACGGCGGAGCTTCAGCGTCACGCTGGAGATCACCGTCAGCGTCACCGTTTTCGACACCGAACAGGTGGCGTTCACGGCGGCATCGTAAAACAGAGCCTGTTAACGCCAGCCAGCCGTTTGCCCGATGCTCTGCTGTCGCGACATCGCGATGATCAGGCGTGGGCGATGCGGCGGCGTGCGATTGGGCAGGTAAAAACGACAACAAGGTACAACAACATGTTTTTAATCATTTTGTTTAAGTCGTTGATCATTGGCGGGCTGGTAGGGGTCGGCGTCGGTGCGGGTGCGGCGCGCATGTTCCACGCGCCAACCACTCAGGGCATGGGCGCTTTCCGTACGCTGGGCGAACTGAACTCGTGCGAGGGCGATCCGGCATCCCACTTCTCCTTTGGTCTTGGCTTCTTTTTCAATGCCTGGGCATCGTCGGTTGCAGCCGGTTCATTCACTCAGGATGTGGATCATCGCATCATTCCAAACTGGGGTGCGGCCGCCTTGATGGTGAAGAATCGTAATGTGGCGGAGACGCTGCACGATCCGAAAAAAATGGCCATCGCCTGCGGCATCATCGGCATGATCGTGGTCGCCTTCCTCAACTCCACCGCCTCGGCTGTTCCGGCTGCGCTGCAGGTCACGGCAGTCAAAGTGCTGGTGCCCGCCGCTAACCTGCTGGTGAACACCGTCATGCCGGTGATCTTCTGGCTGGCGGCGATCGACGCGGGCAGAAAGTCAGGTTTCTGGGCCACCATTTTTGGCGGTCTGGCGCAGCTGATCATGGGCAACGCCGTGCCGGGACTGGTGCTGGGTATCCTGATCGGTAAAGGCGTGGAAGAGAGCGGCTGGAACCGGGTCACCAAAGTCATGATGACCGCCATCGTGCTGCTGTTTGTGCTGAGCGGCTTCTTCCGTGGTTTCGATATGAAGCTGCTGCAGTCCTTCCAGCTCGGCATTCCCGGCTGGCTCGACATGATCCATAACTCAGTCAGCGGCAAATAAGAGGCGATGCGATGAACGAAAATAAAGGCTTCTGGTACGCCGACTGGTCTTTCCCGATCTTTGTTGGCCTGCTCTCTTCTGGCGTCTTTGCCGGGACACACATGTATTACCTCTATGGCATCGGCGCGTTCAATGAAGTGGCGTTTGTGTCGATGCTGCGCGCAGGCATGGAGACCGGCGTCTACGGCGCGGTCGCCGCCTTTGGTGCCAGCTTCCTGTTCGCCCGTATCATCGAAGGCTCGCTGGTGGGCATTCTGGATATCGGCGGGGCGATTCAGACCGGCGTCGGGCTGGGCGTTCCGGCACTGCTGCTGGGTGCGGGCATTGTCTTCCCGGTGGCGAACTTCGCTGCCTCGCTGGCGACGGGCCTGGTGATTGGTGTGGCGATTGGCTACCTGATTATTCTGGCGCGTAAATTCACCATCAATCAGAGCGACTCAACCTACGGCGCAGACGTGATGATGGGTGCGGGTAATGCCTCGGGGCGCTTTCTGGGGCCGCTGATCATCCTGTCAGCCATGGCGGCATCCATTCCGATTGGCCTGGGTTCGCTGCTGGGCGCGCTGCTCTTCTATCTCTGGAACAAGCCCATTACCGGCGGCGCTATCCTCGGCGCGATGATCCTTGGGGCACTGTTTCCGATTGCTCTCTGATCTCACCGGCAGCCCGGCAGCGGGCTGCCGTTAAGGAGAAACCATGTACGACTTGATTATTCGCGGTGCGCGTCTCAGCGATGAGCAGGTGGTCGACATTGCGCTGCAGGATGGCCGCATCGCCGCCATAGGCAAGGTGCAGGGCAACGCACAGCGCGAGCGCGATCTGGCTGGCCGTTACTACCTCAGCGCAGGCTGGATCGACTCCCACGTTCACTGCTATCCCAAATCACCGATTTATCATGATGAAGCGGATGCGATTGGTGTTGCGCATGGCGTCACCACGGTTGTCGATGCGGGCAGCACCGGCGCAGAGCACATTGATGACTTTTACCGGCTGACACGCGCGGCACAGACCCAGGTTTATGCGCTGATCAATATCGCCCGCACCGGTATCGTCACCCAGAATGAGCTGGCTGACATGACGCAGATAGATGGCGAGGCGGTGCAGCAGGCGGTGGCGCGGCTGCCCGATTTTATTGTCGGCCTCAAGGCGCGCATCAGCAGCAGCGTAGTGGGCGAGAATGGTGTGCAGCCGCTGATCAAAGCGAAGGCGATCCAGCAGGAAACCGGCGGGCTGCCGCTGATGGTTCACATTGGCAATAATCCGCCCAATCTCGACCAGATTGCGGATCTGCTCACCACGGGTGACATCATCACGCACTGCTTTAACGGCAAACCCAACCGTATCCTGACGCCGCAGGGCGAACTCAAAGCGGCGGTAAAACAGGCTATCGCGCGTGGCGTCAAACTTGATGTCGGCCACGGCAGTGCCAGCTTCAGCTTTGAAGTCGCCCGCGCGGCGATTGCGCAGGGCATTCTGCCCGACACCATCAGCTCTGACATCTACTGCCGCAATCGTCTGGCCGGACCGGTTCACAACCTGGCGCATGTGATGTCGAAATTTTTCAGTGTCGGTATGACGCTGCCGCAGGTGATTGACTGCGTAACGCTCAATGCGGCGGCAGGACTGCGCCTGCAGCGCAAAGGCCAGCTGAAAGTCGGCTACGACGCCGATCTGACTGTGTTTAGCGTCAAAGAGGAAACCCGGCCATTCATCGATTCAGAAGGTGAACAGGTCGCAGGTGAGAAGCATCTGGTCCCGCTGGCGGCCGTCGTTGCTGGTACGTGGATCGCGACTGAAGAAGGAATAGCGCATGACCTCGGTATATGAAAAGTATGGCCTGAAGCCGGTGATTAACGCCTCTGGCCGTATGACGATCCTCGGCGTCTCTACGCCATCGAGTGAGGTGATCGATACGGTGAAATATGGCCTCGATCACTACTTCGAAATGAAAGATCTGGTGGATAAGACCGGTGCTTATATCGCCGGTCTGCTGAAGGTGGAGAACGCGCTGGTGGTCTCCTGCGCCTCGGCCGGTATCGCCCAGAGCGTGGCGGCGGTGATTGTGAAAGACAACGACTGGCTGGTGGATAACCTGCATGCCGCGCCGCTGACCGTCCCGCATCAGATTGTGGTGCCGAAAGGGCACAACGTGAACTATGGCGCACCGGTCGGCAGCATGGTGGCACTGGGTGGCGGACAACTGGTGGAAGCGGGTTACAGCAACGAGTGCTCACCCGCCCAACTGGCGGCGGCGATCACCCCACAGACCGCGGCGATCCTCTATGTAAAATCGCACCACTGTGTGCAGAAGAGCCATCTCGATGTGGCGCAGGCCGCAGCCGTTGCGCGCCAGCATGGCGTCCCGCTGATCGTCGATGCGGCAGCGGAAGAGGATCTGCAATGCTACTACCAGGCGGGTGCCGATCTGGTGATCTACAGCGGAGCAAAAGCGATTGAAGGGCCGACCAGCGGACTGGTGATTGGCCGACACCACTACGTTGAGTGGGTCAAGCGCCAGACCAACGGCATTGGCCGCGCGATGAAAGTGGGCAAAGAGGGGATCCTGGGGCTGACCCAGGCGATTGAAAACTATCTGACGCAGCCAAAAATCAGCGGCGCGCAGATGGTGGAAAAAATGACGCCGTTTATTGAACAGCTCAACAGTCTGAATGGCGTGACGGCCCGGGTAGTGTGGGACGCCGCCGGACGCGACATCGCCCGTGCTGAGATCAAGTTCGACGAAGCCGCGATCCAGCAGCGCACCGGCGATCTGGTGCAGGCGCTGAAAAACGGCGACGTGGCGATCTACTTCCGTGGCTACAAAGCCAACGAAGGGATCATTGAGGCGGACGTGCGCAGCGTCAGCGCCGATCAACTGCACACTATTTTCACCCGCATTCAGGCACTGTTAAACGGAGAGAAAAACGCATGACGCTGACCCCCAATTTCTATCAGGATCGTCTCTGCCTTAACGTACTGGCGGGATCGAAAGAGAATGCGCGCGCCATCTGGCAGGCGGCAGAAGGGCATGTGCTGGTCGGCGTGCTGTCGAAAAACTACGCCAGCAATGAAGCCGCTATCGCCGATATGCGCGAGTATGCCGCGCATATCGATAATGCGCTCTCGATTGGTCTGGGTGCGGGCGATCCCAACCAGTCACAGATGGTGAGTGAGCTCGCGGCAGTGCTGCAACCGCAGCATGTGAATCAGGTCTTTACCGGCGTCGCCACCAGCCGTGCGCTGCTGGGGCAGTCGCAGACAATAGTGAACGGTCTGATCTCGCCCACCGGTACGCCAGGTCAGGTGAAAATCTCCACCGGATCGCGCAGCTCAAAACAGCGTGACGGGATCGTGCCCGTCGAAACGGCGATCGCGATGCTGCAGGATATGGGCGGCAGCTCGGTAAAATATTTCCCGATGGGCGGTCTGCAGGCGGTGGATGAGTATCGCGCTGTGGCGGAAGCCTGTGCAAAACTGGATTTCTGGCTGGAGCCAACCGGCGGCATCGATCTGGAAAATTTCGGTGAGATCGTGCGCATAGCGCTGGAGTCGGGCGTCAGCAAAGTGATCCCGCACGTCTACAGTTCGATCATCGACAAAGACAGCGGAGAGACCCGCATTGAAGATGTGAAGCAGTTGCTGGCCATCTGTAAAACGCTGCTGGCTTAGAGATCAACACGATCTGCCTGCAACAGGCTAGATCGCGCAACATGGACGTTGCGAGACGATCTCCGTAGGCTGATGTTCCCTATTTCTGTCTGCAAACAGGTAACGCTTGTGAGATTTCCCAATCAGCGCCTTGCGCAACTGTTCGATGCCATGCAAAACGAAACGCTGCCTCAGGATGAGCTGGCGCGGCGTTTCGCCGTCTCGACACGCACCGTGCGTACCGATATCACGGCGCTGAATGCGCTGCTGGCAGAACATGGCGCGCAGTTTGTCCTCAATCGCGGCGCGGGCTATCAGCTGAAGATTGAGGATGCTCAGCGCTTTCAGCATCTGCAACAGCATACCGCGTCGCCGCTGCGGGTGCCGCGCACCTCGCCGGATCGGGTTCGCTACCTGCTGACCCGCTTTCTTACCGCCGCCTATTCCCTGAAACTTGAAGAGCTGGCAGAGGAGTGGTTTGTCAGCCGCGCGACCCTGCAGAATGATATGGCGGAGGTGCGCGAATGGCTGGGGCGCTATCACCTCACCATTGAGAGCAAGCCACACTACGGCATGAAACTGTTTGGCAGCGAAGTGGCGATTCGTACCTGCCTGACTGACCTGTTATGGCAAATTGATCAGGCGCAGCCCGAGAGCCCGCTGCTCACTATCGAAGCGCTGAACAGCGGCATGCTGGAGACGCTGCGCCCGCTGCTGCAAAGCTGTTTTGCTCAGCACAACATTCGGCTCAGCGATGAAGGTGAACGCTATCTGCGGCTTTACTGCGCCGTGGCGGTGCGGCGCATCAGTGAAGGCTATCCGCTTAACGATCCGGGTGCAGAGGAGATTGGTGATGAGGTGCGTGAAGCGGCCCATCACCTGATTAATCTGATGCGTCCGCTGGTCAGCAAACCGATTTCACCGGCGGAAGAGAACTGGCTGCGGGTCAATATCGCCGCGCGACGCATTCAGGCGATTGCTCCCAGCGCCATCAATGCTGATGACGCCGACGCGCTGGTGGATTATCTGCTCAGTTTTATCAACACGCATTACAACTTCAATCTGCAAAACGATCAGCAACTGCGTGCTGACCTGCTCACCCACATCAAAACCATGATTACGCGGGTGCGCTATCAGATTCATATTCCCAACCCGCTGCTCAGCAACATCAAACAGCACTATCCCATGGCCTATGATGTCACCTTAGCGGCGGTGACCAGCTGGGGAAAATATACCCCTTACGTCATCACCGAGAATGAGATTGGCTTTCTGGTGCTGCATATCGGTGTCGGGCTGGAGCGCCACTATGACGTCGGTTATCAGCGTCATCCGCAGGTGCTGCTGGTCTGCGACAGCGGTAACTCTACGCTGCGAATGATTGAGGCGATGCTGCTGCGCAAATATCCGCAGTTGCAGGTCACGGCCCGCCTGTCGCAGCGCGAGTATGAGGCGCGCAGCCGCATCGACGAAGATTTTGTTATCTCTACCATCCGGCTCAGCGAAAAAGAGAAGCCGGTGGTGGTGATGTCGCCGTTTCCCACCGGTTTTCAGCTGGAACAGATTGGTAAGCTGGTGCTGGTGGACCGTACCCGGCCCTATATGCTGGCGAAATTTTTTGATGCTCAGCACTTTCATATCGTCGACAGGCCGATGACCCAGTCTGAACTGTTTCGCCAGCTGTGCGATCAACTGGAGGCGGAGGGATTTGTGGATGCGGCGTTCTATCCGTCGGTTGAAGAGCGCGAAGCGATTGTCAGCACCATGCTCGGCGAAGGCATTGCGCTGCCGCACTCGCTGGGGCTACTGGCAAAGAAAACCGTGGTTTACACGGTGCTGGCGCCGCACGGCATCGCCTGGGGAGACGATACCGCCTATGTCATTTTCCTGCTGGCGATCAGCAAAAGTGAATATGAAGAGGCGATGGCGATATACGATCTGTTTGTGACGTTCCTGCGTGAAAGGGCGATGACCCGCCTGCGGGACAGCACCGATTTCACCCGCTTCAGGGCAGTGGCGATGGATTGCCTGAGCCGCTCCTGGCCCTCGCCCTGAATCGGCGCTTTAGTTTTTCTTCGCCAGCAGGCGCGGGATCTCACGCAGGCACCAGGATTTGGCTTCGCCCATGCTGTCACGCCGCCACGCCATAATAATATCGACCTCGCGGGTATATTCCGGACTCACCACCCGCAGACGGCCTTCCGCAATATCCTGCTCCACCAGCGAATAGGGCATGGTCGCCACGCCCAGGCCAGCCAGCAGCGCACGGCGCTTGTCATCCATGCTGCTCACGGTCAGGCGCTGCTGCTTATCCAGTAACTGCACGGTCAGCACCGGACGCTCACGCGCGGTATCTGCGACCGCAATGCCACGGTATTTCACCCGCGTCACTTCAGACTGGGGTTCAGGCTCGTTATGAATCGGGTGGTCAGCACTGGCGACATAGACGCTCATCATGGTGTAGAGCTTGCGCGTATTGATCTCGGTGGAGGCGCGGAAGTGCATATCGGGGGCGATCACGATATCGGCCCGGCCCTGTTCCAGCCGTTCCCACGCGCCCGCCAGCACTTCCGTCACCAGCGAAAATTGTGTGTTGGCCTTGTCGGCCAGCCGCGTCACCAGCGGAAACAGCGCATCAACAGGTACCAGCGCTTCGGTGACGATGGTCAGATGGGTTTCCCAGCCACGTGCCAGCGCTTCCGCATCGGTGGTGAGCTTATCGGCTGCTTCCAGCAGCACCCGGCCACGCTCCAGCAGCATGCGTCCCACGTTAGTAAATTTGGTACGGTGACCGGAACGGTCAAACAGCACCACATCCAGCTCCTCTTCCAGCTTTTGCATGGTGTAGCTGAGGGCGGAAGGAACGCGCCCCAGTTCATCCGCCGCCGCGGCAAAACTGCCACGCCGATCAATCGCATCCATAACGCGTAAAGATTCAAGGGTTAACGCACGCTCTTTAGCCATCCCGGTTCTCTGTCAGGAAATTTGAACATGCCCGGCAGATTAACTGGCTAACAATCCGGCGTCCAGACTTTTACCATGGGAGCATATAGTCCGTGGCCGATCCTCGTCACCGGATGCTGGAGGTAAACAATGATAACGACACGCAGTGCGTCCGCATGTGGTCAGGCCGATTTCGGCTGGTTACAGGCGCGCTACAGTTTCTCTTTTGGCCACTATTTTGATCCCAAACTGATGGGGTACGCGTCGCTGCGCGTACTGAACCAGGAAGTGCTGGCGCCGGGTGCTGCTTTTCAGCCGCGCACCTATCCACAGGTTGATGTCCTGAACATCGTGCTGCAGGGTGAAGCTGAATACCGCGACAGCGAAGGCAACACCATCAGCGTGCGGGAAGGGGAGGCGCTGCTGCTCTCTGCCCAGCCGGGTGTGAGTTACACCGAAATGAACCTGAGCAAAGATCGACCGCTGACACGCATGCAGCTCTGGCTGGCCGCCTGTCCGGAGCGCGAAAATCCGCGGATGCAGAAAATCGCCCTGACGGATGGCCGGTTGTCCCAGCTGATCGCCTCGCCGGATGGCATGGACGACAGTCTGCAACTGCGTCAGCAGGTGTGGATTCATCAGGTCGAGCTGGCACCAGGCGAAAAGCATTCGCTGCGGTTACAGGGGCCGCGTGCCTATCTGCAGTCGATTCACGGTTCGCTGGAAGCGATGTCCGGCACGGATCATCAGGAGAAGCTGGGCTGTGGCGATGGTGCCTTTTTGCAGGAAGAGAAGGTGTTGCAACTGACGGCGAAAACCGCGACCCGCGCACTGGTCATCGACATTCCGGTCTGAACATCGGGCAATAAAAAAGGCGGCCATGGCCGCCTTTTTTGCGTTTTGCGTATTACTTCAGCATGGTGAAGGCCGTGGTGACGTGCTTCACGCCACTGACGCGGCTGGCGACATCAGCCGCTGCCTGCGCTTCCTGCGGTGTCACCAGACCCAGCAGGAACACTTCGCCATTCTCCGTCGTCACCTTCACGTTGGAGGATTTCACCTGATCGCTGCCCAGCAGCTGCGAGCGGATTTTGGTGGTGATCCAGGTGTCTGAAGACGTGGTGCCCAGCGTCACTTTCTGGCCGATACGGATCTCGTTATAGACCTCGGTTGCGCCATCAACGCCCATGGTGATCTGTTTGGCTCGACCGGCGATCTCCTGCGAAGGCGCCTGACCGGTCAGCAACACTTTGCCCTGATAGGCCGTGGCGATAATGCGGGCATCGGTTTTAATCTGCTGATCTTTAGCCAGCGCGTTAGTCACGCGTAGCTCCAGCGTGCTGTCATCAACCTGCGTACCCACCGAGCGTGGATCGGTGGCCGTTTTAGTGGCAACCGCTGCGCCACCCGCCACAACCGCAACGCAGCCCTGCAGCAGCATGGCGGTTAACAGAATAGCTATAGCATTCAATGCTTTCATTCGTGCTCCTTCGGTCATTCCTGATGGGGAAAGAGAGTGTTATCGATCAGATCGCATAAGCAATTAACGGTGAGCATATGCATCTCCTGAATACGGGCGCTGCGGTGCGACGGAATGCGGATCTCCACATCCTGCGGACCCAGCAGTCCGGCGAGCTCTCCGCCATCATACCCGGTAAGCGCAACGATAGTCATATCGCGTGTTACCGCCGCTTCTACGGCCTTAACGATGTCACGGGTGTTGCCACGGGTTGAGATAGCCAGTAACACATCGCCTGCGTGTCCCAGAGCGCGCACCTGCTTGGCATAGATTTCATCGTGCAGGCGGTCATTACCAATCGCGGTCAGCATCACGTTGTCGGCGCTCAACGCCAGCGCCGGTAAGCTTGGGCGTTCGGTCTCGAAACGGTTGATCATGCTGGCGGCGAAGTGCTGTGCATTGGCGGATGAGGCACCGTTGCCACAGCTCAGGATTTTATTGCCATTCAGTAACGACTGCACCAGCGTCATAGCGGCGCGGGAGATGGCATCGGGCAACGCTTCGGCTGCGGCAATCTGAGTTTGAATACTTTCGGTAAAACACGCTTTAATTCTGTCCTGCACACGACCACCTGGTTCTAAACGTCTGCATTAAAGGCATTCGGCAGCCACTCGAGCGCCGTGCCGGTAATGGCGATGATGTCGAAACGGCAATTCACTGTTTCAAAACTGCCGCCGCGTTGCGCCAGCCAGAGAGCGGCAGCGCGCAGCAGCTTTTGTTGTTTATTCCGGGTTACGCTGGCGAGCGCGCCACCATAACGCGCATCGCGTCGGTAGCGAACTTCAACAAACACCCAACAGTGCCCGTCACGCATTATCAGGTCAAGTTCACCATTGCGAAAGTGAACATTACTGGCGACCCATATCAGGCCAGCCTGCTCCAGATAGCGCCGGGCATCTTCTTCATACCTGGCGCCAGTCTGACGCCGATTTAGTTGGCCGGTGCGATTTCGCCCCGACGATACTGGTTCCATGTCAACTTCCTGTTGATCACACAATCCGTGTCGGCGCTGAGCTTGCCGGTATTGCCGTCCAGCGTAAAGCCAGGTGACTGACGCATCTGGTTAAAGTGATTCGCCAGCGTCCAGGCATCCATTCCCATGGCATAGAGGCGCACCAGCGAATAGTCATTATTGAATGACTTTGATGTCTGCTGCATCAGGCCAGGATTGCTGCCGGAGAGCAGCGGAATATCGCTGAACTGCAGGCCATCCATTTCCAGACGGAAGTCCGGGCCGGCACCGGCTTGCGCGCTGCGCGAACTGGCGTAGAGCGAGATATTGCTACGACTGCCGGTGCGCATGGTAATCATCGGTTTGATCAGCTGCAGTTCGTCCTGCGTTGAGACAATGTAGACCGCATCGACGCCGCCGCCGCTGCTGGTGCTGACCACATCTGGCGTGTTCTGCTGCGGTGCCGGGATAGTCAGGCCCGCAATCGTAACACCCTGCGGCTCGGCAGGTGCAGCGTTCACCGGCGTACCGGATAAGCTGATGCCCGCGCCGCTGTTAATGCCCTGTTTCAGCTCTGAGGTCGAACCAAAGCGCTGCTGCATCACGGTGCTGCCACCCAGCGTCTGCCACTCCTGAGCAAAGGCGTTGGTGACGCGATCGCCCAGTCCACTGCGCGGAACCAGCAACAGCGGCTGGCGTTTGCCCTGATCCCAGATATGGTGCGCCGCATCGCGCGCTTCGTCTTCAGGAGAAAGCGCAAAGTAGCAGATATTCGGATGGTTCTGGATCTTTTCCGGCTCGTTGAGCGCCAGCACATTCAGTGGCGTCTGGCTGTTGGCGACCTTCTCAACGTTGCTTTTCAGCAGCGGGCCGACCACGATGGTGGCACCATCCTGCTGTGCCTGCTGCATCACCTGTTCAATCGGCTGGCTGCTGGTGTCATAGACCTTGATCTGTGCGTTGCTGGCCGGTTCCGCGGCAGCAGGCTGTGATTGAGGCTGTGGCGTCGCGTCGGCAGGCTGTTGCTGCTGCGGCGCGCTGATTGGATCGGTGGAAGAACCAGCAGCGGCAGCGGGTTGGGTGCTGGCAGTTGCAACAGCAGCGGCGGGCTGAGCTGCCGCAGGCTGAGCGACCGGCGCGGAGATGCCATTCTTCGCATCATTAAAGCCTTTCTGAATCGCGTTGGCGAACACCTGTGCCTGGCCATTCAGCGGCAGCAGCAGCGCGATGATGCTGGTTGAAGCTTTGGTGTAGTTCTGCATCTGGCTCAGCTGCGTCGGCAGCGTTTTGGCCGCCGGGTTCTGCGGATAGCGGGTCTGCCAGTCTTTGATGCCTGACTTGAGCATCTCGGCATCCTGCGTGTTGGCGCGCCAGACCGCGAGCAGATCCAGCCAGCCCTGTAGCACATTTTCATCGGCATTGATGACCAGGTTGCTGACTTCCTGCGGCGACATCTGGGTCAGTGTCTGCCAGGTGGCGTCGATATTGCCCTGATGATCGGTGCCTTTCAGCAGCGGCTCCTGGGCAATATAGTTGCGCAGCAGCGAGAGTGAAGGGCGACCCTGTGCGCTGGCGATCTGCAGGCTGTAATAACGCGCCAGCTGATCCTGCGACAGTGCGCCGGTTTTCACTGCCGCTAACAGCGGTTCGGCGTCTTTGATCTTATGCTGTGCAATCAGCAATTGCGCTTTCAGCAGCAGGAATTCCTGTTGCTGCGTCTCAGAGAGCTGCTGCGGCAACTGGCTCAGTTGCTGAGTCGCCTCAGGATACTTTCCTTCCTTCAACAGGGCGCGGATTGCAAGTAATTGCCAGTCGGTCTTGCTATCATCGCTGCTTTGCTGCGCTTGCTGCAGATAGTAAGCGGAGCTGGCTGTGACGGGCCCCTGAATATTGACGGTTGAGGTTTGCGGCCCCTGACCGCTACATGCGGCTAAAATCAGCCCAGCAAGAATGACAGGCAGAAAGCGTCCTGCTTTATGACGAACGACTTTTGAAGGAAGCATACTGTATCCAGTGATGTTTTTTTCAAGATGCTCAATATTAAATCGGCAATTCGGATGAAACAATGAAACAACTCGATCGGGCAGAGATTTCTGCCAGCACGCTCTACATCGTTCCAACCCCGATTGGTAATTTGGGTGATATCACCCAGCGGGCGCTGACGGTGCTTTCGAGCGTCGATCTGGTCGCTGCGGAAGATACACGTCATACCGGACTGTTGCTACAACATTTCGCCATCAATGCGCGACTCTTCTCACTTCATGACCACAACGAGCAGCACAAGGCTGAACTGCTGCTGACCAAGCTGCAGGAGGGTCAAAGCATAGCCTTAGTTTCTGATGCTGGCACGCCGCTGATCAACGATCCGGGCTACCATCTGGTGCGTCGCTGCCGTGAAGCGGGCATTCGTGTGGTGCCGCTGCCGGGCGCCTGTGCTGCCATTGCTGCGTTAAGTGCTGCAGGACTGCCATCCGATCGTTTCTGTTACGAAGGGTTTCTGCCCGCCAAAACCAAAGGCCGTTGCGACGCCCTGCGGGCGCTGGTGCAGGAGCCGCGCACGCTGATTTTCTATGAGTCGACCCACCGTCTGATCGACAGCCTGCAGGATATGGTGAGTGAGCTGGGTGCCGAACGCTACGTGGTGCTGGCGCGCGAGCTGACTAAAACCTGGGAGTCGATCTACGGTGCACCGGTCGGCGAGCTGCTGGCGTGGGTAAAAGAAGATGAGAATCGTCGCAAAGGCGAGATGGTGCTGATTGTCGAAGGGTACAAGACCGATGATGAAGATGCGTTACCAGCCGATGCGCTGCGTACGCTGGCGCTGCTGCAAAAAGAGCTGCCGTTGAAACGCGCGGCTGCGCTGACCGCTGAGATCCACAGCGTGAAGAAAAATGCGCTTTATAAGTATGCGCTGGAGCAGCAAGAGGCGTGACAAATGCCGGCGAATGTCCTATTATCCCGCGCCGAAGCTGACCAGACAGTCGCCGCTTTGTCGTCGTCCTCACTTGTGGGGAGACGGGCAGAGGGGAGGAAAGTCCGGGCTCCATAGGGCAGGGTGCCAGGTAACGCCTGGGAGGCGCAAGCCTACGACCAGTGCAACAGAGAGCAAACCGCCGATGGCCCAGAAATGGGATCAGGTAAGGGTGAAAGGGTGCGGTAAGAGCGCACCGCGCGACTGGCAACAGTTCGTGGCACGGTAAACTCCACCCGGAGCAAGGCCAAATAGGGGTTCACAAGGTACGGCCCGTACTGAACCCGGGTAGGCTGCTTGAGCCAGTGAGCGATTGCTGGCCTAGATGAATGACTGTCCACGACAGAACCCGGCTTAACGGTCAGCTTCGACTTTTTATCAAAAACCCCGCTTCGGCGGGGTTTTTGCTTTGTGACGTGCGGTGACAGGATGAATGACTGCCCACGACGCTTTCTATGAAAAGAAGGCGGCTTAACGGTCAGCTTCGACTTTTTATCAAAAACCCCGCTTCGGCGGGGTTTTTGCTTTGTGACGCGCGGTGGTTTGAAGGTCAGCGGTGAGATCGCGCCTGCAAAGGAAACAGGGTCAGATCGGAAAGTCGCAAAATCCGTCATCCCTGACATGCTCGGCCCGCGCCATCCCTGGCGCGGGACGCTTTCCTCTTCTGACCCTGTTCCCTTCGCGTTTAGATTGTCATTGCGGTCAGATTGTATCTGCTCCCTGCGCGATATGCAGGCAGCTTAACCGCGGCCGTGCGGCTCGTCCCAGTCAAACGCCGGGCCCAGCGAAATGACGCCATTCGGATTGATGGTCTTGTGGCTGCAATAGTAGTGATGACGAATATGCGGCAGATTAACCGTCTCTGCGATACCAGGCATCTGATAGATATCACGCAGGAAACCACTCAGGTTTCTGTAGTCACTAATGCGATGGCGATCGCATTTAAAGTGGGTCACATAGACCGGATCAAATCGCACCAGTGTGGTCCACAACCGCAGATCCGCTTCGGTCAGTTGATCGCCGGTGAGATAGCGATGCTGGCCTAAAATCTGCTCCAGCCGCGACAGCGAATGGAACAGCGCAGTGACTGCCTCGTCGTAAGCGGACTGAGAAGTGGCAAAGCCCGCTTTGTAAACGCCGTTGTTCACGGTGTCGTAGATCCAGCTATTCAGTTCATCAATTTTTTCGTGCAGAGCAACAGGATAATAATCCCCGGCACGGGCACCGACAGCATCAAACGCACTGTTGAACATGCGGATGATATCGGCAGACTCATTGCTGACGATGGTGTTCTGCTGCTTGTCCCACAATACCGGCACGGTTACACGGCCACTGTATTGCGGATCGGCGTGCAGATAGAGCTGATAGAGGAACTCATTCTGGTAGAGCTTATCGCCGGTCGCATCCTGAAAATTATCATCGAAGGTCCAGCCATTCTCCAGCATCAGCGGATGCACCACGGAGACATCGATCATGCTATCCAGACCCTTCAGCTGACGCATCAGCAGCGTGCGGTGCGCCCAGGGGCAGGCCAGCGAGACATAAAGATGATAGCGGTCGCGTTCGGCGACAAATCCCGCTTTACCCACCGGGCCAGCACTGCCATCCGCGGTAACCCAGTTGCGGAAAGCCGACTCTGAACGCTTGAAGCGTCCGCCGGTAGATTTGGTGTCGTACCAGGTGTCATGCCAGACACCGTCAATTAACTGTCCCATAATGGCTCCAATGCAAACAGGGCGGGGAAATGTCCCCGCCCTGCTAAGTATATGTGGCATTACGCTTTATGTGAGATTAGCGCGCAATCGCTGGCTGTGTTTTTCTTTTGCTGATCAGGCGATCAATGCTGTATGCACCAGGACCCACCAGACCTAACACCAGGAAACCCCCGGCGATAGAGAGGTTCTTCATGAACATCAGCTGGTTCACGCCTTCGGCAAAGTTACTGTGGAACAGAAACGCGGTCAGGATGGTGAAGCCTGCAGTAAACAGGGCAGTGAAACGGGTCAGGAAACCAAACAGGATAGCCAGACCGCCGCCAAACTCCAGCAGGATAACCAGCGGCAGCATAAAGCCCGGGACGCCCATTGCTTCCATATATTGCTGAGTACCTGCATAACCGGTGATTTTGCCCCAGCCAGCCGTAATGAACAGGATTGGCATCAGGATGCGAGCCAGTAACAAACCAACGTCTTCGAATTTTTTCATCATTTACTCCAGCGCTATCAGGGATGCAGGGCAAGCTGCCCGCAAGGTTTATGCCCGCTGAAAGCAGTATTGCGTTCATTGGGTTGATAGCTGGAGATGATAGTCGCGGAGTGGAAAGGTTGTAAGCGAGATATACTGTCAGTGTTTTTCAGAAATTCTGATGAAGAAAAGCCGGCCTTTTCAGGACCGGCTTTTAGCAAAATTAACGCGGTGGCAGAGCGGACTTGATCATGCGCCAGGTACTCCAGGCGCCGAATCCCCGTTTTACCCAGCGTAACAGCATGTTGGGACTGCGAACGGAGTAGATAGCCAGCGCACTGCTGCCAATGGCCAGGTAGCGGCGTAAGCTGAGGAAGGTGAACCAGCCGCGATCGTAATGGGCGGTGCCTTCCAGCCAGTCACGCCGCGCAGCGCTTAAATCCAGCCGCTGCTGCTGCACATGCTTAAGCAGTTCATGGATGCGTTCTTCACGCTCGCGGCGGCTCATCAGCGCTGGTCCTCAAGTAAATCCCGGTCTGTTTCCAGCTCCTTGCGCGTGTGGCGCAACAGCGTGGACTGACGTGATTTGTGAAGCGTCCAGAGCCCCAGAATAACCGCCAGCAGTAGCAGCGTGCCGGTCGTGATGCCAATGGCCATCAGACGGTACTGCGCATCCACTGCCCAGATAATCAGAACCATCAGGCTCATCAGACCAAATGCAGTGAACAGCATTGTCAGGCCAACCATCAACAGCAGCTGAATCAGGTTAGCTTTCTCGTGCTCCAGTTCCACCACTGCCAGACGAACGCGTGTCTCGACCATGCCAACCAGCGTGGTAACAATGCGCTGGCCGATGTTAATGACCCCTTTAGCCGGGCCGTGGTTATGCTGTGAGTCAGCCATAATTATCGACGCGAAATGAGCATGCCCAGTGCGACGCCAATCGCTGCACCGATACCCACACCATGCCATGGATTTTCACGCACGTAGCCTTCGGCTTTTTGCGCCGCTTCGCGGGTGGTCGCAGCAATGCGCTCGCTTGATTCGCCCAGACGTTCACGTGAGCTATCCAGCGCCACACGCGCTTTATTGCGAAGTTTATCCAGCTCGCCTTTGGATTTTTCAGTGCTGCTGCTCAGCACCTCTTCCAGGGTATCGGCCAGGTTTTTCAGTTCAGCACGCAAATGTTCCGATGATGTGTCTTTAGACATAAAATACTCCTTTAACATCAGTTGGTTAGTTCCGATTAATAGGGCTCCGCCTGTAACTTTTTCAGCTCCCGGCGCGCTTCATCCAGTTTTTGTTGTCGCTTAGCAATCTTCTCCTTGTCATGGCCCTCTTCACGCTCTTCCCTGAGTGCGTGCTCACGCTCAGCAACTTTCTGCTTCTGAGCGTTAATTCTTTCCAGATGGGCGGCCTCGAGCTTTTTGTCGCTGCAATCGGCCCGGACTTCGGTCAGCGCGCGCTCCAGACCGTTAACCCGGCGCTGGTTGTTATGCTTCTGCGCCATCCCGATTTCACGCTGAATATCCTGCTCTTTCTGCTCACACAGCGATTCTGCCGCCAGCAGCGATCCCGACAGCGAAAACAGCGCGACTCCCAGTAATACTTGATATTTCATTGGTCCTGGACCCTTCCATTGCGACCTGATCCGTCATCACCCGCGTAATCATATGGCTGCGGGTGCTAAGAATCGACTCTCGCTTAAGCATAGACACCCATAGTAAAAAGTTCAAAGAAGACCGGGAGATAGAGCGCCTTTCAGACCGCCGCAGGATGGCGCGACGGTCTGAAAAGGAGAGGGGAGTCGGGGGATTACGCCAGTGAGAGGTGCTGAGAGTGATCGTGCTGCGCCACAATAAAGCCCTGTGGCAGCAGACGGCGTAACACCTTCTGGGCCGCCAGGCTCTGCTCTTCGCTATCAAAATGGATGATCAGTGCATCACCCGCAGGCGTAATGCTTTTGATACGAATACCCTGCGCACTTAATTGCTGGTAGAGATAAAAACCATCGGGCAGGGTGGCGCCAGCATGGGAAACCCGAATCTGCACCACCGTCTCGTGCTTCATCAGACCGGGGACCACACAAAGCGCGACCAGCGCAAAGACGCTAGCGATCAACCACGGTAACCACCGTTTAGGAATAGCCTGCAGCAGTTTCATTACTCGGCTTTCCCGTTCTGATTCGCCTGACGCTTACGCCATATGACCACCAGCGATCCCACCAGACCAAACACCAGCAGCACCAGCGGCAGCATCATCAGGAAGAACATCATCTCATCTTCATAACGACGGAAAATCGGGGTTTTACCCAGCGCGAAGCCGATAACGGTCAGAATCACCACCCACAGGAACGCACTTACCCAGTTGAAGAACTGAAAGCGGGCATTACTGAGGCCTGACAATCCGGCGATGGTAGGCAGCAGAGTCCGCACAAACGCGATAAAGCGACCAATCAGCAGGGCAGATAAGCCGTGACGATGGAACATGCTGTGCGCGCGCAGATGATACTGGGCGGGAAGATGGGAGAGCCATTTCTGTACCGTGGGCGTGTTACCCAGCCAGCGGCCCTGTAAGTAGCTCACCCAGCAGCCAAGACTGGCACCGGTCGTTAAAACCAGAATCGTCAGGGGGAAGCTCATGGTGCCTTTGGCAATCAGTACGCCGACCAGAATCAGCAGACTGTCACCTGGCAGAAATGCAGCGGGAAGAAGGCCATTTTCTAAAAACAAAATCATAAACAGCACGCCGTAAATGGCCCATACCAGCGTGGGATCGGAGAGGGTTTCGTAGTCCTGCTGCCAGAGGGCATGCAGCAACGATTGCAAAATATCCATCAATTCATTCCTGAACATCATTGTTAAACATGTCCCACAGGGACTTAAACGCAGACCGGCATTTCGTTATAAATTTTAGGAGCGCAGCCTGGGCGGGATTTTCCGGATCCTTCCAGAATTGATTGTTAAATCAGCGACTTTATAACCCCCAGTCGCAAAGGGTAATAAAAGGGCGATAACTGTAACAAAAATCGCCTGTCTGAGACAGGAAAACTCTCTGGCGAACAGGAGTTTTACCTTGTGAAACGGCGTGTAAAAAGGAGCTTTACATGACCTGACACTATTGCAGATTAACTGACCGTCTCAGGGCATTTTCAGGCACTTTTAGCGGGCGTTATTGGACCCATCAGGCAGGATGACCGGATTCTCACCAAACATGTATCGATCCACGTTAAATTCAAAATCATCCGCCGTCGCGTTAAACAGCATCTGTTTAGTATTTTCCAGATGTTGCCACATCGCCAGTTTGCTGGCGGCGGGATCTTTGCGCATCAGAGCTTTAAGAATCTGATCGTGGTCGTCGCACCAGCTGAGAATGCTGCGCTGGTCGATGTGTTCGTGAAGTTTGAGCCAGTAGGGATTGTGCAGGCGATGCAGCCACATTTTTTCAACGATGGCGGCTAAGGCACTGTTCTGGGTGGATTGCGCGATACGTACATGAAACTGCATATCCCACTCGGAGTCGCGGAAGTGATCCTCCTGGCGGGCTTTTTCCTGAATCGCCATCAGGTCGATAATGTCCTGACGCGTTACCTGCGTCGCAGCGAACTCGGCAACATTACTCTCAATCAGCTGACGAGCCTGAAGCAGTTCGAAGGGGCCAAACGTGGCGAACTCCAGCTGACTGCTGGTGGAAGCGATGCGGTTCTGCTGCTGGCTGGCAATGACGTGGATGCCCGAGCCTTTGCGGACCTCAACATAGCCTTCAACTTCCAGCATGATGATCGCTTCACGTACGACGGTGCGGCTCACTTCCATCTCTTCGGCAATCAGGCGCTCAGCAGGCAGTTTGTCACCCACCGGATAGCTCCCGGTTTCAATGCGGCTTTTCAGCTCGCTGGCCAGCTGTTGATAAAGTCGACGGGATTCAGTGAAGTCCATAGCACAATCCTGGTAGCAGACAGATAAGTTGTTATACCACTTCAGGAGGTGCGAGGAAATGGGCTGGCTTGCGCCAGCCCGGCAGATTAACTGCGAACGGCGCTGGCCTGCGGAATAACGGCTTCGGCATTCAGCTCTGAAATGGGTTTATTTTTCAGAACCGTCCAGATAACGACGGCGCCCAGCAGATCAAACACCGCCAGCGCGGCAAACAGCGGGCTGAAGCCCAGCGTATCGGCCAGTGCACCGACCACCAGCGCAAACATGGTGCTGGCGGTCCAGGCTGCCATGCCGGTCAGGCCGTTAGCCGTGGCAACTTCATTGCGGCCGAAAACGTCTGAGGAGAGGGTGATCAGCGCGCCAGAGAGGGCCTGATGCGCAAACCCGCCGATGCACAGCAGACCAATGGCGACGTAGGGGCTGGTGAACAGGCCGATGGTGCCCGGCGCAATCATTAACACCGCACCCATCGTCACGACCATCTTGCGGGAGACGATCAGGTTAACGCCGAACCAGCGCTGAAACAGCGGCGGCAGATAGCCACCGAGGATGCAGCCGAAGTCCGCGAACAGCATCGGCATCCAGGCGAACATCGCAATCTCTTTCAGATTGAAGCCGTATACCTTAAACATAAACAGCGGAATCCAGGCGTTGAACGTTCCCCAGGCCGGTTCTGCCAGAAAGCGCGGCAGGGCAATACCCCAGAACTGGCGGTTACGGATAATCTCCAGTGCTGACATTTTGCGGGTGTTGCCGGTCTGATGCTGCGCTTCCTGGCCGGAGATAATATAGTCGCGCTCTTCATCGCTCAGCTTCTTCTGCTGTTTCGGGTGCTTGTAAAACACCAGCCAGCTGAGTGCCCAGGCCATGCTCAGCACACCGGTCATGATAAATGCCATCTGCCAGCTGTGCGCCACAATCGCCCAGACCACCAGCGGCGGAGCCAGCATCGCACCGATAGACGAACCCACGTTAAAGTAGCCCACGGCGACCGAACGCTCTTTAGCCGGGAACCATTCGCTGCTCGCTTTCAGTCCGGCCGGGATCATCGCCGCTTCAGCCGCACCGACTGCGCCACGTGCCAGCGCCAGTCCGCCCCAGCTGCCCGCCATCGCCGTAGCGGCACAGAAAATCGCCCACATAATAGCAAACACCGCGTAGCCGACTTTGGTGCCGAGCAGATCCAGTACATAACCTGCCACCGGTTGCATCAGCGTGTAGCAGGCTGAATAGGCCGCAATTATGTAAGAGTACTGCTGCGTGGTGATATGCAGCTCTGACATTAATGTCGGGGCCGCCACGGCAATGGTGTTACGGGTCAGATACCCTAACACCGTACCGAGCGTCACCAGTCCAATCATGTACCAGCGTAACCCTTTGATCTTACGCATCCTCTACCTCTTCCAGTTCTGTATGCGGTCTTGCCGCTGTTGTTATCTGGAGCGGGACAGCACGTGATGCAGCTCTGCTCACGCCCGCAGGTTCTGTATGAGCAACCCTGTTATGACCTTGCCATTTGTGAGTCGCTAACGACCTCACGATGGGGCGAGAGCCTAACTTGTTATACAACTTTAAAAGTTGAGAGCCATCACAAAAACCCTTTCTGCACTGTGGGATACTGGAAACCTGCGTAATGACAGCCATTTAGCGCGATGCGGGCGACAAAAACGTCCATAACGGCAGCCAGCTACCGCCGTTTATGTGAGCAGGATCGCAAATAAATCCGTAACGGACTAAAATTGGTATGATAACTTTGGGCCATCCGTGGTTCAGTCGATGAGGAAGCATGTATGTCACGTTTCATGACCGAAGATTTTTTGCTGGATACCGAATTCGCCCGTCGTCTCTATCACGACTATGCAAAGGATCAGCCGATTTTCGACTATCACTGCCACTTACCGCCGCAGCAGATTGCTGAAAATTATCGCTTCGCCAACCTTTATGACATCTGGCTGAAGGGCGATCACTATAAGTGGCGGGCCATGCGCGCCAACGGTGTGGCTGAGGCGTTCTGTACCGGTAACGCCAGCGATCGTGAAAAATTTGACGCCTGGGCGCGCACCGTGCCGCACACTATCGGCAACCCGCTCTATCACTGGACCCACCTGGAGTTACGCCGGCCTTTCGGTATTACCGATACGCTGCTTTCTGAGAAAACGGCTGACAGCATCTGGCATCGCTGCAATGAACTGCTGGCGCAGGATAGCTTTACCACGCGCGGCATCATGCAGCAGATGAAGGTGAAGATGGTGGGCACCACTGACGATCCGCTGGATGACCTGCGCCATCACCGCGCGCTGGCAGACGATGCCAGTTTCAGCGTCAAAGTGCTGCCGAGCTGGCGTCCGGACAAAGCGTTTAATATCGAAGCGGAAACCTTCCTGCCGTGGATCGAGACGCTGGAGCAGCTGACGGATATCAGCGTGCAGCGTTTTGACGATCTGCGCAGCGCACTGCATCAGCGGCTGGATCACTTCGCGGCGCACGGCTGTAAAGTCTCCGATCACGCGCTGGATGTGGTCTGCTACGCCGAGGCGGATGACGCTACGCTGGATGCGATTCTGGCGCGTCGTCGCAGCGGTGCCGCGCCCAACCCGCAGGAAACGGCACAGTTTAAAACGGCGGTGCTGGTCTGGCTGGGCAGCGAATATGCCCGCCGTGGCTGGGTGCAGCAGTATCATATTGGCGCACTGCGCAACACCAATCCGCGCCAGTACCAGCTGCTGGGGCCTGATGTCGGCTTCGATTCAATCAACGACCAGCCGCTGGCCGAACCGCTGGCACGCCTGCTGGGCGCGCAGAATCTCAATAATGCGCTGCCTAAAACCATTCTCTACTGCCTGAACCCGCGCGACAACGAAGTGCTGGCCACCATGGCGGGCAACTTCCAGGGCGAAGGTCAGGCGGGCAAGATGCAATTCGGTTCAGCCTGGTGGTTCAACGACCAGCTGGATGGTATGCAGCGTCAGATGACGCAGCTGGCGCAGATTGGTCTGCTGAGCCGTTTCGTCGGCATGCTGACCGACAGCCGCAGCTTCCTCTCCTACACCCGCCACGAATATTTCCGCCGGCTACTGTGCCAGATGATAGGCCGCTGGGTGGAACAGGGTGAAGCGCCAGCCGATGAAGCGCTGTTAGGTCAGATGGTACAGAACATCTGCTTCAACAATGCCCGCGATTACTTCGGCATCGAGCTGGGAGCCTGATAATGAAAAGGCTAAACCGTCACGACTTTCCGGGCGCAGTCTATCGCGACCGGGTGATCCAGTTCGGCGAAGGCAACTTCCTGCGCGCCTTTATTGACTGGCAGATCGACTGGCTGAATGAATATCAGGGCACCGATGCCGGGATCGTGGTAGTGCGGCCGCGCAACCGTGAAGTCAGCGACAGCCTGAATCAGCAGGATGGACTCTACACCACACTGATCCGCGGGCTGAACGATCAGGGCGAGCAGGTCAGCGAAACCCGGCTGATCCGCAGTCTCAACCGTGAAATCCAGCCCTGGCAGCAGTTCGGCGAGTTTATGGCGCTGGCCCGTAATCCGGATCTGCGCATGGTCTTCTCCAATACTACCGAAGCGGGCATCGCCTTTGTCGGCACGGATCAGCTTACCGATCAGCCTGCCAGCAGTTTCCCTGGCAAACTGACGCAGCTGCTGTGGGCGCGCTATTCCCACTTCAATGGCGCCAGCGACCGGGGCTGGCTGGTGGTGCCGTGCGAGCTGAATGACCATAACGGCGACACGCTGCGCGATCTGGTGCTGCGCTACGCCGATCAGTGGCATCTGCCCTCCGAATTTAAAACCTGGGTTCATCAGCACTGCGCGTTCTATAACACCCTGGTCGACCGCATCGTCACCGGCTTCCCGGCGGAAAGCGAGCAGCTACAACGCGAGCTGGGTTATGAAGATCGCTATCTGGTGGCGGGCGAAGTCTACTATCAGTTTGTGATTCAGGGGCCGTCGGCGCTGTTTAATGAACTGAAGCTGGCGGCGCTGTCGCCGCAGGTTCGGCATGTGGATGACATTGCGCCCTATAAAGCGCAAAAAGTGGCCATTCTCAATGGCGCGCACACTGCAATGGTACCGGTCGCGTTTCTGGCCGGTATTGAGAGTGTGGGAGAGGCGATGGCCGATCCGGCTATCGCCGGATTTGTGGATAACCTGCTGCGTCACGAAGTGATCCCGACGCTGGATCTGCCTGCCGATGAACTGCACGCGTTTGCCGATGCGGTACAGCGTCGTTTCCGCAATCCGTTTATTCGCCACGCGCTGCTGTCGATTGCCCTTAATGGCATGACCAAATTCCGCACCCGTCTGCTGACCCCACTCCTTGCCGCGCATCAGCAAACCGGCGAGTGGCCGACACACATCACCTTTGCGCTGGCCGCGCTGATCGCTTTTTATCGCGGCGAGTCAGCCGGCAAAAGCTGGCCATTGCAGGACGAGCCGCAGTGGTTACAGCGCTACGCCGACGCCTGGAAAGCACTTGATGCGGATCAGCTTTCACCGCAACAGCTGGTGAACGGCGTACTCAGCGACGCGCAACACTGGGGTGAAGATTTAACCCGTCAGCCCGGACTGGCTGCGGCTGTCACCCAACACCTGCAAAATATCATCGCCCACGGAATGCGTGAGGCGCTGAGCCAACTGAGATAACGCTATGCAAGACGCAATTAAAATTGATCCCCGCGACAATGTCGCCGTGGCGTTACGTGATTTAGACGCGGGCGCCATGATAGAGCTGCCGCCACTGAGTGTGGCGGTGCAACAGGCGGTCGGACGCGGGCATAAATTTGCCCTGCAGC
The DNA here is from genome assembly GCF_011800485.1 of Pantoea sp. EKM20T. Taxonomy (NCBI): domain Bacteria; kingdom Pseudomonadati; phylum Pseudomonadota; class Gammaproteobacteria; order Enterobacterales; family Erwiniaceae; genus Pantoea; species Pantoea sp. EKM20T. The sequence goes on along the minus strand of NZ_JAALFW010000006.1, from coordinate 244,817 downwards.
CTATCGCGCAGGATGAGCTGGTGATCAAATATGGGCTGCCGATTGCCCATGCCACGCAGCCTGTGGCCGCCGGTGAGTTAATCCATTCGCAGAACGCCCGCACCAATCTCAGCGATCTGGATCAATATGCGTATCAGCCCGAGTTTGTGACGCTGCCGCCGCAGCCGGGTGACCGTGAGGTGCAGATCTACCGTCGTGCTAACGGCGAGGTTGGCATCCGCAATGAGCTGTGGATCCTGCCGACCGTCGGCTGCGTCAACGGCATTGCACGTCAGATCCTGCAGCGTTTCCTGAAGGAGACGCAGGATGCAGAAGACATCGATGGCGCGTTCCTGTTCAGCCATACCTTCGGTTGTTCGCAGCTGGGGCAGGATCACGAAAACACCCGCACCATGCTGCAGAATATGGTGCGCCATCCTAATGCTGGCGCGGTGCTGGTGATTGGTCTCGGCTGCGAAAACAATCAGGTTGATGCTTTCCGTGACACCCTCGGCGCGTTTGAAAGCGACCGGGTCGAGTTTATGGTGTGCCAGCAGCATGACGATGAGGTGGAAGCCGGGCTGGAGCGGCTGCACGCATTGTATGAAAAAATGCGTCACGACCAGCGCGAGCCGGGCAAACTCAGCGAGCTGAAGTTTGGTCTGGAGTGCGGCGGTTCGGATGGTTTGTCTGGCATCACCGCCAATCCGTTGCTGGGACGTTTCTCGGACCAGATGATCGCCAATGGCGGCACGACCGTACTGACCGAAGTGCCGGAAATGTTTGGCGCAGAGCGGATTTTGATGAGTCGCTGTCGCGACGAGGAGACCTTCAGCAAAACGGTGGCGATGATCAACGATTTCAAACAGTATTTTATCGATCACCAGCAGCCGATCTACGAAAACCCGTCACCAGGCAACAAAGCGGGCGGTATCACCACGCTGGAGGAGAAGTCGCTGGGCTGTACTCAGAAAGCGGGGCAGAGCCAGGTGGTCGATGTGCTGAAGTATGGCGAACGGTTAAAAACGCCGGGGCTGAATCTGCTGAGTGCGCCGGGCAATGATGCGGTCGCCACCAGTGCGCTGGCAGGTGCCGGTTGTCACATGGTGCTGTTCAGTACCGGACGCGGCACGCCTTATGGCGGTTTTGTACCGACGGTGAAGCTGGCCACCAACACGCCGCTGGCGGAGAAGAAACCGCACTGGATCGACTTTAATGCCGGACGGTTGATCGAGGGGATGAGTATGGACGCGATGCTGGAAGACTTTGTCGACAGCATTGTGGCGATTGCCAGTGGTCAGCCGACCAACAACGAGAAGAACGATTTCCGCGAGCTGGCGATTTTCAAAAGCGGTGTGACGCTATAGTTTGTCAGGCAAACAATGGCGATCCTGATGTTGTTATTACCGTCGGTTAATCCTGTGCCCTTCGTGGGTGGCAGAGTCCGATCGCAAAGTCGCTTAAAGCATCCCTGCTCGCTCGGCCCGCGCCTTCCCTGGCGCGGGACGCTTTGCTCTTCGGACTCTGCCACCCACTCTTTGAGCTTTTGAGCTATCTGAAAGGTTAAGCCCGGCTGGTTTCGCGCTCCGCTTCTGCCTGACAGACAGCGGCGGTAAACAGAATATCGGTTGAGGAGTTCAGCGCGGTTTCCGCTGAATCCTGCAGGACGCCGATAATAAAGCCGACCGCCACCACCTGCATTGCCAGATCATTCGGAATGCCGAACATGTTACAGGCCACCGGGATCAGCAGCAGCGAACCGCCCGCCACGCCAGATGCACCACAGGCACAGAGTGACGCCACCAGACTCAGCAGAATCGCCGTCGGCACATCAATGCTGATCCCCAGCGTATGCACCGCCGCCAGCGTCAGCACGGTAATGGTAATCGATGCCCCCGCCATACTGATGGTTGCGCCCAGCGGAATCGACACCGAATAGGTATCCTCATCCAGATCCAGACGTTTCGCCAGCGCCATATTCACCGGAATGTTGGCGGCAGAACTGCGGGTAAAGAAGGCGGTCACGCCGCTTTCGCGCAGGCAGGTAAAGACCAGCGGATAGGGGTTACGGCGGATTTTATAGAACACCAGCAGCGGGTTCACCACCAGCGCCATCAGCAGCATACAGCCGATCAGCAGCGCCAGCAGATGCGCATATTGCCACAGCGCGCCAAAGCCGGTAGACGCGAGGATCGAGGCCACCAGACCGAAAATACCAATCGGCGCGCAGCGAATCACGCAGCGTACCAGCCAGGTCACCGCATGAGAGGCATCATTGAGAAAGGCGCGGGTAGTGTCACTGCTGTGACGGAAAGCCAGCCCGAGACCAATTGCCCACACCAGAATGCCGATGTAGTTGGCGTTCATCAGGGCCGTGATTGGATTCGACACCATGCTCATCAGCAGTCCGCGTAACACTTCGGTAATGCCGGATGGTGGTGTGATTTCCGTGGTGCCCACCGCCAGCGTCAGCGTCTGCGGGATCAGATGGCTGAAGACCACCGCGACGACCGCCGCGAAAAAGGTGCTCAGCAGATAAAGCATAATAATCGGCCGGATATTGCTCTTCTGGCCCTGCTGGTGGTTGGCAATCGAGGCGATCACCAGCATTAGTACCAGCAATGGCGCGACTGCTTTCAGCGCACTGACAAACAGTTCACCCAGCAGACCGACCGCGATAGCGGCATCGTGTGAAATCCAGGCGAGCGCCACACCGGCGATCAGCCCAATCATGATTTGCTTCACCAGGCTTCCGGCGAGCAGCGTGCCCAGACGTGCGGAGAGAGTTTTCTGCATAATATTTTCTATATTTTGTCGCGGATGTAGTTTCAGACGCGATGTTTTGCATCGGCTAAAACGGTTTGCCCGGCGGAGTATAAGGAAAAGATCGGACGAGAAAAGAGAAAGTTCTGTCACTGTGGAGCAGGTCAGATTTTTATTATGCTGGATAGTGGAAGTGTGACAGAGGGATGAAATGGCGTGACAGGCTGCCACAAAATAAAACAGGGGCATCGGCTGCCCCTGCAGGTAATTATGGTGCGAGCTTTTTCTGGTCTCTTTTGCGGTTAACCCAGGCATTAATCAGCAGGGTTGATGCCAGAATGGCACCGACCACACCCAGCGAGATACCGACCGGGATATGGTAGATGTCGACAATCAGCATCTTAAAGCCGATGAACACCAGCACAATCGCCAGGCCATACTTCAGCATCGAGAACCGTTCCGCCACGTTTGCCAGCAGGAAGTACATGGCACGCAAACCCAGGATAGCGAACAGGTTTGAGGTCAGTACGATAAACGGGTCAGTGGTCACGGCGAAGATCGCCGGGATACTGTCGACCGCAAAGATCACGTCGCTGATTTCCACCATGATCAGCACCAGCAGCAGTGGCGTCGCAAACAGCACGCCGTTTTTGCGGGTGAAGAACTTCTCGCCGTCGAGATCGTCAGTCATGCGCAGATGCTTACGCAGCCAGCGCACCACAGGTTTTTCGCCCACCGCGCTGTCATCCTCTTTCGCCAGCGCCATTTTCACACCGGTGAACAGCAGGAAGGCACCGAACACATAGAGGATCCAGCTGAACTGCGTGACCAGCCAGCTACCGGCGAAGATCATGATGGTACGCAGCACGATAGCGCCTAATACCCCATAGATCAGCACCCGGCGCTGCAGATTGGCCGGAATAGAGAAGTAACTGAACAGCATCAGCCAGACGAAGACGTTATCCACCGCCAGCGCTTTTTCCAGCACGTAACCGGTCAGGAAGGCGAGCGTCTGCGTGTTAGCGACTTCACGTCCCGCGCTGCCCTCCAGATACCACCAGAAGGCGGCGCTGAACAGCAGTGAGACTGAAACCCAGATCAGCGACCAGACGGCCGCCTGTTTGAAAGACATGGTCTGCGCGCCACGGCGTCCCTGCAACAGCAGGTCGATAGCCAGCATGATAAGCACCACAACCGCAAAGCTGCCCCACAGTAAAGGCGTACCCACAGTTTGCATATTCGTATCCTGTCCGAAAAATAAAAAAAACGGCTGAAGTCAGAAGACGTCAGCCGCTTATTTTTGTGTAAGCAAACCTCGCCTTCCGGCAAGGTCTCACTTACAACACAGAAATTGATTCCGGGTTGCCTGATGACCGGATGCTTTCGCATCGTAATGACGATCAATCAGCTTACAAGTTACTCCCCTTTGCAGGAGGGTAAGTTACGGTTTAGCCGCACAGGAAGCAACACCTCTCAGACATATTTAGAAATATTTACACAGCAGCCTGGTCGGCCGGGAAGATCACACCGGTCTGGCGGCGTATCTCAGTCAGCAGCGATGCAGTAATCCGCGAAACCTCAAGCGAAGGGTGGTCCACCTGGCGCTGCTCAACCAGCCGGGCAAAAGCGGCGGCCTCATACAGCATGGTGTTGATATGCTGCGGCTGACTCAGCGTCTGCTTTTCCGCGCCCCGCGGCACAAAAGTTAGCTGCTGGCACTCCGATAACTTCTCTATCACCAGCGCGCCCGCTTCACCCTGAATCTCGCTGGGCAGGCTGGAATCACTCACCTTCGAATGCAGAATCGTCACATCGAAATCACCGTAGCTCAGCACTACCACGCCGTGCGCGTCCACGCCGCTTGCAAGCAAAGTCGCCCTGGCCTGCACGCGATCTGGCTCGCCCCACAGCGTCACTGCCGAGGCCAGGCAGTAATAACCGATATCCATAATTGAGCCATTCGACCAGCGCGGATCAAAGGTATTGGGGTTCTCACCGTTGAGATAGCGCGGGTAGCGTGAGGAGTACTGGCAGTAATTCAGCAGCGCTTTTCGCAGTTTACCCACGTCAGGCAGTGCCTGCTGCAGCCGCAGGAAATTAGGCAGGCTGGCAGTTTTAAACGCCTCAAACAGCACCACCTGATGCTCACGGGCGCAGGCGATCATTTGTTCCACTTCTGCCAGATTAGAGGCCAGCGGTTTTTCGCAAATCACATGCTTGCCGTGCGACATAAACAGCAGCGCCTGCTGGCAGTGCAGGGCGTTGGGGCTGGCCAGATAGACCGCATCGATCTCCGGGCTGGCGGCCAGCGCTTCCAGTGAGGTAAAGGTCTGTTTGCAGGGATAATCGGCGATAAAGGCCTCAGCCTGCTGCTGACTGCGTGAATAGACCGCACAGAGCTTCATCGCTCCGGTTTCATGAGCGGCATCAATAAACTGGCGTGTAATCCAGTTTGTTCCCACAATGGCAAAACGAATCACGTCATCTCTCCGGCAGCTGTAAAGCGGCAGAGTAACATCTCACCCACGCTGTGCAATGGTGCCGGGCGGGCAGGGATTGATCCTGCGATCCGCATTCCAATAATATGCGGAAGCGATGATGTTTATGTACCAACCAGGGAGCGCAGGTGAAAGCAAGTAAGCACGCATTAAACTGGACCACACTTCTGATCGCCATTCCGGTCGGGTGTGCGGCGTCGCTGGTGACGCTGGCTTTCCGCGGCGTGATTGAACTGATCAACCATCTGCTGTTTGCCCGCAGTGGCGAAATAACCGAATCCCTGCATCTCTGGCCGTGGATCTTCTGGCCGCTGCTGGTGGGGGCGGGCGGCGTACTGGCGGGCTATTTTCTGCGTTATGCCGTTGCCATTGAGCAGCAGCAGACGGTGAAAACGGATTACCTTGAAGTGATCAACGCCCGGCTGGATGCGGTGCCGACCCGGACCTCACTGTTCCGCGCCTTATCGTCGATTGCCAGTATCGGCAGCGGCGCCTCGATAGGTAAAGAGGGGCCGATGGTGCAGCTCTCGGCACTGTGCGGCAGTGCGATTGGTCGCCTGTTACCGGCCTCACTTAACCTGAAAAACAGTGACGTGGTGGCGATGGCCGCGGCGGCGGGCCTCGCGTCGGTTTACCATGCGCCACTGGCGTCGGCGATTTTTGTGGCGGAAATCGCCTTCGGCATTTCTGCATTGCAGCGGCTGATCCCCCTGATCATCGCTGCCGCCACGGCGGTGATGACCATGTGGACGCTGGGTTTTCGCAGCGCGCTCTATCCGCTGGCAGACGCGAACTTCGCCATGGATCTCAGCAGCCTGCTGATGACGGTGGTGATTGGTCTGTGCGCCGGTCTGGCGGGCTGGATCGTGATTAAATGCATCGCCCGCAGCAAAGTGCTGTTCAGCCGGGTCGCCTCCCTGCCGCTGCGCCTCGGAGCGGGCGGCTTTGCGGTCGGCTTACTGGCGCTGATCTCCACTGATATCCTCGGCAACGGCTACGAGGTGATCGTCAAAGTGATGGCCGGGCACTACCTGCTGCCGGGTCTGCTGCTGTTGCTGGTGCTGAAAACCCTCGCTACCAGCCTGTCGGTAGGGTCGAACGCCGTCGGCGGACTCTTTACCCCTTCGCTGCTGATTGGCGCGCTGCTGGGGGTGATCATCGCGACGGTTGGGGCGGCGCTGCATCTGCCGCTCGGCAATGTGCTGCTCTATGCCGCGATTGGTATGGCGGCGGTGCTGGCAGCGGTCAGTCAGGCGCCGTTGATGGCGATGCTGATGGTGCTGGAGATGACGCTCAACAGCAGCCTGCTGTTTCCGCTGATGATCGCCACGGTGCTGGCGTCGATGGTGGTCTATCGCCTGCAATCCGCCAGTACTTATCCGGTCGTGAGTCATCACTTCAGCCGTTCAGAAGCGAAATATGATTTCGATAACATGCGCATTGCCGAGCTGATTATTGCGGGTGCGGCGTTGCAGCCGGAGGAGTCGGTGGGGCAGGCGCTGGCGGTCAGCTCCCTGAAGCGTGAACGCTATGTTTATGTGATCAACGCCGCGGGCGCTTTCCTCGGTGTGGTCTCGATTCATGAGATTTCGCGCCGGGTGCTGGCCCAGGAGATCACCCTCGACTCACCGGTGCAGTGCGTGATGGATCAGGATTTCCCGGTGGTGTATCAGAATCAGAGTATGCGTGAGGGATGGGAAGCCTTTGCGGCGGTGACGCTGGAGCGGTTGCCGGTGCTCAACAATCCGCAGGAACGGCGCTTTCTGGGCGCGCTTACCAAAACCAGTCTGATTCAGAAAGCGCAGGAGTTTCTTTAAGCCGCGTTGCCGCGCATCGCCTGGTCCGTCATCCACAGTCGCGCATCAAATTCGAGCTGGTGATAATCCGGCTCCATATGGCAGCAGAGCTGGTAGAACGCCTTATCGTGATCTTTTTCTTTAAGGTGTGCCAGCTCATGCACCACGATCATCCGCAGAAACGGCTCTGGCGCGAGGCGGAAAAAGGTCGAGATACGGATTTCCGCTTTCGCCTTAAGCTTACCGCCCTGAATCCGCGAGATGGCAGTGTGCAGCCCGAGTGCATGCTTCATCACCTTAATCTTGTTATCCCACATCACTTTGCTGATCGGCGGCGCATTGCGCATATAGCGATTTTTCAGCGCCTGCGTGTAGTCATACAGCGCTTTATCACTCATCACGTCATGAGTGTCAGGATAACGTTCCTGCAGGAACGCACCTAAGCGCTGATGGGCGATCAGCGACTGAACCTGCTCAAGAAGGGGGGCAGGATAACCCTGAAGGTAGATCAGTGAGGACATTAGGGATTCCAGGCGAAAGACAGTATACTGCGCCCCCGATTTTGGGGCGAAAATCAACCAAAGTGTACCACGCCGGAGAATTCATGAGCCAACTTGAACTGAACGATCGCACACTGATCCTGCATCGCTTCCCGCAGATGCGTGACGAAAGTCCATTACAAGCCTGGGATGCGGCTGATGAATATCTGTTACAGCAGGCGCTGCCAGAGGGGCCGGTGCTGGTCTTCAACGACAGTTTCGGTGCCTTAACCTGCGCCCTGAATTCGCGTACCGTCTGGCACGTCAGCGACTCCTGGCTGAGCCAGCAGGCCGCCCGTCAGAACCTGACCTTTAATGGGCTGGATGACAGCGACGTTCACTTTGTTGATAGCCTGGCGGAACTGCCTGCTTCACCTGCGGCTGTGCTGATCAAGGTGCCTAAAACCCTGGCGCTGCTGGAGCACCAGCTGCGCGCCATTCGCGAAGTTGTCACGCCTGATACGGTGATTCTGGCGGCGGCGCGCGCCAAAGAGATCCATAACTCTACCCTGCAGCTGTTCGAACAGATCATTGGTGAAACCAAAACCTCACTGGCGTGGAAAAAAGCGCGTCTGATCTACAGCCAGTTCAGCAAGCCTGAACTGCGTGAGGCCACGCCGACGCTGGTCTGGCCGCTGGATGGTACCCCTTATCAGATTCACAACTACGCCAACGTCTTCTCGCGCGCTTCGCTGGATATCGGCGCACGGCTCTTTGTGCAGCATCTGCCGGAAAACATTGAGGGCGAGATTGTCGATCTCGGCTGTGGTAACGGCGTGGTGGGACTGGTGGCGCTGGAGCAGAACCCGCAGGCCGAGGTGCATTTCCTTGATGAGTCTTACATGGCGGTCGCTTCCAGCAAGCTTAACGTGGAAGTGAACCGTCCTGAGGATCTGTCACGCTGTCAGTTCCTGGTGAACAACGTGCTGAGCGGCTATCCGTCAGATCGGCTGCACGCGGTGCTGTGCAACCCGCCGTTCCACCAGCAGCACGCGGTGACCGATCACCTGGCATGGCAGATGTTCCGCGATGCCAAACGCTGCCTTCAGTATGGCGGCGAGTTGCGTATTGTCGGCAACCGCCACCTCGATTATCACCACAAGCTGAAGAAGCTGTTTGGTAACTGTACGCTGATCGCCTCTAACCAGAAGTTCGTGGTGCTGCGCGCGGTGAAAATGCGCTAGTCAGACGACGGTTAATGCCAGCTGCGTCGCCTGCGCAATCGCACGGCGCGCATCCAGCTCCTGCGCCACATCTGCACCGCCGATGACTGTCACCCTCTGTCCTTTTGCACGCAGCGCGGCTTCCAGTTCGCGCTGCGGCTCCTGTCCGGCACAGATAATCACATTATCGACCTCCAGCAACAGCGTTTCGCCGTTGCGCCGCAGATGCAGGCCGCTGTCATCAATCGCCAGATACTCAACGCTGCCCCACATCTCAACGCCCTGCGCCTGCAGACTGGCGCGATGGATCCAGCCGGTGGTTTTTGCCAGCCCGGCACCCGGTTTTCCCGATCGGCGTTGCAGCAGCCAGATTTGCCGTAGCGCGGCAGGGGGCTCGGGTTTCATCACGCCGCCACGCTGCGTCAGGCTGTGGTCGATGCCCCATTCGGCATAAAACGCCGCCAGATCCTCGTCATGGGATGGCTGTGACAGATACTCCGCCACATCAAAGCCAATACCGCCTGCGCCGATAATCGCCACCCGTTTCCCCACCGGGCGCTTATCGCGCAGCACCTCCAGATAGCTCAGCACGCTGGGGTGGTCGATGCCCGGAATATCGGGCGTACGCGGCTGAATGCCGGTCGCCAGCACCACTTCATCGGCGTCACTCAGCTGATCCGCCGTCACCCGACAGCCCGTCTGAACCGTCACGCCTGCGGCCGCCAGCTCATGCCGGAAATAGCGCAGCGTTTCGCTGAACTCCGATTTGCCAGGAATCAGCCGGGCAATATTGAACTGGCCGCCTATCTCCGGCGCGGCCTCATAGAGGGTTACCTGATGACCGCGCTGCGCCGCCTGCAGCGCAAACGCCATGCCGGCCGGACCGGCACCCACTACGGCCAGCCTGCGCGGGGCGGTGCTGGCGATGACCGGCATCAGCGACTCATGGCAGGCGCGCGGATTGACCAGGCAGGAGGTGATTTTACCGGCGAACACCTGATCGAGGCAGGCCTGATTACAGGCAATGCAGGTGTTGATGCTGTCCGGTTCACCGCGCTGTGCTTTAGTGACAAAGGCGGGATCGGCGAGAAAAGGGCGGGCCATCGACACCATATCGGCGCAGCCGGACTGCAACAGCTGCTCGGCGACGGCGGGATGGTTGATGCGATTGGTGGCGATGACCGGCACCTTCACCTGTTCACGCAGGCGCTGCGTCACCCACGCAAAGGCCGCACGCGGCACGCAGGTGGCGATGGTCGGGATGCGCGCCTCGTGCCAGCCAATACCGGTATTGAACAGCGTGACGCCGCACTGCTCCAGCTCGCCCGCCAGCAACAGCGTCTCCTCCAGCGTACTGCCCTCTTCGATCAGATCGAGCATCGACAACCGGAAGATGATGATAAAGGCGTCGCCAGTCGCGGCGCGAACGGCGCGGGTAATCGCCAGTGCGAACTGCATCCGCTGCCGGAAGTCGCCACCCCAGCGGTCGGTGCGCTGATTGGTGTGCTTCACCAGAAACTGATTAATCAGATAGCCTTCGGAACCCATGATCTCCACGCCATCGTAGCCCGCCTGCTGTGCCAGTCGGGCGCAGCGGGCAAAGTCCTCAATGGTCTGTTCAATCGCCGCCTCGCTCATCGCCTGTGGCGTAAACGGGTTAATCGGCGCCTGGCGTGCCGAGGGCGCAACCAGATCGGGCTGATAGCTGTAACGGCCGGTATGCAGGATCTGCAGGGCGATTTTGCCCTGATGCTGATGTACCGCCTCCGTGATCTGCCGGTGCCAGTCACATTGCGTCTCGTCGGTGAGCATCGCGCCATGCGCGGTGGTGACACCCTGGGCATTGGGGGCGATGCCGCCGGTGACGATCAGCGCGACACCTTCACGCGCCCGCTCGCCATAGAAAGCCGCCAGCCGGGCTGCACCATCCGGGTGCTCTTCCAGTCCGGTGTGCATTGACCCCATCAGAAAGCGGTTTTTCAGTCGGGTAAAGCCAAGGTCCAGCGGCGTAAACAGCGCAGGATAGTCAGGATTGACGGACATGATAGTCACTCACGGTAAAGTGGTCGGATGAGTTCACTCTAGCCACTTCTGCGTTAAAAAAAAGTGAAAGAATGTCAGGGTGTGAGTGAAATCATAAACAACGGCAGGGGAGTGAGGTGAGTAACAAAGAGTGGGCGGAGCTAGCCCGTGCCTTGCGCAAAGAAGTTAAGACCGCCATCCGTGGCCCGCGTAGCTTTGCGACAGGCGTCAGCGCCCGTCGCTGTTAAGATCACGCTAACTGCTGTCAGCGCGGTGCCAGAAAACCCATTAACGTCGACGGATCCACGAATAGCGGGAGTGATAGCCGCTACCGTGGTGGGTATTGAAGCGGTAGCTTGAACCGCTTTCGGCCATGCAGTAGGTGCAGACATTGACGTTATCGATCTGCGCAGCCGGCACACCCGCGTTTATCAGCAACTGCGTCGCCAGCGCAGGCAGATCGAACCAGACACCCTGCTGGCGGGCAGCGGCCTGTGGACGTTGCGCCAGAGGATTAACCGGCTGGTTCTGGTGCCAGCGCAGCCCGCTGGCCAATGCCGGGTTCTGCGCAATCTCCGCCAGCTGCGGTTCGGCCAGTTCATAACAGCAGGGGCCCATCGCCGGACCGATCGCCACCATCAGGTTCTGCGGCTCGCAGCGCTGCTCGCACAGTTTTTCAACCGCGCGGGTCAGCACACCCGCCAGCGTACCTTTGAGTCCGGCATGAACCGCGGCCACGATCCGCTGCTGGCGATCGGCGAACAGCACTGGCAGGCAGTCGGCGGTGTAGACCGCCACCGGGCGCGTCCCGCTGCCGATCACGCCATCAGACTCGCAGCTTTTGGGTGGGATGTTCTCGATATCGGTGACCACGGTCGCGCTGTGGCGCTGATGTCCATAGGCGGCCTCAGCGGGTGGTGGCTCTCCGGCTGGCTGAAACGCATATTCGAGCCACTCCAGCGAATCGAGCAATGGCGAGCGCGGGATCACGGCCATAGGAATCTCCTGTTATAACAGCGTGCGTTGGGCTGCCCACAGCTTACGTTAACTGCTACATTTTTGAAGCTTCTCCTCAGACCTTTCTCACCTTAAGGATGAAATGATGAAAACCTCCGCAAAACTGGCTGCATCCGGACTGGTCGCGCTGCTCCTTACCGGCTGCGCCTCGTCGACACATCAGACCGCGCAACAGCAACTCGGCCAGCAATCGGTGCTGGCGGTAAACTGGTTCCAGCAGTCTGGTGAATATCAGGCGCTGACCTGGCAGGCATTTAATACCGCGCGTATGGCGTTTGATCAGGCCCCCTCGCTGACTGGCAAACCCAAAGCGGTGATTGTCGATCTGGATGAGACGATGCTGGATAACAGTGCCTACAGCGCGTGGCAGGCGAAGAACGGCCAGCCGTTCAGCAGTAAAACCTGGTCAGCCTGGACACAGGCGCGGCAGGCGAAAGCGGTGCCGGGCGCGATAGAGTTTGCGCGTCATGTCACACAGAATGGCGGCACGCTGTTCTATGTGTCGAACCGGGATCAGAAAGATTACGCGGCCACGGTCGCTAACATGCAGCAGCTTGGCTTCCCCAACGTTAGCGATAAAACGGTACGTCTGAATACTGACAGCTCCAATAAGCAGGCGCGTTTCGATGCCATTAAAAATGCCGGCTATAACGTGGTGCTCTACGTTGGCGATAACCTCAACGATTTTGGTGGCGCGACCTGGCATCAGGGTAATCAGACGCGTCGTGATTTTGTGAATCTTAACCATCAGCAGTTTGGAACGCAGTTCATCGTGCTGCCGAATCCGCTCTACGGCGACTGGGAGAGCGGAATGGCGGAAAACTACAATAAACTGACACCGGAACAGCAGCTGTCTGTGCGGGAATCGCGCCTGCAAAGCTGGAACGGTAAATAATTCGTCAAGAAAAAGAGCCTGACCGTGTCAGGCTCTGTTAAAACATGGTCCTGATTTACTTTCTCCCGTCACTATTTTGCTGCAAATTAAATTAATTATCTCTTGCTTCATTCTTATCTAAAATCAGGCATATCTGACTGGCTATCAGCAATTAAGCCGGTTGATCGTGCTAATGGTTAATTTTTTAATTAAGAGTATTCCTGGTAAAAAGCAGGCCGGTTGGTATGGCAGTGAATATCCCCTTGGTTAATGATTGTATTTTTTTGTCAGCAGTAACTTTAGTTTATTATCTTTTATATTTTAACCTATTGATACTTTTAATTTTAAAATGATTTTCGCTAATTATTCCACTTCTCTTCTGCTTAATTAAATTTACTTAACCCTGACTCTTACTGACGCCGGATTGACAAATAGCATGATGTTAAAGTGCTGTGAAATATTGCTCGTGCATTGGTAATGGTTAGCGGCTATAACCTTTTTCTGTGACTCAGTTCTTATTTACCTGGCGGCTCACGCTTTATTTGTGAGCCGATACACTTTGTGGTTAGCCAGGATGCGACATCCCGGTAGTAGAGAGAAGATGATTGTGACGACACTTAAACCCTTATTAGCGAAAAATCGCAGTTGGGCATTACAGCGCCGCCAGCGTAATCCAGACTACTTTAAAAAATTCCTTCATCAGCAAAAGCCGCACTCACTCTGGATAGGTTGTTCTGATAGTCGCGTTCCGGCAGAAGTCTTAACTGGCTCCCATCCTGGCGAACTCTTTGTGCATCGTAATATCGCCAACATGGTGATTGAGGACGATGACAATTTACTGAGCGTGCTGCAATACGCGCTCTTCTTTCTCGGTGTAAAACGCATTGTATTAAGCGGCCACTATGGCTGCGGTGGAGTGGAAGCCGCACAGAATTTGCCGGGCAGCGTGCTGGACGGGCAGGAGAGCGCGCTGGCGAGACGCATTCAGACGTTGCGTCATGACATTCAGCATGGCCTGGCGGAAAGCCCCCCTTCAGACGCGGAGCCGGGTGAACAGCTCGATCGGCTGGTTGAGGCCAACGTTAAGGCGCAATTCGCCAGACTGGTGAAATCTGAACCGGTCCGGCAAATCTGGCAATCGGGCCAGGAACTGGAGGTGTTTGGTTGTGTTTATGACCTGCGCTCCGGCCATCTTAAAGAGCTGATTCATCAATCTGCAGAGGAACCTTCATTATGAACCTCGATACCCTGCGTCGCGACATTCCTGCGGGTCTGGTGGTGTTTCTGGTCGCCTTACCGCTCTGCCTTGGCATCGCACAGGCCAGCGGATTACCGCCGTTTGCCGGTCTGCTGACCGGTGTGATTGGCGGCCTGGTGGTCACATCACTGAGTCCGTCCCGGTTTGCCGTCAGCGGCCCGGCGGCAGGCCTTGTCACCATCGTCGTCGCCTCAATGGCGTCTCTGGGCAGTTTTTCCGCCTTTCTCACCGCGCTGATTATTGCCGGAGCACTGCAATGCCTGTTTGGTCTGCTGCGTGCCGGACGGTTTATTTCGCTGGTGCCGGGCAGCGTCATTAAAGGGATGCTGGCGGCGATCGGTTTGCTGCTGATCATGCAGCAGATCCCGGTGGCGCTGGGTGCCGCGGGCGATGCGGAGCTGGTTTCACTGGTGACCGGTGAGATGACCTTCTCGCTGCCCGCGGTAGCAGTAGCAGGTGTCGGCCTGGCCATTTTATGTCTCTGGACCACCGCACCGGTGAAACGGATCAAAGCGCTGGCCTGGATCCCTGGGCCGCTGATTGCCGTGCTGATAGGCTGCCTTGCTACCGTCGTGGGTGGACGGCTGTTCCCGGAAATGACCAGCGGTCTGGCGCGCATTTCGTTGCCCGCTTTTGACAGCATTTCCGCGCTGGTGGCAGAGCTGGAAACGCCCGACTGGATGGCCTGGCAGAATCCGCAGGTCTGGGTTGTTGCGGTAACCTTAGCCCTGGTCGCCAGTCTGGAAACGCTGCTGAGTCAGGAGGCGCTGAAAAAACTGCGTCCTCAGACGCCCGCGCCGTCGCCCAACAAAGAGATGTTCGCGCAGGGCATCGGTAACCTGGCGGCCGGTTTCCTTGGCGCGATGCCGATAACGGCGGTGATTGTGCGCAGTTCGGTTAACGTCAGTGCGGGCGCGCAGACCAAACTGTCGATCTTCATTCACGGTGTGCTGCTGCTGATTTGTGGTATGTGGTTCAGTGAGATGCTGAACGCCATTCCGCTGGCCAGCCTCGCTGCCGTGCTGCTCTATACCGGCTACAAGCTGGCGACACCCAAACTGTTTATTGAGCAGTTCCGGATGGGCGCGCAGCAGTACGTGCCGTTTCTGGCCACCATCGTCGGTATTATCACGCTGGGCATGCTGGTCGGGATTGGTATCGGCATCGCCACGCAGATCCTCTACAGCATCTATAAAAGCCATCGCAACGCGCTGCAGCTCACCCGCTATGACGACCACTACGTGCTGCGCTTTCAGCAGAATCTGACCTTTATGCACAATCCAAAGCTGCAGGGATTGCTGGATGAGATCCCGGAGAACAGCGTAGTCATCGTCGATAACGACAATGCGGAATATATCGATCCCGACGTTAAAGCGGTGCTGAAAGATTTTGGCGATAACGCCGACAAACGCGGCATTCGCCTGAGTCAGTGGCCGGTTGCCGTAAAATAGCGTTTAGCGCAACGGTAAAGTCGTCAGAACAGCAAAAATCGGATATCTCGGATATCCGATTTTTTTATTTGCGATGCATAATAGAGCCCCAGTTTTTGCTGTCATCTGATGGGTTTAGCCTCAAAACGGTAACTTTTCTGAGTTAGCCCATGAAACGAGGTTTTATCGCCGGATGACATTGAGGATATTCAGGATTTAATCATTCTGACACCACGCGCCTGTCCAGGCTGGCGTGGACAGCCAGCCTCTCTGTGACAAGGTCCGGATGTATGCGCATACAGCTGTTTGAAGAGCACAACGTTAAGAAGAACGCATTTTCACTGTTTTTAATCACGTTGCTGTTTTGCTTTATCGGCGGACACCTGCGCTTTCCACAGGAGCTGTCGCTGTTCTGGCCGGTCAACGCGATCGTCACTGGCGTGATCGTCCGGAATCCTTTTCTGCATCAGACCCGCTATTACCTGGCCACCTTTGCTGCGATGGTGTTTAACGACATCGTTTTTTCAGGCTGGGCGCTCTCTGCTTTTACCCTCAACATGGCGAATCTTCTGTTTGTGCTGGTGGCGGTGACGCTGCTGGTAAAGCATCTTCAGCACGACTCCGGCAGCGAGCGTATAACCAGCGTGCTGCGCATTTTTCCGGCCTGTCTGCTGGCCGGACTGGCCTGCGCCAGCTGGGGGGCGCTGGCGCAGCAGGCCGATTTTAACAGCGGGCTGGTGACGGCCTGGGGCGAATGGTTCAGCGAACAGTTCTCAACCGGGCTGATGCTGCTGCCCTTTTTGCTGACGCGCGACTGGGCGTCGCTGTCGCCCCGGCAGTTTATGCAGATGCGCAAGCTGGCACCGGTTGTCGCCGTGATTTTTTCGCTGATGATTGGCGCGATGATGGGCGGCGCAGGCAGCCTGACGTTCCCGGTTCCGGCGCTGGTCTGGTGCGCCATCGTGTTGCCGATGCCGCTCACCAGCCTGGTGATTTTGCTCACCGGCATTAGCGAAATCATTCTGGTTTCGCATGGCGTGATGAATATCCAGGGCGATGACAATATGCTGCCGATCACCCATCTGACCTCGGCACGGCTGGGCGTGGCGACCATTGCGATCAGCCCGCTGATTGTGGCGGTGAGCATGGATGCGATTCGCCAGCTCAACCAGCGTCTGGCGCTGCGCGCCAACTATGACTTCCTGACCCGGCTGCTGTCGCGTTCCGGCCTCTATGAAAGTCTGCGTGCTGAGCCGATCTTCCCGGACCGCCGGGTGGGCGTGATCCTGCTGGATGTCGACTACTTTAAAGCGATTAACGACAATTTTGGTCATGATGCGGGTGACAGCGTGCTGGAAGAGATCGCCCGCCGTATGCAGCGCGTCGTGGGTAAAGAGGGGCGCATCTGCCGTTTTGGCGGCGAAGAGTTTGCGGTGGTGCTGTTCGACCAGAATCCGGAAAAGCTCTACTTTCTTGCTGAGAGCATCCGGCAGAAGATGGCGAAGGAGAAGTTCTGGCTGCAGGGCAGTACGGCCACGGTAACCGTCAGTCTGGGGCTGGCGCATGGCTGTGCCGGTGAGGCGACGGAGTGGCACCGCGTGATCAACCGGCTGATTTCTGCAGCCGATAAAAATCTCTATCTGTCGAAACGCAATGGCCGCAATCAGACCTCGCCGGTTAACTACCGTGCCATCACCAGCGACGTGGCATAACGCCACGCCGCCGGGTTCTGTCAGCTGACGCTGCTTTTCAGGGTACTGGCCTGCTGGTGGCGTTCAATTGCCAGGTCGATCAGGCGACTGATCAGATCCTGATAGCTGAGTCCGGCTGCCTGCCACAGTTTCGGATACATGCTGATATTGGTGAAGCCGGGCAGGGTATTCACTTCGTTGACGATAATTTCGCCATCGGCAGTTAAAAACACATCGACGCGCGCCATGCCAAAGCACTCCAGCGCGGTAAAGGCTTTGATGGCAACCTCACGTATCGCATCGCTGGTTTCCGGTGAAATGGCTGCCGGGACCACCGTCTGCGCACCGCTCTCGGAGATATATTTGGTGTCATACGAGTAGAAGGCGTCATGCACCACCACTTCACCGCAGGGGCTGGCTTCAGGGGCATCGTTGCCCAGCACCGCACACTCGATCTCGCGACCTTTGATGCCCTGTTCAATCAGCACCTTGCGGTCAAAGGAGAAGGCCAGCGCCAGCGCGGCATCAAATTCTTCAATGCTATCCACTTTGCTGACGCCCACCGATGAACCCTGGTTGGCGGGTTTGATAAACAGCGGCAGGCCAAAGCGGGCAATGACTGCGCTGGCGTCCAGCTGTGCACGCTGGGCCTGGGTGACGCTCACCCACGGCGCGACGTTGAGGCCGGCGTCGCGCAGCAGGCGTTTGGTAAAATCTTTATCCATGCTGACCGCAGAGCCCAGCACGTCGGAACCGACGAAGGGTAACGAGGCCATACGCAGCAGGCCCTGCAGGGAGCCATCTTCACCCAGCGTACCGTGCACGATCGGGAAGATAACGTCGATCTGCGACAGCGGATGGGCGTTATGACGGGTGATGATCTGCTGCTGAGTCGTACCAGGCACCAGCGCCACATCTTCAGCGGCGTGATTCAGCGCGATCAGCGCCGGATTTTCAGCGTTAAGTAAGAAGTTTGAAGCATCGTTAAGACGCCAGTGTCCCTGCTTATCAATGCCCAGCAACACCACGTCAAACCTGGTTTTGTCGATCGCCTCAAGGATATTTTTGGCCGACTGTAACGACACCTCATGCTCAGCCGATTTCCCGCCAAACACGATCCCTACCCGCAACTTTGTCATCAATTTTGCCCACTGAAAAAATCAAAACCACAAGATAGCATGGGCTTCGCGAGGGAAAACAGGGCAGGGCGACAGATAATTGTGGGCAGGCGATTAACCCTCGCCATTCACCGGATCGCTGTCGTTGAGCTGCCCGTGCTGACGCGGGTGGCAGCTCAACGGCCCGCTCGCAAAGGCCACTGAATATCCTCTTTAAGCTGATGCAGGCGGGTTGTCAGGTTTAACTTAATCTGACGCAGAACCCAGCCAGACTTCAACCTGATGTTCCTGGCGATGGCTTTCCAGCGCTATTTCGTCGCCGTCACACCGTTTGCCATCCAGCCACAGCTGATAAATGCTGTCACCGCGAGTAACCCGGATGTTGTAGATCCCTTCTCCCTCACGGTAGACAATTTTTATCTCTGACCAGTCAGCGGGAAGCTGTGGGCGAAGAGACAGCGCGTTGCCGCGCCGGCTTATCCCAAGCAGACTCTCACTGATAAGCTGATAGGTCCAGCCTGACGAACCGGTATACCAGGTCCAGCCACCCCGCCCGCTGTGGCCTTCGGCCGCATACACATCCGCAGCCATCACATAAGGCTCTGCTTTGTAGATCGCCATATCCTGTTGATTGCCACTATGATTAACCGGATTAATCATAGAGAGCAGGGACCAGGCGCGCTCTGTTTCACCCATCGCCGCAAAGGCCATAATCGCCCACAGAGCCCCATGGGTGTACTGACCGCCATTTTCCCTGACGCCCGGTAAATAACCGCGAATGTAGCCCGGATTTGGCCCTGCACCATCGAAAGGCGGAGTGAGCAATTTAATCAGCCGGTTATCCTTATCAACCAGATGCTGATAAAGCGCCTCCATCGCTGACCGGCATCTGGCGTCCTCGCCTGCGCCAGAGAGTACCGACCAGCTCTGGGCAATGGCGTCTATCCGGCACTCACTGTCAGCATGTGAACCGAGCGTCTGGCCACTGTCAAAAAAGCCGCGCAGATACCATTCGCCATCCCAGGCCGCATGGTTAAGCGCGGTTTTGAGCGTCTGCGCGTGCTCCTGACAGTGGCGGGCGGTATCGGTATCGCCGAACCGCACAGCCAGCGCGGCAAAGCGGTCCAGAACCGTATAGAGGAAGAAGCCGAGCCAGACGCTTTCACCCTTGCCGGCAATCCCGACGGTACTCATACCATCGTTCCAGTCCCCGGAGCCCATCAGCGGGAGGCCGTGCTGACCGTAATTAAGGGCGTGGTTAACCGCGCGAACGCAGTGCTGCCATAGCGGTTCATTAATCTTACTGACGCCCGGAAGCTCATAGACAGACTCTTCGTCCTCTGCCAGCAGGCGACCTTCAAGGTAGCTGACGGGCTGTGACAGCAGCGCAATATCATCGGTTGCCTGCACATAGCGGCACAGCGCATAGGGCAACCACAGGTAGTCGTCGGAGCAGCGGGTTCTGACGCCACGGCCAGCAGGCGGATGCCACCAGTGCTGTACATCTCCCTCGATAAACTGGCGGGATGCACACAACAACAGCTGATCGCGCAGCCGCTGCGGGGCCGCGTGAGTCAGCGCCAGCGTATCCTGCAACTGATCGCGGAAACCAAAGGCACCACCGGATTGGTAATATCCGCTGCGCGCCAGCAAACGGCTGGCCAGCGTCTGGTACAGCAGCCAGCCGTTTGCCAGTAAATCGACCTCCGTTGCCGGTGTCTGGATTTGCACTTTAGTCAGTAGCTGGTGCCAGTGCTGTTTAACTTTGGTCAGCTCGTTCTGAGCCTCCCCGGTGGAGAGGAACTGCTGCATCAGCGCGGTCACTGCACCCTCATCTTCCCCGACGCCGAGAGCAAAAACAAAGCTGCGGCTGTCGCCGTCAATCAGTGTCGTCAGCGTCTGCAGCGCGGCGCAGGGATCCATTCCTGCCCCGGTGTTACCCGACAGACCACGAACATTCATCATCGCGGGCTGCCGTGTGGTGCCGTTACGACCCAGACACTCAAGCCGGTTGCCGCTGTACGCAATCCGGGTACCTGTGACGGCAAAAAAAGCGGTCCGCGCAGAGCCCGTGCTGTTATAAAAGTTTCTGGCCAGAACCGCGCTGCCTGTGGCGATAGCGGCAGGGGACGTCACCACATGCCTTGCGGAGCGGCTCGCCAGCTCACCCAGAACCCATTCGACGTATCCGGTAATCGACAGATTACGCGTTTTGCCAGAGAGGTTACTCAGCGTCAGCAGGGAAAGTCTGACCGGCGCCTCCTCTGCCACGAACACCGTTAACGTGCTGCTGATGCCATACTCCGTGTGTTCAAACGTGCTGTAACCGAAGCCATGACGGGTCAGATAATCACCCTTGCCGCGAACCGGAAGCGGCGTGGGCGACCAGACATCACCCGTCTCTTCATCACGCAGATAAAGCGCTTCGCCAGAGCTGTCACTGACGGGATCGTTGTGCCAGGGCGTCAGACGATATTCATGCGCGTTTTCATACCAGCTATAGCCCTGGCCACTCTCGGAAATGACGGTACCAGACTGGCTGTTGGCCAGCACATTGCACCACGGCGCAGGCGTCTGCTGCTGGCCGGAAAGAATGATGTGATATTCGCTGCCGTCCTCGTTGAAGCCACCGGTGCCATTAAAAAACTGCAACCGCTCCGGCGAAAAGGTGACGGCTGCAGGCGGCGGCGTCTTACTGACCGATGGAAACGCAAAAGCAGGCGGGGTGCGCACCGGTTTTAACAGCGTGCTGAGCTGATCGGCGAGGCTACCGTTCCGGCCTTCCAGCACGACAGCCGCGACGCTCAGCAACAGTTGCAGATCGTCAGCGGAAAAACTTTCGCTTTTGCGGATAAATATGCCGCCAGGTTTGTCCGCCTGCTGCCGTTCATCTCCGGCAGGGATCAGGGTCGTGAGCTGATTGAACAGGTTCTGCTGGTACCCGCCCTGGTCGCTGTTCAGGATGAGCAGATCGACCGTCAGCCCTTTTTGTCGCCAGTACTGATGCGCCTGAATGAGGGTGGTGACCAGATCGAGCTGATTAATGTTTTCTATCCGAACCAGAAGAATCGGCAGATCACCCGAAATCGCATGACGCCACAATGACTCCTGGCCCAGCCGGTTCTGCATCAGCGCGTCTGATTCGCCACGCATTTCGGCACTGGAAAACAGCACGGCACTGGCCAGCTGATTAAACAGGCTGGTATCTTCGGTGCGGATATTCAACTGACGCAAGGCGACCTGACTGTGGGACCACGCCAGTTCAAATACCCGATCGGCGCTGATGTGGTTACGGTACTTCTCAATCAACGCAATAGTGGTGTCACGCTGAAGTGTCACACCGTAAAGCATATCGATGGTGACGGCCTCTCCCGCTTTTAACGTCACTGACTGGCGAATTGATAACACGGGATCTAACACTGCCCCCTGCTGACCCGTTAATTCACTGCCCGGCATCAGCGCCTGAGCATCGGCTGGCGTCCTGCCACGCCCGAGAAAACGAGCCCGGTCGGTTTCAAAAGAGGTCTGGCGGCCGGTATTGCCATGTATCGCCATCGCGTGAAACATCCATGCCGTCACTTCTTTCTCTTCACGTGGCCGACGGTGAGCCAGAATCGCTTCCAGCCTGTCAACGATCTCAGTCTGGACGAACAGATTACTGAACGCAGGGTGGGCCATATCGCTGGCTGCTGGTGCCAGTACCACTTCTGTGTAGCTGGTGATATCGAATGGGCGGGTCTGACGGGAACGGTTAGTGACCGTGATGCGTCTGATCTCCACATCATCTTCCGGGGAGACTACGATATGCGTGTGAATGCTGAAGGTAGTGCCTGAAGCGTCAAACTCAATCCCGGCATCATTGAAACGGGTTTTATAATGCGGACGCTCGCAGCAGGTCGGCTGATAGCTGTGAGCAATCACTTCGGCGGATTGCTGATCGGTAACGTAACAGAACGTTCCGTAGTTGTTGCTGGTGCTATCCGCACGCCAGCGGGTGAGTGCCAGCCCCTTCCACTGGCTGTAGCCTGTCCCCGCGTGCGTCACCATCAGATGATAATCTGCATTGGAAAGCAGCTGAAGTTGTGGCTGGCGCGGATCTGAACCACTGAATTCACGCTGGTCGGGAATGCTGCGCTGCTGTTTAGGGTCACTGTTTTCGACAAAACTGCGGCGTGGGGTATAGAGCTCAATATCATCAGGCACTTTTTCCTGAAGCAGCAAACGCGACGACTGAAACAGTGCGCTGGACATAAAGCGCGCGACCATGGGCGCATCCAGCAGCTGGTGAGAGAGTGCTAGCAATCCCATCGCCTGGTGATGGGCCATATACGATTTGACGATCGCAAATGGCTGACCGGGAGCCAGTCGATCCGCGGTGAAATCCAGCGCTTCGTAATAACCGTAGTCACCGCTGGCACCCATTTTTTTAAGTCTTATCAGATTAGCCGTCGCCTCCTGCGGCAGCACCATCAGCGCCAGCAGCGTCGCATAGGGCGCAACAACATGATTGTCATTCAGGCCGCGTTTCAGACCCAGTTCCGGCGTACCAAATGCCCGATACTGGTAGTTATGATTGACGTCAAACGCAGCGTAACCCGATTCCGAAACGCCCCAGGGCGTATCGGTGCTGTTACCCGAGACAATTTGTTGCCTGACCGCCGATAACGCCATCTTTTCCAGCAGCGTGTCGGGGTAAACCGGCATGACCAGGTGCGGCATCAGGTATTCAAACATTGAGCCGCTCCATGACATTACGGCGGGCTGGTTATTAAGCTGAGTAAATAAACGACCCAGTACAAACCAGCTCTTGGCCGGAAGCTGACTGGTGGAAATAGCAAAGTAGTGCGTCAGGCGGACTTCTGAAGGGAAAAGGTCATATTTGCTGGCGTCCAGCAGACCGCTGTCCATGTTATAGCCCACGCTGAGTAAAGACGTGGCCGGATAATAGAGAAAGCGGAAGTCCATACTGGCGTGATCGCTGAGGCGGCTGTCCAGCTCCAGCAGGGCAGCCATCCGTTCGCGGGCGGCCCATATCGCAGTCTCTGCCTGTTTTTCCGGGAGGCCGGGGCGGTTCAGGTTCAACTCAGCGAGCCACAGCAATGACGGAATGTCGGCAGGCAGTGGCGCATCCGGGCTAACCCAGCTGAAAAGGAGGGACCACTCCTGAGTAAAATCGACCAGCTGCTGGTGGAAAAGCGCCGGCCAGTTTACCCGCGTTGTCGGAAGATAAGCCTGTTCTGCCACCACGCTTAACGCCAGCAGAGCCTGCATCCCGGCGTGAAAATCGGCGGGTGAAGCGCGCTGCATCAGGCTTAGCTTAGCTGCGATTTGTTCCACAATGTCGCTGCGGGTGTCGCTCAGTTGGTCTTTAAGCAGTGAGAAGGTATCGGAGAGACCTTCCAGGATACAGGGGAGAGACATCACCGGCTGGTATTTCCACTGCGCCAGGCCAGCCTGAAGGGTCACAAGGTGAGCCGCCATATTACCGCTGTCTACGGTTGAGACGTAGCGTGGGTTCAGCGGTTTTAACGTCTGGGTGTCATACCAGTTATAAAGATGTCCTCTGAAATGCTCCATTCGATCAAGGGTATCGAGGGTGTCGAGAGTCCGGCCGATGACCCGATTCTGGCTGATATAACCAAAATCCCAGGCCGTCAGGTTTGCCAGCAGCGACAGGCCAATGTTGGTCGGTGAGGTCCGGTGGGCCACCCGCGACTCCGGAATCTCCTGCAGATTATCCGGCGGCAAATGGTTGTTATCACTGCTGGCAAATTCGTTAAACCAGGCCCAGGTTCTACGCGCGGTGCGACGCAAAAAGAGGCGCTGTTCCGCTGAAAGGCTGCCTGGCTGAGCGCGTTTAGGCTGGCTCATGCGGCTCAGTAACGCGGGGGCGACCGCCCACAATAAGGCGAGCGCCAGTGCGACATGCGTCATCGACGGCATGCTCAGGCTGGTCAGGAATACCAGGACCGCGCCTGCTACCGGATTAATCCACATGCGGCGGTAGAAATGGCGCACATCAGGCTCGACAGGTTTCAGTGATGAAGCGCTTTTCCACTCGTTCAGGTAGCGATGGCTGATAGTCAGGCGCCATAAGGTCACGATAATCGCCTTCAGCGACCAGTAACTCTCGTGAGGCAGGATGGCCAGCGCCAGGCCAGCGCGGGAGAGGCGGTTAAAGGCATCGGTGACCAGCATGGATAGATGCTGCCGCCAGGCACGCGTTTTACTTTTCGTCACCCCGTCGATTACCAACGCTGGCAGTCCCGGAAGCAGCAGAAAGAGCATGATGCACCCGACCCAGAATATTGGATTCGGTACTATCGTACACAGCATAAACACCAGCATCAGCAGGGCAGGCGCTACCAGGCTGCGGCGCAGATTGTCTGTTAATTTCCAGCGGGAAAGCGCACTGAGCGGGTTCTTTTGACGACTGCAATCTTCCTGCCGCACCTGCAACCGTAGCCAGTTAAGGAGCTGCCAGTCGCCCCGCACCCAGCGAAATCGTCGGGCAACATCGCTCAGATAACTATCCGGATATTGTTCATACAGGACGACGTTACTGACCACACCGGAGCGGGCATAGCACCCCTCAAGCAGGTCATGGCTCAGCACCAGATTTTCCGGACAGGTATTGCGTATCGCCCGGCTAAAGGCAGCGACATCGTAAATACCCTTGCCGACAAATGAGCCTTCACCAAACAGATCCTGATAAATATCGGATGAGAGTGAGGAGTAAGCATCATTCCCCGGAATGCTGCTGCACAGCCGGGCATAGCGGCTCTGACCGTTAACCGGTATCTCTTCAGCCAGACGAGGCTGCAGGATGGCATAGCCTTCAACCACCCGATTTTTGACATCATCGAACACCGGCGCGTTGAGCGGGTGGGCCATGACGCCAATCAGCTTATGCGCAGTCTCACGCGGCAGTATTGTGTCGCTGTCGAGAGTAATCACATATTTAACGCTGTGCAGCTGAGCCTGTGTGGCACCTACCGTGACGCTGAAGGCGTTTTCTTCACCCTGAAGCCAGCGATTCAGGGCATGGATCTTACCGCGCTTGCGTTCATACCCCATCCAGACGCCCTGAGAAATATTATGGGTGCGGTCACGGTGTAACAGGGAGAAGAGCGCAATGTCCGATTTACCCCCGCTGTAGCGCCGATTCAGCGCTTCCGTTTTCAGCACGGCGTAACGGATAAGCGCGGCGTCATGATGATGGTCCTGTTCGACGCTATCGGTAAAGTCGGTCAGCAACGCAAAACTGATATTCGCTAAGGCGTTACCGAGATAGCAGATTTCCAGAGAGCGCAGCAGGGCGTCTGTTCCCTCATTGCTGCTGAGTAAACAGGGGATAACTACCAGTGTGCGGTCATGCTCCGGTACCGCCTGAGCATAATCGAGTCGGGGCAGGGGAAGGGGATGGCGGCTGCGGGTGGTTAACTCGCTCAGCAACTGTAAGGCTAACTGGCTGCTGACAATGATGGCGGGCAGCACCAGCAACCAGAGTAATGACGCCATGCCCGCCTGATGGGTGCTGTAGAGCATCTCGGCGGTAAACGCGGTTGTCAGCAGTAAAAGGCTGCCTAACCAGGAGAGTAAAGGGGTCTGACTCAGATGCTGCCGGCTCCTGTTCAGCCACGTCACCTTAACGTCAAGCTGCTGTTCCAGTTGCTGAAATCCTTTATCCAGCAGGTAATAGCCGACATGCTGCTGACGCAGGGGAAGATCAGGCTGGCTGGCCAGCGTCAGCACAGCCTGGGCGACTTCACGTTCATCAAAGCGACTGTGCCGTGCCAGACGTTCAATCACGTGGCGGTAGTCATCGCGACTGTCAAAATGCATCAGCGGGTATGTCCCGGTGGGATCCTGCTGAAGGACTTTCTCAACCAGGCTGACGGATTCGACAAAAGCCTGCCAGTCAATTTCGCCGAGTTGCCGCAGGCCGGTAATACTGTTGCTGACAGAGAGCTGACTCAGGGCCAGCTGCCGGTTGAACTGCTCAATGACTTCCGAGGTTTTCCGGCCGGTATTTTCCAGCTGTTGTTCGACCCAGGTTAACGCCAGAGTATTGTTCTGGCCACTTAATCGCCGTTCAAGTTCAGCGACGAAAGCGCCGGAAACCTGTGGGTTCTGGCGGGCCATATCAGCGATGACCAGAATAACTTTTGACGCATCTTCGGCGGCAGTGGAGAGGATATCGCTGATCCACTGCTCCGCTTTATTACGTTCCTGATGTACCCTGGCGACGTCAGCCGCAATCCGGGCCAGATTGTTGATAAGCGCAAACCGTAACATGGCAGGCATGGCCCACAGTTCGCCGAGCAGCAGGGGCGTAACGCGCTGGTAGGCAGCGATAAAAGGATGCAGGACGCTGGTTTCCAGTCGGCCATCACTGTGCTTAATCATCTCCTCGGCGATAGCCTGGATGCGCAGGTAATGAGCCGACTCCTCCAGCATGGGCAGTCCTTTACCAAATTTTGCCGGTAACAGGTGCCGGACCAGGCGGATCTGCTCTTCAATGATGTAAAAATTATCCAGTATCCAGACGGCCGCTGGTGTCTGGCTGCGCTTATCGCCTTCACTCAGGATTTCTGCGCTGCGCGTCAATGACAGTTCATTATCTGCCAGCTGCTGCAACAGTCGGTAGGACCATTTTCCACCCGACAGATTATGCGTTTTCGCTAATTTTTCGCCGTAGTTATCCATTTGTTCAGCCGAAAAAATATCTGGCCGGTGGGCCTGATAAATACCTTCAGTCGGGAACAAAGGAAAATGCTCATCGGGTAATTCACTTTCCCGGCTGAACCACGTCGTCAGTTTTATTTTCACACTCATTTCCTTGCGCTTGCGCAGCAGCTGGATCCGGAAAAAAAGAAAGGATGACAAAAAGGAGCCAAAAGAAGGGCTGGAGGTGATAAACAGGTGTAGATGATATTGATTATAGTCCTGTTTCCGTTATTCGTAGCTATCCTGATTAACCGGCTGACGTTCTCTTATGGCGATAAAATAAAGTTAAAAAAAATAAACAGCTGCCTTCTCCTCACCTTAGCCCTTTTTAACATCAGAGCCGACAGATAAAAAAATTAATTTACCTGCACTGTGTTACGCTGATGGCAACATTTCAGAGGATAACGACATGACCTGGTTGAGCTTTCTCTTCGACGCGCTACACAGCAGCGAAACCAATACACAGTGTCCGGTGTGTAAAAAGTTTTCCAGACAGTCTGTAGCTAAAAAGAATAAAGGACAGGCAGTCTTATGCCCTCACTGTAAGTCATTGTATGTTATATAAAGTCCGTCGTCTTTTTATGTTGCGATCACCAGGCAGCAGCAAGTCATACTGTTTAACCTTATCCCTCATTGAGGCAATTTATCCGTAACATTAATTTCAATGTGCTGATAATCCTGCATTATCTTTCGTACTCGGTGAAATAACGTTGTGATTCACCCTGGTCGAGAAATTCGAATGGTGAAAGTTGAATAATATCTGGTCCTGCAGACCACACTTCATTAACTCTTGAGATAATATCGCCTTCCTGAAGCGTCAGAAGGTTATTAATGCGTAACACAGCAAATCTGCCATTTTTAAATTCGACCTGATACAACGCAACTTTCTTCAGCGGCATGATGGTTCTTCCACGAATTACCCGGCAGCAGAGTTCAGCACTTGATGAACTTTTCATGATAAACCTCTAATCTATTCATACTCTTCTGTTCAATAAATTAATCTGCATAATTGTGAATCTGACCTCAGCGCACACGTTGTGCAGATTTCAATTGGCCCGTCTGGACTGCATTTGTTCATATCCGTAAATATAGCGGGTTTATGAAAATAATCTGATACACCCTCTGCCGGGTTAAAAAGTGACTCCGGAGTATTGTCGGGTTATCAGAATGAGGATTAGCGGTGTCTTTTACAGGGAAAATAGTGGGTATGAGAGTGTGAGGTTAATCAGGGAAAGGGAGAGGTGAAACGGCTGAGTCGGTACCAGAAGCTGAAAATGCAGTGCTGAAAGCTATCAACTGACTCGCCGCCGCGACCGATGAGGCAAACCGGACCACTAAGCCACAAACCACACGTGGAACCAGCCCGCTTTCTCTCGCAAGCCGAATGCTTATTCGCCAGCGTTTTCAGAAAAAACGCCGTACTATTACATGGACGAGTTACTTTACATACTTCTGAGGTTTTTTGCTTTGTTTAGTAGTTTTGTTCCACCTGCTTAAAGCAATCAGCAGCGGCATGATAAGGCTGTTGAGGAAAATGCACCGCCACTTTACCGCCACTCAGAAATTCAGATACAAAAAAACCGCTTCAATGAGCGGCTTAAATATATGTATTTTATGACTAAATTTGGTGGCCCCTGCTGGGCTTGAACCAGCGACCAAGCGATTATGAGTCGCCTGCTCTAACCACTGAGCTAAGGGGCCAGCGGAGCGGGGATTATAAAGTATCTCTTCAGGGCAATCCAGCACTCAGCCACCGGTTGCTGAAATAAGCAGCAGTGATTTACCTGCTGATTTCTATAACAAATCTGGCGAACCGCGATCCCGAAGTCGCAAACAGGCACGGATAATGCTTCTCCGTGCCTTTAGTGAAACCGGACTTCAGTCGTTATGGCTGATGGCTGACTCAGCGCTGACGATAACGGGATGCTGATTGATTCCGTGAAAGGTGGGGAACCATTGTGCCACGAGCCTGATCGTAGTCGTGCCACATCTGCAGATCCTCCAGTGCCGGAATGGTTACCGTCTCCTTGCTGTCGAGTCCGGCAAGCGCGGCGTCCACCATCTCATCAACGTCCATCAGCATTTCAGCCGGGATGTCATTAATAGACTGGCCTGCGCGATCGAAAATCTCCGTACGGGTCGCACCGGGCAACACCGCCTGTACCTGCACACCGCTCTCTGCGAGTTCACGCTGCATCGCACGCGTCAGAGTCAGTACGTAAGACTTAGTGGCGTTATAGGCGCCGTTGAACATCTCGTGCACCAGCGACAGCACCGAGGCGATATTGATAATGATGCCATTTCCGCGCGCTTTGAAAGCCCGGCCAGCCGCCTGTGCCAGACGGGTAGGTGCCAGAATATTCAACGCCAGCATGGTGTTAATGCGTATGATGTCCGCCTCAAGAAACTCTCCCTCAACGTTCATGCCCGCGTTGTTCAGCAGCAGCGTAATCTGTGCGTTGTTCGCGAGCTCCGACTCCACGCGTTGCAGATCCTGCTCGTGCGTTAAGTCAGCCGCCATAACCGTCACCCGAATATCGTGCTGCTTTGCCAGTGCGTCAGCCAGGGTGGTGAGCCGCCCCTGATCGCGTGCGACCAGAATCAAATCATAACCGCGTGCTGCCAGTCGTTTTGCATAGGTCGCGCCGATACCGCTGGATGCGCCGGTGATTAAAGCTGTGCCTGATTGTGACATCTCTTTTTCCTCGTATGGTGGTCGTCATAATAGCCATCAATATGACGATCATCATATCTGTCGTCAAGCTGGAATATGATGACCGTAATAATTACTATAATAGCCAGACGCTACGTAGCAGACACCGCAGGAGATGAGATGGAGAAGCAGAGCAGCAAAGCGCATACGCGGCGGCGTATCCTTGATGAGGCGGCGCGCGTGATGCGTGAAACCGGCACCGAAGGAATTGGTGTAGCGGCGCTGATGAAGCGGGTCGGGCTGACACACGGCGGTTTTTATGCGCATTTTACCTCACGCGAGGAGCTGGTTGAGGAGGTGCTGAAGCATATGTTTGCTGAAGCCGATACCTTAAAGCCCGCGGAGTCCGTGACCCAGCCAGCGCAGCAGCTGGCAGATTTTATTGATAGCTATCTTTCCGAGGCGCATCGCAATGCGCCGGCGCAGGGCTGTCCATTAGCCGCTCTGGTGAGTGAAGTGGCTCATCTTCCACAGCCGACACGGCAGATCTTCGCACAGGGCTTTAATGCGATGCATGCCGGTCTGGCGCAGATATTACGTGAGTTGGAGTTGCCGGATGCGGAAGCACTGGCCTCCAGCATGTTGGCAGAGATGGTTGGTGCGCTGGCGCTGGCGCGCGCCTGTCCGGATACAGAGCAGGCCAGCCAGATGCTGCAACGCAGCCGCGATGCGCTGAAGCAGCGCACGCTGGAGGTGGCGGCATGAGTGAACACGCTATCCGCGACATCATCAGTTCCGGTCTTGATGTGCTGTTCTGTGGCATTAACCCGGGTCAGTCAACCGCCCATCAGGGGTTCCACTTCGCGCATCCCGGCAACCGGTTCTGGAAAGTCATCCATATGGCGGGATTCACCCAGCAGCAACTGAAGCCGGAAGAGGAGCAGCGCTTAACGGAGACCGGCTGCGGCATCACCATGCTGGTTGAGCGGCCCACGGTGCAGGCGAGTGAATTAGCGCCTGATGAGCTGCGCGATGGCGGCAAACGGCTGATGGAAAAGGTACTGGATTACCAGCCGGCTGCGCTGGCTATCCTGGGTAAGGATGCGTTTCGTCGTGCTTTTAAGCAGAACAAAGTCGAATGGGGCAAACAGCCGATATGTATGGGGAAAACGCAGGTGTGGGTGTTGCCGAATCCCAGCGGCCTTAATCGCGCATCTCTGGACGAGATGGTAGAGGCGTATCGTCAGCTCTATGTGGAACTGCATGCGGGGAGCGAATGAATCTGCGCAGGGCAGGGGAGAGGCAGTAACAGGCAGGCATAAAAAACCCCGGCGAACCGGGGTTTTTGTCTGACTTAATCGTCGAGGAAGCTGCGCAGCACTTCCGAACGGCTCGGATGGCGCAGTTTACGCAGAGCTTTGGCTTCAATCTGACGAATACGCTCACGCGTAACGTCGAACTGTTTGCCCACTTCTTCCAGCGTATGGTCAGTGTTCATATCGATACCGAAACGCATGCGCAGCACTTTCGCTTCGCGCGCGGTCAGGCCAGCCAGCACGTCATGGGTAGCAGAACGCAGGCTCTCTGAGGTAGCAGAATCCAGCGGCAGCTCCAGCGTGGTGTCTTCGATAAAATCGCCCAGATGTGAATCTTCATCATCACCAATCGGCGTCTCCATGGAGATCGGCTCTTTAGCGATTTTCAGCACCTTACGGATTTTATCTTCTGGCATCAGCATACGTTCAGCCAGCTCTTCCGGCGTGGGTTCGCGGCCCATCTCCTGCAGCATCTGGCGTGAAATACGGTTGAGCTTGTTGATGGTCTCAATCATATGCACCGGAATACGGATGGTACGCGCCTGGTCGGCGATAGAGCGGGTGATAGCCTGACGGATCCACCAGGTCGCATAGGTCGAGAACTTGTAACCACGGCGATATTCAAACTTATCTACCGCTTTCATCAGGCCGATATTACCTTCCTGAATCAGGTCAAGGAACTGCAGACCGCGGTTGGTATATTTCTTGGCAATCGAAATAACCAGACGCAGGTTAGCTTCCACCATCTCTTTCTTGGCGCGACGTGCTTTGGCTTCACCGATCGACATGCGACGGTTAATGTCTTTGACCTGTTCAATGGTCAGACCGGTCTCTTCTTCGACCTGCGCCAGTTTCTGCAGGGAACGTGTCACGTCATCCTGCACTTCCAGCAGCTTTTCAGACCACGGCTTGTTCATGGCCAGAGCAGCTTTGAACCAGGTTTCATTGGTTTCGTTGCCGGTAAACAGCGTGATAAAGTTTTTCTTCGGCATTTTGCACAGCTCAATACAGAGCTTCATGATCAGACGTTCCTGCGTACGAACGCGTTCCATCATGGTGCGCATGCTGCCTACCAGGTAATCGAACTGCTTCGGTACCAGGCGGAACTGCTTGAAGACATCAGAGAGGTTCTGGATTTCAGCAACGGCGGCAGCATGACTGCGACCTTTGCTTTTAATCACTGCGCGGGTAGTTTCATACTGCTTACGCAGGTCAGAAAACTTCTCACGCGCCAGTTCCGGATCGATTGAGTTATCGTCGTCGGAGCTGTCATCATCCTCCTCATCTTCTTCTTCATCGTCCTTACGATCGGCTTCAGAAAGTTCAGAGCCCACGTGCGTTGCCGTTGGGGCGATATCTTCTTCTGCGTTAGGATCGACGAAACCGGTGATCAGATCGGAGAGGCGTGATTCGCCTGCTTCAACTTTGTCGTACTGATCCAGAAGATACGTAATCGCTTCAGGGTATTCGGCTACAGAACACTGAACCTGGTTGATACCGTCTTCAATACGCTTAGCGATGTCAATTTCGCCTTCGCGCGTCAGCAGTTCAACGGTACCCATTTCACGCATATACATGCGGACCGGGTCAGTGGTACGCCCGATTTCAGATTCAACGCTGGATAACACCTGAGCGGCAGCTTCCGCGGCATCTTCGTCAGTATCGGAGCTGTTTTCGTTCAGCATCAGATCGTCGGCATCCGGGGCTTCTTCAACCACCTGAATACCCATGTCGTTAATCATCTGGATGATGTCTTCGATCTGATCTGAGTCGACGATATCTTCCGGCAGATGGTCATTGACCTCAGCATAGGTCAGATAGCCTTGCTCCTTACCACGGGTGACAAGAAGCTTGAGCTGTGACTGCGGGTTTTGCTCCATAAGACGGTATCCACACTTCTGTTAAATTAGATTGGTGTCGGTCGGCAGCGAGCCAACAATAGCAGTAAAGGCATTTAATTCTTGCCGCTGCCTTCGTCGCGGCGTGGGCTTTGCCCATCAGTAATCGGCACTTAAGCCGCTTGTATAAACTCTGTGCTAATGGCCTGGCTTACTTGCCATTCTTGTCCCCGGCAGTGCTCGCTTTCCTCACGTACTTCAGTACGCTCCGGAAGCTGTGCGCTGGCGGTGACCAGACTGGCTTCGACGCCTGCGGCCTTTAAAATATGTGCTGCTGGCCTGGCTTACTTGCCATTCTGCTCCCCGGCAGTGCTCGCTTTCCTCACGTACTTCAGTACGCTGCGGAAGCTGTGCGCTGGCGGTGACCAGACTGGCTTCGACGCCTGCGGCCTTTAACTTTTGGTACTGCGGACTATTTCGGTACCGGCATCACTCACGGTAGCGAAACGGGTGTCCGCGGCACTAAAACAGGCAATCTGCCCTTTCATCTGTCAGAACGGGCAGCGTGCTGAAAACAGTTACTTTCTGGCAAACGCCTGACTGAGAGTCCAGAGTTCCCGGCGCTCATCGGCGCTCAGTCCCTGGGTGCGTTCACGCGCAATCAAAAACTCCAGGCGCTCTTCAAGAGCAGAGTCGTAGATGCTGGCCAGCGAGTCCTGGAACACCGCTTCGGCTTCCTCATCTACTATCATGTGGTTCCAGATCGCCAGTGTTTCAAGCGTCTGACTAAAATTTGTTCCGCGATATAACTCTAGTAGCTGACCGGTGGTCAATCCAGGATTCTCATTACAACGGCCCACTAATTCAATAAATAGCGGTAAACCCGGCATTTTTGACTCAGACAGCCCATCAAGCGAAGGCACCAGGGTGGCCAGCTGCGGACTCTGAATCAGCAACGCGATCAGCACGCGCATAGTGGTACGCTTCAGCGGTGGCGCTACCGGCGTCGTTCCGCTTGCGGCCAGCTTCGGCATCAGCTTTTCAAGCTGATTGTCGTCAAGAATACCCAGCTTATTCCCCAGTTCCTGACGCATATAAATTCGTAAGGTCTCACCAGGGATCTGTGTAATCAGCGGTAAAGCCAGCGTGCTCAGGCGCGCCTTTCCGTCGCGTGAGCTCAGATCCACCTGCGGCAGCAGGCTATCAAATAAAAACGAAGAGAGCGGCATCGCCTGCTCCATCCTCGCTTCGAAGGCGTCTTTACCCTCTTTGCGTACCAGCGTATCCGGGTCTTCACCATCGGGTAAAAACATAAAGCGTAGCTGACGACCATCATTCATGTAAGGCAATGCGGTTTCAAGCGCACGCCATGCCGCTTCACGACCAGCCCTGTCGCCGTCGTAACAGCAGATCACGGTGTCGGTACTGCGAAACAGCAACTGAATGTGTTCAGCAGTGGTGGAGGTGCCTAATGACGCAACGGCATAATCTATCCCGTACTGCGCCAGCGCAACCACGTCCATGTATCCCTCAACCACTAACAGGCGGGCGGGTTCAGGATGGTTCTTAACGGCTTCATAGAGGCCATAGAGCTGGCGGCCTTTATGGAAAATAGGTGTTTCCGGCGAGTTCAGATACTTCGGCGTATCGTTACCCAGCACGCGTCCGCCAAAACCTATGACGCGTCCACGCTTATCGCGGATCGGAAACATGACGCGGTCGCGAAACCGGTCATAAGTACGGCCTTTGTCATTGCTGACCAGCATGCCCGCTTCCATCAATGACTCGCGATCTTCCGATTGCTTACCAAAACGCTTGAGAACGTTATCCCAGCCGGCTGGCGCGTAACCTATGGCGAAGTGATTGATGATTTCGGCGCTCAGACCACGACGATCAAGATAGTCGCGTGCTGGCTGCGCACTGGATTGCTGCAGACCCTGCTGATAAAAACCGTTCAGGTTCTCCATCAGCTGATACAGGCTCTGGCGCTGATGGCGTTCCATCTGGCTGGGCCCGCTGCCTGCTTCGTAAGGCACGTCTAAACCGTGGGAAGTGGCTAACTCTTCAATACTTTCCACAAACTCCAGACGATCAAAGTTCATTAAAAAGTCGATAGCGTTGCCGTGTGCACCACAGCCGAAACAGTGATAGAACTGCTTTTCGCCGTTTACGGTGAAAGAGGGCGTTTTTTCATTATGGAAAGGACAGCACGCATGGAAATTCTTACCCTGCTTTTTCAGCTTAACGCGGGCATCGATAAGATCCACGATATCCGTGCGGGCAAGTAAATCGTTGATAAATACGCGTGGAATTCGTCCAGCCATACGCCCCAGATTTTCAGCTCATAAACGGCAACAAGCCGCGCTTCCTTTCGGAAAGCACGGCCTTTTACTTGACTCTGTCTGCGTGAATCACGCGGTGGAGGCGGACCTCCGGAACGACTTAGTACAGACGAGTGCGGCGTGCGTTTTCGCGAGCCAGTTTCTTGGCGTGACGCTTAACTGCTGACGCTTTAGCGCGCTTACGTTCGGTAGTCGGTTTTTCATAGAACTCACGACGACGAACTTCAGCCAGAACGCCTGCTTTCTCGCATGAACGCTTGAAGCGACGCAGTGCTACGTCAAATGGCTCGTTTTCACGTACTTTAATTACCGGCATGTAACTCTCACCTCGATAAAATTCGGTTTTTGCTGCTGACTGCGGCGCCAGCACATTTCAAAATGGTGCAGCATTTTACTCCAACTCAAGTTGGTTTGTAAAGCACCATGGATAATTTGAAACCAACAGGAGCGTTTGCCTGTGCGGCTGCCGGTTTTTCCAGGGGCGGGAGTATAGCGCACTCTTTAGCCGACAGAAAATGACTTTTTACGGTGGATGCCCGCGCTGCACATCCAATTGCTGTGATAAACTGCGCGCCGCAAGAATGAGGTGATGCAATGCGAATTCTGGGTATTGAAACGTCGTGCGATGAAACCGGCATCGCAATCTATGATGACGAGGCCGGATTACTGGCTAACCAACTCTACAGCCAGGTAAAACTGCACGCCGATTATGGCGGTGTGGTGCCGGAACTGGCCTCACGTGATCACGTGCGTAAAACCGTGCCGTTGATTCAGGCTGCGCTGAAAGAGGCCGGTCTGGAGCCGCAGCAGATCGACGCGGTGGCTTACACAGCAGGCCCTGGACTGGTCGGTGCGCTGCTGGTTGGTGCCACCATTGGCCGCGCCCTGGCGTTTGCCTGGAAAGTCCCCGCCGTGCCGGTCCACCATATGGAAGGCCACCTGCTGGCACCGATGCTGGAAGAGAATCCGCCGGAATTTCCGTTTGTTGCACTCCTGGTGTCGGGCGGACATACGCAGCTGATTAGCGTCACCGGCATTGGTGAATACGCGCTGCTGGGTGAATCGATCGATGATGCCGCGGGTGAAGCGTTCGACAAAACGGCCAAGCTGCTTGGGCTGGATTATCCGGGCGGGCCAATGCTGTCGAAGATGGCGCAGCAGGGCACGGCGGGACGTTTTACCTTCCCGCGTCCGATGACCGATCGTCCGGGCCTGGATTTCAGCTTCTCCGGCCTGAAAACCTTTGCCGCCAATACTATCCGCGCCAATGATGATGATGCTCAGACCCGTGCTGACATCGCCCGCGCCTTTGAAGATGCGGTGGTGGATACGCTGTCGATCAAATGTAAGCGTGCGCTGGATCAGACCGGCTTTAAGCGGCTGGTGATTGCCGGTGGCGTCAGCGCTAACCGCACACTGCGCGAGCAGATGGCGATCATGATGCAAAAGCGCGGCGGCGAAGTGTTCTACGCCCGCCCGGAGTTCTGTACCGATAACGGTGCGATGATCGCGTATGCGGGCATGGTGCGGTTAAAAGGCGGAACGCGGGGAGAGTTAAGCGTCAGCGTGCGACCGCGCTGGCCGCTGGCGGAACTGCCCGCCATCTGATGTGAAAAAAGCCGGCTCACAAGCCTGCATCTGGGGGAATCTGGCCGTAACGGATAAGCTCAACGCGCAGGGAACAGGGTCAGAGGAGGAAAGCGTCACGCGCCATGGATGGCGCGGGCCGAGCGGTCAGGGATGACGGCTTTTGCGTCTTTCCGATCTGACCCTGTTTCCTGCGCAGTCGCGGACATAAAGCCAGACTTTGTCGACACCTTCAGGCCAGCTTTTTTTATGGCTGAGATTTCTTTTTGCGCTTCCAGAGCTTGCCTTCCTGACCCCGCCACAGCCGCTGAATATTATCGTGATGACGCAGCAGGATCAGACAGGAGAGCATAGAAACCGGGAAGGTGAACTGCGGTTTGAACCACCACACATAAAAAGGCGCGATCAGCGCGCTGACGATGGCACCCAGCGAGGAATAGCCGCTGAGTAAGACCGTTAACAGCCAGGTGCCGGTGACCAGCCCGGTTAAGTCCCAGCCAATCGGCGCAATCGCGCCAAATGCCGTCGCCACACCCTTGCCACCGCGAAAGTGAAAGAACACCGGATAGATATGACCCAGACAGGCGGCAATGGCGGTCAGACCGAGATAGAGCGGAGTCACGTGCATCAGATAGGCCAGCCAGACCGGCACCATCCCTTTCAGCACATCAAACACTAATACGCTGGCTGCTGCGGTTTTACCCCCCAGACGCAGGACGTTAGTGGCACCCGGATTGCCGGAACCGTGTGTGCGCGGATCGGGCAGGCCAGCGAGTTTGCAAACCAGAATCGCACTGGAAATCGAACCGCAAAGATACGCGAAAATAATCATACCAAGCGCGAAAGCACTCATAACACCGTACCGTTCCCTTTAGGGTCGTTTTGATCTCTTTAACCGTGGATAATACGCATAATCAGCCGGAAGTGGTATCCGGCTTAGCCAAAAACAGAGACTCTCATCATGGATATTGTATTTATAGAACAACTCACGGTCTTCACCACTATTGGCGTTTACGACTGGGAACAGGGCATACAGCAGAAGCTGGTGCTCGATGTCGAAATGGCCTGGGATAACCGTCTGGCGGCCAGTAGCGACGATGTGAAAGATTGTCTGAGCTATGCGGATGTCTCCTCGGCGATTCTGACGCATCTTACCGGCAGTCGTTTTGCGCTGGTTGAACGGGTTGCTGAAGAAATCGCGGATCTGTTGATGAACCGTTTCAATTCGCCTGGCGTCCGCATAAAGGTAAGCAAACCGGGGGCTGTAGCCCAGGCAGCACAGGTTGGCGTGCGAATTGAGCGCGGGACTATTCCTAAATAAATACGATGTGATTGCCATCACAATGAAACCAAACCAAATTACTGTCTGTCATAGCGTGTACCGTTTCGTTACAGCAGGCGAAATGGTGTAGACCTTAAGGTTTAATTCAGGCTGATAGCGGCATGATTTCAGGCGATAGCCACGCGCTACCGCCTTTTTAATGGTTTTGAAACGGATAGAGGAAACATTTGATGGCAGATATTCATCAGCTTTGGGTAGCTGCAATCCTGGGCGTTGTGGAAGGGCTGACCGAATTTTTACCGGTCTCTTCCACAGGGCACATGATTATAGTGGGTCACCTGCTGGGCTTTGAGGGTGAAAAAGCCGAGACCTTTGAAGTTGTGATCCAGTTAGGATCGATTCTGGCTGTAGTAGTGATGTTCTGGCGCCGTCTGTTTGGCCTGATTGGCATCCACTTTGGCGAAGTTAAACATGAAGGCGTCGGCACTGGCCGTCTGTCGCTGATCCATATCCTGCTGGGTATGGTACCGGCGGTGGTCGTGGGTCTGGTGCTGCACGATCAGATCAAAACGCTGTTTAATCCGATCAACGTGATGTACGCCCTGGTGGTAGGTGGTGTGCTGCTGCTGGCAGCTGAGTACCTTAAGCCAAAACAGCCGAAAGCGGTGGGCGTCGATGATATTACCTATCGTCAGGCGTTTATGATTGGCTGTTTCCAGTGCTTAGCGCTGTGGCCGGGCTTCTCACGTTCCGGTGCAACCATCTCCGGTGGCATGCTGATGGGCGTGAGCCGCTATGCCGCGTCGGAGTTCTCCTTCATCCTGGCGGTGCCAATGATGATGGGTGCGACCGTACTGGATATGTACAAGAGCATCGGCTTCCTGACGATGGCGGATTTCCCGATGTTCGCGGTGGGCTTTGTCACGGCGTTTATCGTGGCGCTGATTGCAATTAAAGCCTTCCTTCAGCTGATCAAACGCATCTCATTTGTTTCGTTCGCGATCTACCGCTTTATTGTGGCAGCCGCGGTTTACATGGTCTTCATGTAAAGCCCACGCAGCCTGCTAGTCAGGCTGCGTAATCGCCAGACCCTGCGCGACGGCGTCAATCCGTCGTCGCGTCAACTCTTCCCGCACTTCTGCACCTTTAAATCCCGCTTCGACCACCGCTTTGGTCGGCACCGCCTGCGCCAGCGCAAAAGCACGACGCAGATAGTCGCCCTGCGGATAAGGCATGCTCTCCAGTCCGGCTCGCCCGCGCGCATCCGCTTCACTGGTCAGCGCCATCTGCTCAACGCGCTGTGGCTTACGCCAGGCATCGATCCGGTCAAACAGTGCTACCAGCGACGCGGCAGATTGCCGTTCAATGGTGTGCACCACGTCGTGAAATTCGGTCACAATCAGCGCCAGATCGCGAATCGCGTTTGGCACCCGCAGTCGCTGGCACAGCGCCTCGACCAGGGGAACGCCCGCCAGACCATGACCGTGGTGGCTGGGCCACAACTCAGGCGGCGTCAGCGCCTTGCCGACGTCATGGAACAGCGTGGCGAAGCGCACCTCGATCTCACTGGAGAGGGCGGCGGCCATCGCCAGTGTCATCAGCGTATGGACGCCGGTATCGATTTCCGGGTGCCACTTAATCGGCGCAGGAATACCAAACAGATTATCCAGCTCAGGAAACAGCACCTGCAATGCACCGCAGTCGCGCAGGACCTGAAAATAGACCTGCGGATTACGGGAACTCAGCGCCTTTTCCGTCTCTTTCCACACCCGCTCAGCAGTGAGATTCGACAGCTCGCCGCTTTCGGCCATCTGCTGCATCAGCTGCTGGGTTTCGGGGGCAATACGAAAGTTGAGATGGGCAAAACGCGCCGCAAAGCGCGCAACGCGCAGTACCCGCAGCGGATCTTCACTGAAGGCGTCAGAGACGTGACGCAGCAGGCGCAGGGCAATATCACGCTGGCCATTATAAGGATCGACCAGCTCACCGTTTTCATCCTGCGCAATCGCATTGATGGTCAGATCGCGGCGCTGTAAGTCCTGCTCCAGCGTCACGTCGGGCGCGGACCAGGTGACAAAACCGGTGTAGCCTTTCCCGTTTTTCCGCTCGGTACGTGCCAGCGCATATTCTTCGCGACTGACGGGATGCAGGAAAACGGGAAAATCGCGACCGACCTGGTGATAGCCCTGCTCAAGCATGGCTTCGGGCGTGGAACCTGTCACCACCCAATCTTTGTCTGTAACCGGCAGATTCAGCAGCGCATCACGCACCGCACCGCCAACAAGAAACGTCTTCACGCAAAACTCCAGAGAAAAAGAAATGACCTGCACGCCGGGCGCGTCCCGCGCCTGAAATCAGCGGTGCATATCATTTTATTGTTGCACAGATTCCCCGGATTGCAGACATGCCAAAAAGGGGATCCTGCGATCCCCTGCTCAAATCCGGCTAAATGGTGTCAGTTCATCCAGCGATCGCTTTTCTTACGGCGCGGCAGCATGTGCGGCAGTAACAGGCCCAGCAGCAGGCCGACGCCCAGCACGCCGCCGCCATACATAAACCACTGCATGATGATGGTGCGCTGCTTATCATCCAGCTGAACGTTAGCGGCGCTGACTTTCTTCTGCGCGACGATCAGCTCATTTTTCAGCTTCTGATTCTCGCCTTTCAGCCCGTTGATAACGCCGTCGCTGCTGGCGACTTTGTTCTGCATCTCAGCCGTGCGCTGGTTCCAGCTGTTGTCGATGTTATCCAGTTTGGCGGTCAGATCTTTCACCTGCTGCTCAAGCTGAGGCACCCGGGTGCGCAGGCTCGGATTAGCACTGAGCTGCGACAGGGGGATCCAGGTGGTGCGGCCTTCCGAATCACGGATCTGGCCATAATGCGTGTCATTGTTGGTCTGTAACAGCTGCACCTCTTCCCCGGCGTTCAGCTTACCGAGCAGGCGAAACTGATCGCCCGGTCCGCTGCGAACCCAGGTAGAAAGTTCATCAGAAACATAGCGTTTTTCTTCGGCATGGGCAGGTGCAAGGGTGCTAAGGGCAAGCAAAGTGAGTCCAGCGAGAGTAATTTTTTTCATTCGATTTCGTTTGGCTTAGTCTGACTAAAAATTTACCGGCACAGTCTGGAGAGGCCTCGCATAAATCTGAATGAGAACTATCCTGGTCTCATGAGAGTGCGAAAAGGTCTGCGAAAGAGCAAAGAAAGCAGAGACAGCGCGGCTTCTGTGCATTAATCTTCGCCTGATAACCCCTTGCCCTCCAGGCGACAGCTTGAGTAACCTGCTGATAATCGCCTGAAATATGCAGGAAACACCCTCTTAAGTGCCAGCGGCGTAGTGAATAAAAAATTATGACCATCGAAATCGAACTAAAGTTCATTGCAACTCCACAGGCGGCCGGGAAACTGGCTGAACTG
This sequence comes from Pantoea sp. EKM20T, assembly GCF_011800485.1. Lineage (NCBI taxonomy): Bacteria > Pseudomonadati > Pseudomonadota > Gammaproteobacteria > Enterobacterales > Erwiniaceae > Pantoea > Pantoea sp. EKM20T. The sequence continues at coordinate 203,507 of NZ_JAALFW010000006.1, read as the reverse complement.
CTCTCCACTCTGCCGCATCAGCATCAGGCTGCTCGCGAGCTGACCAACATCTACTTTGAAACCGACGACAACCAGCTACGACGCTGGGATATGGGATTGCGTATCCGCGGCGTAGACCAGCGTTATGAAATGACGCTGAAAGCGGCGGGGCAGACGCTCGGCGGACTGCATCAGCGCCCGGAATACAACGTTGAGCTCAGCGAACCGGTTCTGGACATTGCACGCCTGCCGGCAGAGATCTGGCCGCAGGGCACCGATGTCGCGGCGTTGCAGCCGCGCTTGCAGCCCCTGTTCACCACCCATTTCCAGCGCGAGATCTGGCTGATCACCACAGGCAACAGTGAAATTGAAGTGGCGTTTGATCAGGGCGAGGTCACGGCAGGTGATCTCAGCGAACCGCTGTGCGAGATCGAGCTGGAGCTGAAACGTGGCGAACGCCAGGATCTGCTGGCCTTCGCACAGCAGCTGGTGGCGCTGGGCGGTCTGCGTATGGGCAGCCTGAGCAAAGCTGCCCGCGGCTATCAGCTGGCGCAGGGTAATCCGCCGCGCCAGATACAGCCTTTCCCGCTGCTGAAAGCGGGCGCCAAAGCCACCGTAGAGCAGGGCATGGTGGCCGCGATGTCAGCAGGACTTCATCACTGGCAATATCATGAAGAAGTCTGGCTGCGCGGCAATGCGGCGGCCCAGGATGCGGTGCGCGAAGCGCTGGATCTGCTGCGTCAGGCGTTCAGCCTGTTTGGTGCGCTGGTGCCGCGTAAAGCCAGCAGTGCGCTGCGTCAGCAGCTGACCACGCTGGAAGAGACGCTGGTGAATGAAGAGCAGGATGCTGCCACTTTCTGCTTATCTTCCCTCTCGGTTGAGACGCAGCTGGCGCTGACACACTGGCTGGCTGAATCTCAGTGGCGTCAGTGGATCGATGCCAAAGGGGAAGCCAAGCTGCAGGGGTCCTATAAACGCTTCAGCGACATTATGCTGAGCCGCGTCAATGCCGATCTGAGAGAAACGTTCATCACGGTAAAACAACCCAACGAGTATCAGGACAAAGCTACCCGTCTGGCGCGTCAATTGCTTACCGTCCACCTGCTGGCGGGATTCTATCCGTCTGAGGCGGTCGTCAGCTGGCTCGACCCGTGGCAACAGCTGCTGTCGGCAATTCATGAAAAACAGACGTCCGGGTTAGCCTGGCTGGCGATGCAGGCGCTGAAACAGCCTCCGTTCTGGCTCACCAGCGGCGCTGGTCGCTAACGGGTATTCCGTCACGCCATCAAGGAGGGAGTTATGTTGTCAGCACTTCCCGCGTTGCTACGCGACCAGGCCGAAGAGGCCGCCCGACAGATTGGGGTTCCGCTGGCTTCGTTAAGCCCGGAGCAGGCTGCCGGACTGGCTTTCAGCGATTTTGTGCTGGAAAACCTGCAACAACATCCCGACTGGTGGCAGGCGATGCTCGACCAGCCGCCGCAGCCTGATGAGTGGCAACACTACTCTGCGTGGCTCGATCAGGCGCTTAGCGGCATCGACAGTGAAGCGAGCCTGATGCGCGAACTGCGGCTGTTTCGTCGCCGTATGCTGGTACGCATCGCCTGGATGCAGTCTCTGCAGCACGCTACAACCGAACAGAGCCTGCAACAGCTCAGCGCATTAGCCGAAGTGCTGATCAGCCGGGCGCGTGACTGGGTTTATCAGGATTGCTGTCGTGATTTTGGTACGCCCTGTAATGCGGACGGCGACGCGCAGCCGATGCTGATTCTGGGCATGGGCAAGCTGGGCGGCGGCGAACTCAATTTTTCTTCTGATATTGACCTGATTTTTGCCTGGCCGGAAAACGGCACAACGCGTGGCGGACGGCGTGAACTCGACAACGCTCAGTTCTTTACCCGCATGGGACAGCGGCTGATTAAAGTGCTGGATCAACCCACCATGGATGGTTTTGTCTATCGGGTGGATATGCGTCTGCGCCCGTTTGGCGACAGCGGCCCGCTGGTGATGAGCTTTGCCGCGCTGGAAGATTATTACCAGGAGCAGGGACGCGACTGGGAGCGTTACGCCATGGTCAAGGCGCGGCTGATGGGTGATGACCACGATCGCTGGAGCCTGGAGCTGCAGCAGATGCTGCGGCCATTCGTTTACCGCCGCTACATCGACTTCAGCGTGATCCAGTCACTGCGTAACATGAAAGGGATGATCAGCCGCGAAGTGCGGCGACGCGGGCTGAAAAACAATATCAAACTGGGTGCGGGCGGCATCCGTGAAACCGAATTTATCGTGCAGGTATTCCAGCTGATTCGCGGCGGGCGTGAGCGCTCGTTACAGCTGCGCTCACTGCTGCCGACGCTGGAGGCGATCAAAACCCTGGCCCTGCTGCCCGCGGAACAGGTCGATGCGTTGCGTGTTGCCTACCTGTTCCTGCGGCGGCTGGAGAATCTGCTGCAAAGCCTGGGGGACGAGCAGACCCAGACCCTGCCAGAGGATGAACTGCATCGCGCCCGGCTGGCGTGGGCGATGGATTGTGCCGACTGGCCTGCTCTGATGACCCGGCTCGACGGCCAGATGGCGGCGGTGCGCGCCATCTTCGACGAGCTGATTGGCGAAGATACCCCTGAGATTGGCGATCAGCGTGAGCTGGCAGAGTTTCAGGTGCTGTGGCAGGACCAGCTGGAGGATAGCGAACTGGCGCCGCTGGTGCCGCAACTCAGTGACGAGCAGCGGATTACGCTGCACCAGACGCTGGAGGCGTTTCGTCAGGATATCAACCGGCGCACCATCGGCCCGCGTGGCCGTCAGGCGCTGGACCAGCTGATGCCGCGTCTGCTGAGCGAAGTCTGCCCGCGTGAAGATGCGGCGGTGACGCTCGGCCGCCTGACGCCGCTGCTGATCGGCGTACTGACCCGCAGCACCTATCTGGAGCTGCTGACCGAATATCACGGTGCGCTGCGCCACTTAATTCGCCTGTGCGCCGCCTCACCGATGGTAGCCAGCCAGCTGGCGCGTCATCCCTTATTGCTGGATGAACTGCTCGATCCCGCCACGCTCTATCAGCCAACCGCCACCGATGCCTATCGCGATGAGCTGCGACAATATCTGCTGCGCATCCCTACCGAGGACGAAGAGCAGCAGCTGGAAGCGGTGCGGCAGTTTAAGCAGGCACAGCATCTGCGTATTGCTGCCGCCGACATCGCCGGAACGCTGCCGGTGATGAAAGTCAGCGATCATCTCACCTGGCTGGCAGAAGCGATTATCGAATCTGTGGTGCGCCAGGCGTGGAATATGATGGTGCAGCGTTACGGCCGTCCTTCGCATCTGAGTAATGAACATGAACGTGGTTTTGCCGTGCTGGGCTACGGCAAACTGGGGGGCTGGGAGCTGGGTTACAGTTCTGACCTCGATTTGGTGTTCCTGCATGACTGCCCGGCAGACGCGGTGACAGAAGGGGAGCGCAGCATCGATGGCCGTCAGTTCTATCTGCGCCTCGCCCAGCGCATCATGCATCTTTTCAGTACCCGCACCTCCTCCGGCATTCTCTACGAAGTGGATGCGCGCCTGCGTCCTTCGGGCGCGGCGGGCATGCTGGTGAGTACCTTTGAGGCCTTTGAAGAGTATCAGCGCAGTGAAGCCTGGACCTGGGAGCATCAGGCGCTGGTCCGGGCACGCGTCGTCTTTGGCGAGGCGGCACTGGGTGAACGTTTTAGCGTAATTCGTCAGGCGATTCTGTCACTGCCACGTGCCGCGGAAGCGCTGCAAACGGAAGTGCGTGAGATGCGTGAAAAGATGCGCGCTCACCTCAGCAACAAACATAAAGGTCGCTGGGATATCAAAGCCGACGCGGGCGGCATCACCGATATTGAATTCATCGCCCAATATCTTGTCTTACGCTACGCCGCTGAGCAGCCTGAACTGACGCGCTGGTCTGACAATGTGCGCATTTTCGAGCTGATGGCGAAGTACCATAAAATGCCCGCCGATGAAGCACAGGCGCTGACGCAGGCTTATGTGACGCTGCGCGACGCATTGCACCATCGCGCCCTGCAGGAACAGCCCGGCCACGTTGAGCCAGAGGCCTATGCAGCGGAGCGGCAGACGGTTCTGAGCAGCTGGCAGCGCTGGCTGATAACGCCTGCGTCTATCCTGGCGTGATGCTGATAGCACAAATCGCAACTGTGCTATCATCCGCGCACTATTTTTAATGCAGTCTGGAGTGTCTGGAATGAAAGTGACTCTGCCCGCGTTCGGCCAAGCCTCAGTGCTGGTTGTTGGCGATGTAATGTTGGATCGTTACTGGTATGGCCCAACCAGCCGTATCTCCCCTGAAGCGCCGGTTCCGGTGGTGAAAGTGGACACGGTTGAAGAGCGCCCTGGCGGCGCGGCAAACGTGGCGATGAACATTGCAGCACTCGGTGCCGCGTCGCGACTGATTGGCCTGACTGGCGAAGATGATGCGGCGCGTGTGTTGAGTAACACGCTGAAAGACGTCAACGTGCATTGTGACTTCGTGGCGGTCAAAAGCCATCCGACCATTACCAAACTGCGCGTGCTTTCCCGTAATCAGCAGCTGATCCGCCTCGATTTTGAAGAGGGCTTTGATCAGGTCGATCCGGAGCCGATTCACCAGAAAATGCGTGAGTCACTGGCCGCCGCGGGTGCGCTGGTGCTGTCCGATTACGCCAAAGGCGCGCTCTCCAGCGTGCAGACCATGATTACTCTGGCGCGCGAAGCGGGCGTACCGGTATTAATCGACCCGAAAGGCACCGATTTTGCGCGCTACCGTGGCGCGACGCTGCTGACGCCGAACCTCTCTGAGTTTGAAGCCGTGGTCGGCAAATGTAAAAACGAAGAGGAAATTGTGGCGCGCGGCACCCAGCTGATCGCCGATTTTGACCTCTCCGCGCTGCTGGTGACCCGTTCAGAAAATGGCATGACGCTGCTGCAGCCGGGCAAAGCGCCTCTGCATCTGCCCACCCAGGCACAGGAAGTCTATGACGTGACCGGTGCCGGCGATACGGTGATTGGCGTGCTGGCGGCGGCATTAGCGGCCGGTGATTCGCTGGAAGAAGCTTGTTTCCTGGCCAACGCGGCTGCGGGTGTGGTGGTGGGTAAACTGGGTACGTCCACCGTCAGCACCGTTGAGCTGGAAAATGCGATTCATGCCCGCCCGGAACAGGGTTTCGGCATCATGACCGAAGCGCAGTTAAAAGCCGCCGTGGAGATGGCTCGCCGCCGTGGCGAAAAAGTGGTAATGACCAACGGCGTGTTCGACATTCTGCATGCCGGTCATGTCTCCTACCTGGCAAATGCCCGCAAGCTCGGCGATCGACTGATTGTCGCGGTGAACAGTGATGCGTCAACTAAACGTCTGAAAGGCGAAAGCCGTCCGGTGAATCCGCAGGAAAACCGGATGATCGTGCTGGGCGCGCTGGAAGCGGTCGACTGGGTGGTGGTATTTGAAGAGGATACGCCGCAGCGGCTGATTGCGGGCATTCTCCCTGACCTGCTGGTCAAAGGGGGAGATTACAAGCCGGAAGATATCGCGGGCAGCAAAGAAGTGTGGGCAAATGGCGGCGACGTTCAGGTGCTGAACTTCGAAGATGGTATCTCCACTACCAACATTATCAAAACCATCCGCGGCAGCTAAAGCGCAGCGTAAGCGGGAGCCGCGCTCCCGCTTAAGGGCTTATTCTGGCTTGTTGTCCGCAACAGGCTTCACCACGTCCGCAACCGGTGACGGCGAGGCTGCAGGTGAGGTCGCTACGGCGGCTGATGGTGTGGTCGCCGCAGCAGGTGTTACTGGTGCGGTTGCCGTCGGCGGCGTACCGGCTGATGAACCCTGACTTTCCAGCTGCGCCAGACGCTGCTCCAGCGCCGCCAGCTTCTCACGTGTACGCAGTAATACCTGCGTCTGCACATCAAACTCCTCACGGTTGACCAGATCCATCCGGGTCAGCTGCGCCTGAAGAACCTGACGAATTTTCTTTTCGACATCATCACCAAACTCACGAACACCTTTAGGCATCGCTTCGTGAACCTGACGGGCAAGTTGTTCAATTTTTTTCGTGTCGATCATGATGATTTCCTGGTTACGGGGAGCTGTGTCAGCGTGTTTACCAACGTAATAAGTGTTAAGTGTAATGCCAGAAATGAAAAGGATAAACCTCAAATCGGTAACGCAGGAAATGCAAAAGCAATTGCGCTATTGATGATTGCCGCCTCAAACGATCGGCGTTATAGTTAAAGTGCTTATTCTCAGGGCGGGGCGCAATTCCCCACCGGCGGTAAATCAGCTTCGGCTGAAAGCCCGCGAGCGCTTTATCTTGATGAAAAGAGAGGTAAAGGTCAGCAGATCCGGTGTAATTCCGGGGCCGACGGTTACAGTCCGGATGGGAGAGGGTAACGACATCTGTCGGACAATTGTGTCTGCTTCACGTTATTGCCACGTCTTTTTGACGTCACTCCTAAGCACGCCCTGATTCTGGTAACCCATACATTTTAAGGTTTTTATTACCATGAATCAGACGCTACTTTCTGAATTTGGCACGCCTGAACAGCGTGTAGAACGTGCTATCGCCGCCCTGCGTGAGGGACGCGGTGTGATGGTACTCGACGATGAAAATCGCGAAAACGAAGGCGACATGATCTTCGCCGCAGAAACCATGACCGTTGAACAGATGGCACTGACTATCCGTCACGGCAGCGGCATCGTCTGCCTTTGCCTGACCGAAGCGCGTCGCCAGCAGCTCGATCTGCCAATGATGGTGGAAAACAACACCAGCTCTTTCGGCACTGGCTTCACCGTGACCATTGAGGCCGCAGAAGGCGTCACCACGGGCGTCTCTGCGCAGGATCGTATCACCACCATCCGCGCCGCCATTGCCGACAATGCCAGACCCACCGATCTGCATCGCCCTGGTCATGTCTTCCCGCTGCGTGCCAGCGAAGGCGGCGTATTAACCCGTGGCGGGCATACCGAAGCGACTATTGATTTAGTCACCCTGGCCGGCTTTAAGCCCGCAGGTGTGCTGTGCGAACTGACCAACGACGATGGCACCATGGCCCATGCGCCAGAAGCGATTGCGTTCGCCCGTCAGCACAACATGCCGGTGGTGACCATCGAAGATCTAATCGCCTGGCGTCGCGCGCACGAAACACGCCACGCCAGCTAATCTGGCTGCCGCGATAAACAGGCCCCCCGGGCCTGTTTTTCTTCCTGCCGCCCAGGAATGGCACGGCCTGACCGCTGACTACTCCTCTTTCCTTCATGCCGAAAACCCTGTTAAACCTGCCACGTTAAATTTCATTCAAATTTCCTGATGATCACCATCATGGTTATCCGCGTGATAAAGCAGCGGATGCGCGTATCGTAATGGCTATCAAATACTCGATCCCGGGGATCACGAATGAGCCAGTTACGAATGCCAGCGCTGTTTTTGGGTCACGGCAGCCCGATGAATGCCCTTGAAGAGAATCGCTATACCGCCGCGTGGCGTCACCTGGGCGATACTCTGCCACGTCCACGCGCGATTATTGCGGTTTCGGCGCACTGGTATACGCGCGGCACCGCCGTGACGGCAATGGCACAGCCTGAGACCATTCATGATTTTGGTGGCTTTCCGCAGGCGCTGTTTGATACGCGCTATCCGGCACCGGGATCGCCTGAACTGGCGCAGCAGCTGGTGGAGCAGTTAGCGCCCGTTGCGGTGACGCTGGATCACGAGTGGGGACTGGATCATGGTTCCTGGGGTGTGCTGATCAAGATGTATCCGGAGGCCGATATTCCGGTGGTCCAGCTAAGCATTGATGGCACCAAACCTGCGGCATGGCACTTTGAGATGGGCCAGAAACTGGCTGCACTGCGCGATCAGGGCGTGATGATTGTCGCCAGCGGCAACGTGGTACATAACCTGCGTAAAGTGCGCTGGGATGGCAACAGCGAAGTTTATCCATGGGCCAGCAGTTTTGAACAGTTCGTGCGCGATAACCTGGCGGTGCAGAGCGATGCTGCTTCTCATCCGCTGGTTAACTTTATGGATCATCCTGGTGCGGCGCTTTCTAATCCGACACCTGAGCACTATCTGCCGCTGCTCTATGTACTTGGCGCACGTCAGCCGGATGACGCCATCAGCATTCCGGTTGATGGCATGGAGATGGGGGCGATCAGCATGTTGTCGGTTCAGGTAGGTTAGGGCGAAGCTGACAGCCATAGAAGAGCTTATTGTGCAGGGAACACGGTCAGAAGAGGAAAGCGTCCCGCGCCAGGGACGGCGCGGGCCGAGCGTGTCATGGATGACGGCTTTTGCGTCTTTCCGATCTGACCGTGTTCTTTGCGCAGGCTCGGTCTAACCGCTAAACCAAACGGAGATTATTGCGGTGCATTAACCGATAAAAGCGTGCGGATAGAAACGGGAAAGATCCTGCGTGATCAGGTCGCGATCTTCCCGCAGGCCGATACCGGCCGGTTGATCGTCAATCAGCCAGCTGCCGATCAGCGTATAGCTGTCGCCAAACTTAGGCAGCGGATGGAACTGCTGGACGATCATTCCCTCTTCGCCATACGGCCCATCGACGCGGGCGATCTCCTGACCATTTTCCACGATGCGGATGTTGGCACCTTCACGTGAAAACAGCGGCTTCACCACATATTTGTCCATGTGCGGCACGTCATCTTCCGCGAACCAGGCGGGCAGCAGGTTAGGGTGATTCGGGAACATCTCCCACAGCAACGGCAACAAGGCTTTATTCGAGATAATGCTTTTCCAGGCCGGTTCCAGCCAGCGCACGCCAGCATCGCCCAGCTTGGTGGAGAACATCTCACGCAGCATGAATTCCCACGGATAGAGCTTGAACAGGTTGCTAATCACCTGATCCTGGGCGTCGGTAAATTCCCCTTTTTCGCCCAGTCCAATTTCATCCATGTAGAGAAACTCACTCGGCAGTCCCGCTTCGGTGGCGCAATCCTGAAGATATTGCACGGTGCCGCGATCTTCGTCGGTATCACGGCAGCAGGCGAAGTGCAGCCAGTTGAAGCCGTGCTGCTGATGTAACGCGGCAAAGCGTTCAATCAGCTTTTCCTGCAGGCTATTAAACTGATCGCTGCCTGCGGGGAGCTGACCGGCGTTAAGCTGGTCCTCCAGCCACAGCCACTGGAAAAACGCCGCTTCATACAGCGAGGTCGGCGTATCGGCATTGTTCTCCAGCAGCTTTACATCGCCTTTGCCATCCCAGGCGAGATCCAGACGAGAGTAAAGCGAAGGCTGACGCTGATGCCATGAATCGCGCACAAAGTCCCAGGTGTGTTTAGGAATGCGGAATTTAGCCAGCAGCGCTTCGCTGTTAACCACTTTTTCCACCACCTGCAGGCACATTTGATGTAATTCAGCGGTCACCTCTTCCAGATGCTCGATTTGCGCCAGCGTGAACTGATAATAAGCATCTTCACACCAGTAGGGTTCACCATGCATGGTGTGAAAACGAAAACCGAACTCGGTGGCTTTTTCGCGCCAGCCTGGGCGCTCTGAAATGGCAATGCGTTCCATCGGGGCGTTAGCCTCCCATTGAGCGGCTGGAAGTGCCGCTGGCGCTGCTACGCTGCATGCTGTTCTGCTTCGCGACGGTTTCACCAAAGCCACCACGGGTAATGGTGGAGGTGGTAGCCGGTTTTGGTGCCAGCGCCGTTTTCGGCACGGTCATGCTTTTGCCGGATGTTGCTGCACCATAATTACGGCCTGATGCATCAACAAACTGACCATTGGCCGGGCTGCGGGCATTTTTCGGTGAGAAGAGCGGTTGCTGTGCAAAGCCCGAACCACCGCCCATCATGCGACCCATCATGTAACCTGCCATCAGTGGCATCCAGAAGCTGCCGCCACTCTGCTGCGATTCGGCATTAGTGGTGCCCACGCCCGCCTGAGCCGGTGTCTGCTGACACTGGTTTTCACCAAATTCAGCGACACAATCTTCACGCGTGGCATATTTTGGCGCGGTGCGTTCCGCCTCTTTTTTCGCTTCATTGAATGCGGTAGTACATTGCGCACTCTGGCCCGGATTGGCTTTTGAACAGTCATCGGCATTCTGGTACATCGAAACTGTTTCGTCGTTCTGTTCACAACCAGCCAGCATAAATACCGCCGAAACGGCGATAGCAACGGGCGTTAAATGGCGTGCCTGCCAGCTTTTGCGAAAAGCGGCATAGCGAATAGATTTTGTGCGTTTCATTATGATTATCCTGTGCCCAAAGGTAGCGCATAGAATAGGGGATGGGGGGGTAAAATTGAAGCTGGAGGCCTGATACAACAGGGATCTTTACTTAGTTATACGTTCAACAGAGAGACGGGCCGCAAAGCAGCCCGTCCGCTCATTAATTACCGAAAGGATTACCGCTGCTGTGGCGAGCCGCAGGACGCGCTGCCTCAGAAGAGCCGGTAGCCGCCGGACCGCTATCCACGCGCGCGGTCTGCTGTGCATTTTCCGGTGCTACCGTTTCCGGTGAGGTCGGGATCTCTTTACCCAGCTGGCTGTTCAGTTTCTGCAGGCTCTGCTCATTGAGCGTACCCAGCGCATAGCTGATATTCAGCTGGTTAATCAGATAGCTATAGCGCGCATCAGAGAGCTGCTGCTTAGCGTTGTAGAGCACGGTGGTTGCATCCAGCACATCAACGATAGTACGCGTACCAACCTGATAGCCCGCTTCTGACGCATCCAGAGAGCTTTGCGCAGAGACCACGGCCTGTTTATAAGCGTTGATGCTGCTGATAGAAGCATTCACGTTGTTAAACGATGAGCGGACTGTCTGAACCGCAGAGCGGTGCGCGCTTTCCAGTGATTCACTGGCGCTGACGAAGCTGTACTGTGCCTGTTTCACCTGAGAGGTGACGCTGCCGCCGCTATAGAGTGGCAGTGAGAAGCTCAGACCCACCTGGTTAGAACCGGTAATGGAGTCAGTAGACCCCTGGCTCTGGTTCGCACGGCTGCCGCCATATTTGCTGTTCGACATGCCGGTAGAGGCCGTCAGACCCAGCGTCGGCATGTGACCAGCTTCAGCTGAGCGGATCTGCTCACGGGCTAAATCCTGGTTCAGACGCGCAGAGAGCAGCGACAGGTTACGGCTTTCCGCCTGCTTAAGCAGCGCGCTGACCGGTTCGGGCTTATCGGTTCTGAAGCGATCAATGCTCAGCGACGCCAGCGACATGTAGTCCATGCCGGTGATCTGACGCAGCGTTTCCACGTTGTTATCGAGGTTATTACGCGCGGTCACTTCGTTAGCCAGCACGCTGTCATATTGCGCACGGGCGTTCTGTACGTCAGTAATGGCAACCAGGCCAACGTTAAAGCGCTGGGTGGTTTGATCCAGCTCGCGATAGATCGACTGTTTCTGCGCTTCGGTGTAAGAAAGGGTATCAATCGCTTTCAGCACGTTGAAGTAGGCGGTCGCGGTGTTCAGAATCAGATCCTGCTGCGCCACCTGATAGGTCACATCCTGGATACCGGCAGCTTTTTCCTGCAGGGTCAGTGCGCGCCATTTCGACATGTCGAAAATAGTCTGGGTTAATTGCAGCGAGCCGCTGGTCGTGTTGGAATGGAGACCGCTACTGTCGCGATAGCCGTTGTTATAGGTGTAGTCTGCACCCAGGCCGAGCTGGGGTAATAATGGGCTACGCGCTTCGTTGATTTTCTCAAAGGCAGAATCGCGATCGGCAGCGGCGCTGCGCAGATCCGGGTTGCTCAGACGTGCTTGTTGATAAACCTGAAGCAGGTCTTCGGCCTGGCTGGCGAAGCTGAAACCGCCCAGGCTCAGCCCAATAAAAAATGGGAGCAGTTTTTTCATTTGCATTCCTTTTGTTGCAGCAAATTGCAGTGGGTGCGCTGCCGGGTAAGCCAAAAAATTATCGCCGATTCTAGCAGAGGGCAACTGTGAGATAAGTTGGCTGAACGTGCCTTCTCCCCCTAATTTACGTAAATAATTCAGAAAGAACCACTTACATGGAGCACGGTTACAGGCTTTTTTCGCTCCACCTCAATCTGCATAAGGAACCCGATGATGCCGGAAGAAAAAAAATCCCCTGTGACTTTCACAAAAAACGATGTAGAAATTATTGCACGCGAAACCGTCTATGATGGTTTTTTTTCCGTCGTACGTTATCGCTTCCGCCACCGCCAGTTTAACGGCGAAATGAGTGGGGAAGTACAGCGCGAAGTTTTTGAGCGCGGACATGCCGCCGTGCTGCTACCTTATGATCCCTTACGCGATGAAGTGGTGCTGATTGAACAGATCCGCATCCCGGCTTATGACAGCAGTGTTTCGCCCTGGCTGCTGGAGATGGTCGCCGGCATTATTGAGCCCGGTGAATCTGTTGAGCAGGTCGTGCGCCGTGAAGCCGTTGAAGAAGCAGGATTAGAGGTCGGCCGGATTAAGCCCATGCTTAACTATCTGGCCAGCCCTGGCGGCACCAGCGAACGTCTGTCGGTGCTGATTGGGGAAGTGGATGCCAGCCAGGCAGAAGGATGCCATGGTCTGGAGGAAGAGAATGAGGATATTCTTGTCCATGTGGTGAGCCGCGAACAGGCTTACCGCTGGGTGGAAGAGGGGATAATTGACAATGCGGCGTCTGTCATCGCCCTGCAATGGCTGGCGTTGCACCATGAGAAACTACGCGAAGAGTGGATACAAAAATGAAACAGCGCTATACCCCTGACTTTCCCGAAATGATGCGGCTCTGCGAAACCAATTTCGCCCAGTTACGCCGCCTGCTGCCGCGTAACGATGAGGCGGGAGAATCGGTGATCTATCAGGTGAGTGGCGCCCGTTATCAGCTGACGATCCAGGAGTCCACACGCTACACCACGCTGGTGGAGATCCGCCAGGTCGCGCCTGCCGTGAGTTACTGGAGTCTGCCCTCGATGTCGGTAAGGCTCTATCACGATGCGATGGTCGCCGAAGTGTGTTCAACTCAACAGATCTATCGTTTCAAAGCGCGCTATGATTATCCTAATAAAAAATTGCATCAGCGCGATGAAAAACATCAGATAAACCAGTTTCTCGCAGACTGGCTGCGCTACTGCCTGGCACATGGTGCGATGGCAGTTCCGGTCTGCTGATGCGTATAATGCAGTAAATGGCGTGGAGACGAAGGAAACGCTTTGGATAGCCTGCTAACTCTTCCTGCAGCGAACGGTTCCGAAATCAGGATTTTGCAAATCACGGATACCCACCTGTTCGCGGGAAAACATGAATCGCTGCTTGGGGTGAACACCTGGTCGAGCTATAAAGCGGTGCTGGATGCGATTATTGCGCAACATCGCGACTACGACCTGATTATCGCCACCGGCGATCTCGCCCAGGATCACTCTATCGAAGCCTATCAGCATTTTGCTGAGGGCATCTCACGTTTGCCGCGGCCCTGCGTCTGGCTGCCCGGTAATCACGATTTTCAGCCCGCGATGTTCGACACGCTGGCAGCCGCTCATATCAATGCCCACAAGCAGGTGCTGGTGGGTGAGCAGTGGCAGATTGTGTTGCTGGACAGCCAGGTCTCGGGTGTGCCGCACGGGATGCTGAGCGATTATCAGCTGGAGTGGCTCGATAACGCGCTGGCCCGCTATCCGCAACGTCATACGCTGGTCCTGCTGCACCACCATCCGCTGGCCTCTGGCTGTACCTGGCTCGATCAGCACAGCCTGCGCAACTCACATCAGCTCGATGCGGTGTTACAGCATTACCCGTTAGCCCGGACGCTGGTCTGTGGTCATATTCACCAGGAGCTGGATCTTGAGTGGCACGGTCGTCGTGTGCTGGCCACCCCTTCAACCTGCGTTCAGTTCAAACCGCACTGCACCAGCTTTACGATCGACACCGTGGCACCAGGCTGGCGCTGGTTCACGCTGTATCCGGATGGCGGCCTTGAGACCGAGGTTAACCGGCTCGACACCGACGCTTTTCGTCCCGATTTAGACTCAGAAGGATACTGACGCGTGGCGGCATTACTCTATCTGCACGGTTTTAACAGCTCGCCGCAGTCGGCTAAGGCGACGCAGTTCCGGCAATGGTTAGAGGCGCAGCATCCGGAGATCGAAATGATCGTGCCCCAGCTGCCGACGTTTCCGGCCGATGCCGCCGCAATGCTGGAAGATCTGGTACTGAGCCGCAGTGGCGAAACGCTGGGGCTGGTGGGCTCGTCGCTGGGCGGTTATTACGCCACCTGGCTGTCGCAATGCTTTATGCTGCCTGCTGTGGTCGTCAATCCCGCGGTACGGCCTTTTGAGCTGCTGGCGGATTTCCTGGGCGAAAATCAGAATCCCTACACCGGCCAGCAATATGTGTTAGAGTCACGCCACATTTACGATCTGAAAGTAATGCAGATTGAACCGCTGGAAGCGCCCGATTTACTCTGGCTGCTGCAACAGACCGGCGATGAAGTTCTCGATTACCGTCAGGCGCTCGACTATTACAGCGCGTGCCGTCACACGGTAGAAGAGGGCGGAAATCATGCATTTACTGGATTCGAGCGCCATTTCCCGCAGATTCTGGACTTTCTCGGTCTGAATCATCCCTGAGTAATGCGGAAATCGCACCCCATTTCACCCTTCTAATCAGACATTTACGATGAGTCAATCTAACTATAACGCGGATGCCATTGAGGTCCTGACTGGCCTTGAGCCTGTTCGCCGTCGCCCGGGGATGTACACCGATACGACGCGACCCAACCATTTGGGTCAGGAAGTGATTGATAACAGCGTCGATGAGGCGCTGGGCGGCCACGCGAAGCGGGTTGAAGTGATTCTGCACGCTGACCAGTCGCTGGAAGTTATTGATGATGGTCGCGGCATGCCGGTGGATATTCACCCGGAAGAGGGCGTGCCTGCCGTCGAGCTGATCCTGTGTCGTCTGCACGCGGGCGGCAAGTTCTCCAATAAAAACTATCAGTTCTCGGGCGGCCTGCACGGCGTCGGTATCTCGGTGGTTAACGCCCTGTCAAAACGCGTCGAAGTCACGGTGCGCCGTAATGGCGAAATCTATGACATGGCGTTTGAGAACGGCGACAAAGTCCAGGATCTCACGGTTACCGGCACGGTGGCTAAACGCAACACCGGCACGCGCGTCCATTTCTGGCCCGATGAAAGCTTCTTCGACAGCCCACGTTTTTCGGTGTCACGCTTATCACATCTGCTGAAAGCCAAAGCGGTGCTCTGTCCTGGCGTTGAGATTGTCTTTAAAGACAAGCTGAACAATACCGAACAGACCTGGTGCTACGAAGATGGCCTGACTGACTACCTGTGCGAAGCGGTGAATGGCTTACCGACGCTGCCGGAAAAACCGTTTGTCGGCAGCTTTGCTGGCGATGTGGAAGCGGTTGACTGGGCGCTGTTGTGGCTGCCGGAAGGCGGTGAGCTGTTAACTGAAAGCTACGTTAACCTGATCCCGACCATGCAGGGCGGGACTCACGTCAACGGCCTGCGTCAGGGGCTGCTGGATGCGATGCGCGAGTTCTGCGAATACCGCAACATTCTGCCGCGTGGCGTGAAGCTCTCCGCTGAAGATATCTGGGATCGCTGCGCCTATGTGCTGTCGGTGAAGATGCAGGATCCGCAGTTCGCCGGGCAGACCAAAGAGCGCCTCTCTTCACGTCAGTGTGCAGCCTTTGTCTCTGGCGTGGTAAAAGATGCCTTCAGCCTGTGGCTGAACCAGAATATCCAGATCGCAGAGCAGCTGGCTGAGCTGGCGATCTCCAGCGCCCAGCGACGTATGCGGGCAGCCAAAAAAGTGGTGCGTAAAAAGCTCACCAGCGGTCCGGCGCTGCCGGGCAAGCTGGCGGACTGCACCGCGCAGGATCTGAATAAAACAGAACTGTTCCTGGTCGAAGGGGACTCGGCAGGCGGCTCGGCCAAGCAGGCGCGCGATCGTGAATATCAGGCGATCATGCCGCTTAAGGGCAAGATCCTGAACACCTGGGAAGTCTCTTCCGATGAGGTGCTGGCGTCGCAGGAAGTGCATGATATTTCCGTGGCGATCGGCATCGATCCCGACAGCGAAGATCTTTCACAGCTGCGCTACGGCAAGATCTGCATTCTGGCGGATGCGGACTCGGATGGTCTGCACATCGCCACGCTGCTGTGTGCCCTGTTCGTGAAACATTTCCGTTCACTGGTCAGAAACGGACACGTCTACGTTGCCATGCCGCCGCTCTACCGTATCGATCTCGGTAAAGAGGTCTACTACGCGCTGGATGAAGATGAGAAAGAGGGCGTGCTGGAGCAGCTGAAACGCAAAAAGGGCAAACCTAACGTTCAGCGCTTTAAAGGGCTGGGTGAGATGAACCCTTTGCAGCTGCGTGAAACGACGCTGGATCCGAATACCCGCCGTCTGGTACAGCTGACCATCAGTGAAGAGGATATCGACCAGACGCTGCGCATGATGGATATGCTGCTGGCGAAGAAACGCTCCGAAGACCGGCGTAACTGGTTGCAGGAAAAAGGCGACAAGGCCGATATCGAAGTGTAAAAGAACAGGACGCGAAAGCGTCCTGTTCTCTTTGTGCTTCAGCCAGCACATCCCCGGAGAACCCGGCAGATTCAGAGCAGAGACAGTAATCCTTGTGAAAATTACCCTGGAAGAGTTACGCGCCTGGGTGGCGGTGGTGGACAGCGGTTCCATTACCGCGGCGGCATCCCAGCTGGCGCAGACCAGTTCGGGCATCAGCCGGGCGTTGTCCCG
This sequence comes from Pantoea sp. EKM20T, assembly GCF_011800485.1. NCBI lineage: Bacteria > Pseudomonadati > Pseudomonadota > Gammaproteobacteria > Enterobacterales > Erwiniaceae > Pantoea > Pantoea sp. EKM20T. Next base: position 186,814 of record NZ_JAALFW010000006.1, on the reverse strand, counting down.
GCTGGAGAGTAAGCTGCAGACCACCCTGCTGCATCGCACCACCCGACGGCTGGCGCTGACCGAAGAGGGACAGGTTTTTCTGGAGCATGCGCGACAGATCCTGGCCTCGGTTGAGCAGGCCGAAGAGCAGATAGCCCTGCGGCGCGAGATGCCGTCAGGGCGGCTGCGGGTAAACGCCGCCACCCCTTTTATGCTGCATGTGATTGTGCCGCTGGTGGACGATTTCCGCGCCCGCTATCCCCTGATCCAGCTTGAACTGAATACCGACGATATCCTGATCGATCTGCTGGAGCAGCAAACGGACATTGCCATTCGCATCGGCGAACTGCGCGACTCTACGCTGCGCGCCCGGATGCTTGGCAGCAGTGCGATCCGGCTGATGGCCAGTCCGGCCTATCTGGCGAAAGCGGGCACCCCGCAGAGCGTTGCCGATCTCGCGCAGCATCAAATCATCGGCTTCAGCCATCTTGAGGCGCACAACGTCTGGCCGATATGGCAGCCTGATGGCGATTTCATGCGCATTAAGCCCACAATCTCTGCCTCCAGCGGCGAAACCATCCGGCAGCTGGCGCTGGCAGGACAGGGGATCGCACGCCTCTCCGACTTTGTCAGCCGGGAAGATTGCGCGGCAGGCCGGCTGGTGCCGGTTCTCCCCGCTGAAACCCGCGAGCTGCGGTTGCCGGTGCATGCGGTCTATTACCGTAACACCACGCTCTCTTCGCGCATCGGCTGCTTTCTGGATTTTCTCCGCACCGAGATTGATCGGCGTCAGCTGCTGTGATCTCTCCTGGCATAATAAAAAACCCCTGTCATAGGGCAGGGGTTTGGAGATGCTGGCAAGTCTGGCCGGATTCGCTTTGAGATTGTGCTTGCACAGGGAACACGGTCAGATCGGAAAGACGCTCAAGCCAGTCCCTGGTCGCTCTACCCGCGCCATCCCTGGCGCGGGACGCTTTCCTCTTCTGACCGTGTTCCCTTCGCGTTGAGCTAATTCATTGCTGCCAGAGGCACTCAGGTTTGAGGTTGTCAGCAGCCTGACCCCTTTTACCGAAAAGGGGTTAAGCCTTCAGCACGAATCAGGCGCTGGGTTCCAGCACCAGAATCTTCACATCCACGACATCATCTTTAATGATGGCGCGATGCGCATCCATGTGCGGCATCTGCTGATGCTGCTCCAGATGACGCAGCGTTTCCCACTGTTCCAGCATAAAAATGGAGTCCGGCGAGTTCTGTTTCCACGGCACCTGCGCCTGATGGTCCAGCAGCGCGTCATACTGATGGCAGCCTTCTTCTTCTAAAACCAGCGGGATCAGTTTTTTCACCGCATCCAGCACGGCCTGACGGCGACCGGGTTTGACACAAATTTCAGCAACGACTGTTAACATTCGCGAATTCCTCTTTCGTGGGAAAATAGGGGGTGTCCCCCAGCCATCTTACGCAAAAACGCGACTAAGATGGGTCCGATAAGCGGCAATATCGCGTGGCACGTCCGGCGCTTTAATCACATCGTTGCAGATAAAGGTCGGCAGCGCTTCCATGCCCAGGAACTGGTTGGCTTTGTGGAAGTGCAGATAAAGACCGTCGACGCCGACGCCTTCAAAGAACTGCTCCGGGTCGGTAAAGGCCTGCAGCGGCGCGTTCCAGGTCAGTGACAGCATATATTTTTTGCCCTGCAGCAGACCGCCGGAACCATATTTCTTTGCCGCATCAGAACGGGTACGGCCATCGCTGGCGTAGAGCGAGCCGTGGCCTTCGGTAAAGACTTCATCGATGTAACGCTTCACGGTCCACGGCTCGCCCATCCACCAGCCTGGCATCTGATAAATCACCACATCACTGTCGACATATTTCTGCACTTCATCTGCGACCACGTAGTCGCTGTCAGCCAGGGTCACAGACACCTCATGCCCCATGTCACGCAACTGGCTGGCCGCAACGTCGGTCAGCGTGTGGTTCAGTTCGCCTTTAGAGTGGGCAAAGGTTTTGCCGCCATCGATAATTAAAATCTTGCTCATGAATTGTTTGCCTCATTTCCTGAATATGGCGCTTAGCTTACGCGCGCTACGGTCGCAGAAAAATGGGAGGTTGATCACAACACTTTTGCTGTGGAAGCAACAATGCGCCGGTTTATGGCACCATCGGCAGGCAAACTCACCATGAAAACAATTAAAGAAAAACGCAAAATGAAAAAAATAGTCTTCGCTTTGCTGCTGGCCAGCAATGCTGTCCAGGCACAATCTCATCTCGACACCATCCTCAGTTCTAAAACGCTTAAGGTCTGCACCACCGGTGATTACAAGCCTTACAGCTACCTGCGACCCGATGGTCAGTATGAAGGGCTGGATATCAGCATGGCGAACGCGCTGGCTACCTCGCTCGGCGCGAAAGTGGAGTGGGTGCCAACCAGCTGGAAAAACCTGATGCCCGATTTTCTGGCAAAGCAGTGTGATATCGCCGTCGGCGGCGTCTCCGTCACGCTGAAACGCCAGCAGACCGCCTGGTTCGCCCGGCCGCTGGATGTGGATGGCAAAATCCCACTGGTGCGCTGCAGCGATAAAGATCGCTTCCAGACCATCGAACAGCTTAACCGGCCTGACGTGCGGCTGATTGAACCGGCAGGCGGCACCAACGAAGCCTTTGTGCACAGCCACCTGCCAAAGGCCTCACTGACGCTGTTCCACGATAACGTCACCATCTTCCGGCAACTGGTGGACAACAAGGCGGATGTGATGATCACCGATGCCTCTGAAGCGCGTTTTCAGCAGCAACATTACCCGACGCTCTGCGCGATCAATCCCGACAAACCGCTGCAGTATGGCGAGAAGGCTTACATGATTCCGCGTGACGATATCAGCTGGAAGCTCTATGTCGATCAGTGGCTGCATCTCAGCACCGCCACAGGCGAATATCGTGACATTGCCCGCCAGTGGATGGGCGCAAAGCCCTGATCCACTTCCGCAGAGAGGTCAGGCACTTGCCGGTCTGAATCCGGCGTGCCTCCGGCATATGAAATCGGGTGGCGGGACGCCTGCTCTCCCGCGCTTCCCCTGTGACTAACACCAGCGAATAAGGTACTATCCTCGCCAAACCACCGCCGGGTGTCCCGCCGTTGTGGGCCACGATGTGAGGATGAGAAATTAATGAGTGAACTGACTCAGGATGGTGCAGAGCGTCTTGCCCTGCACACATTCACCGAGAATGCGTACTTAAACTATTCGATGTACGTCATCATGGACCGCGCCCTGCCTTACATTGGCGACGGATTAAAGCCGGTTCAGCGACGTATCGTCTACGCCATGTCCGAACTGGGACTGAGCGCCAGCGCAAAATTCAAAAAATCGGCGCGTACCGTAGGTGACGTGCTGGGTAAATACCATCCGCACGGCGACAGCGCCTGTTATGAAGCGATGGTGCTGATGGCGCAGCCGTTCTCCTACCGTTATCCGCTGGTCGATGGCCAGGGTAACTGGGGTGCACCGGATGATCCCAAGTCGTTTGCGGCGATGCGTTACACCGAATCCCGCCTGTCAAAATATGCCGAGCTGCTGCTGGGTGAGCTGGGTCAGGGGACGGTCGATTATCAGCCGAACTTTGATGGCACGCTGCAGGAGCCGAAGATGTTACCGGCGCGCCTGCCCAATATTCTGCTGAACGGCACCACCGGGATTGCCGTGGGTATGGCGACCGATATTCCGCCGCACAACCTGCGCGAAGTAGCTCAGGCCGCCATCGCACTGATCGACTCGCCGAAAACCACGCTGGAACAGCTGCTGGATATTGTCCAGGGGCCTGATTATCCTACAGAGGCGGAGATCATCACGCCGCGTGACGAAATCCGCAAAATCTATCAGACCGGTCGCGGCTCGATTCGCCAGCGTGCAGTCTGGAAGAAGGAAGAGGGCGAGGCGGTGATTACCGCGCTGCCGCATCAGGTGTCGGGCGCGCGCGTGCTGGAGCAGATTGCGAACCAGATGCGCAATAAAAAGCTGCCGATGGTGGAGGATCTGCGTGATGAATCGGATCACGAAAACCCGACCCGCCTGGTGATCGTTCCGCGCTCCAACCGCGTCGATCTCGATCAGGTGATGAACCATCTGTTCGCCACCACCGATCTGGAAAAGAGCTACCGCGTTAACCTCAACATGATCGGGCTGGATAACCGCCCTGCGGTGAAAAACCTGCATGAGATCCTGACCGAATGGCTGGTGTTTCGCCGCGATACGGTCAAACGTCGTCTGAATCACCGCCTGGATCGCGTGCTGCGCCGCCTGCATATCCTGGAAGGTTTGCTGGTTGCGTTCCTGAACATCGATGAAGTGATCGAGATCATCCGTACTGAGGATGAGCCTAAGCCGGTCCTGATGTCACGCTTTGGCATCAGCGAAACCCAGGCCGAATCGATCCTCGAACTGAAGTTGCGCCACCTGGCAAAACTGGAAGAGATGAAGATCCGTGGCGAGCAGGCGGAGCTGGAAAAAGAGCGCGATCAGCTGCAGGCCACGCTGGCCTCTGAACGCAAGATGAACACCCTGCTGAAAAAAGAGTTACAGGCTGACAGCGCCAGCTACGGCGACGATCGTCGCTCGCCGCTGCGTGAGCGTGAAGAAGCCAAAGCCCTGAGCGAAACCGAGCTGGTGCCGTCTGAACCGGTGACCATTGTGCTGTCGCAGATGGGCTGGGTGCGTAGCGCCAAAGGCCACGATATCGATCCAGCCGGACTCAGCTACAAAGCCGGCGACAGCTATCTGGCTGCGGCACGCGGCAAGAGCAATCAGCCGGTGGCCTTTATCGACTCCACCGGCCGCAGCTACACCCTGGATCCAACGTCGCTGCCTTCAGCGCGCGGGCAGGGCGAGCCGCTGACCGGCAAGCTGACGCCACCGCCGGGTGCGGTAGTTGAACAGGTGCTGATGGAGCCGGATGACCAGCGCCTGCTGATGGCCTCTGATGCGGGTTACGGCTTTATCTGTACCTTCAGCGATCTGGTGTCGCGCAACCGCGCCGGTAAAGCGCTGCTGACGCTGCCGGAAAACGCTCGCGTGATGACGCCGATGGCCGTCCATCATGAAGATGACATGCTGCTGGCGATCACCCAGGCGGGACGGATGCTGATGTTCCCGGTCGGGGAGCTGCCGCAGATGTCGAAAGGCAAGGGCAACAAAATCATCTCGATTCCATCCGCGGAAGCGGCCGCCGGTCAGGACAAACTGGCCTGGCTGATGATTTTGCCGCCGGGCAGCGCTATCACGCTGCACGTGGGCAAGCGTAAAATGCTGCTGCGCAGTGAAGAGCTACAAAAATTCCGCGCCGATCGCGGACGTCGCGGCACGCTGTTACCGCGCGGCCTGCAAAAAATTGATCGTGTTGAACTGGATGCGCCTGCGCGTCCGGCGAGCCCGGATAGCGAAGCGTAAACTACCCGGCTGACACCGCGTCAGCCGTGGCTCAATGAGGGAACTATGTTACTGATTCTGCGTGCCATTATTGTGGTCATCTATTCGATCTTAGTCTGTATATCTGGCTGTATCTGGTGTCTGTTTTCACCGCGTAATCCGCGTCATGTCGCCACATTTGGCCATCTGTTCGGCAAACTGTCGACGGTATTTGGCCTTAAAGTAGAACTACGCAGACCGGAAGGTGCTGAAAATTATGGTAATGCGATCTACATCGCGAACCATCAGAACAACTATGACATGGTCACCGCGGCTAAAATGGTGCAGCCCTGTACGGTGACGGTGGGCAAGAAGAGCCTGTTGTGGGTGCCGTTTTTTGGCCTGCTCTACTGGCTGACCGGTAACCTGCTGATCGATCGCGATGACCGTGCAAAAGCACGCGGCACGATAGGTCAGCTGGTAGATGAGTTTAACAGTAAGCGCATCTCCATCTGGATGTTCCCGGAAGGGACGCGCAGTCGTGGCCGCGGCCTGCTGCCGTTTAAAACCGGTGCCTTTCACGCCGCAGTGGCGGCGGGTGTGCCGATCATTCCGATTGTGGTCTCTAACACGCATGGCAAGATCAACCTCAATCGCTGGAAAAACGGGCTGGTGATCGTTGAGATGCTGCCACCGATTGATGTAAAGGCTTTCGAGTCGTCGTCGGTGCGTAAGCTGGCGACCCACTGTCGCGAACTGATGGCGGCAAAGCTGGAAGAGCTGAACGCCGAAGTCGCAGAACGCGAAAAAAACGGAAATATCTGACCGGCGAACCATTCGCCGAACTATCCTGCAGGGATGCCGCACGGCGGGGCACGTCCGCCCGCCGTGAACGCAGCACAGCAAAAACAGATCAATAAAAACAGGGTCGGCGCTTAGCGCCACGCGTAAAGGGTCAGAAGTTTTATGTCTTTCAGCAGACGTCAGTTCATCCAGCTTTCTGCCGGAGCGGCGCTTAGCGCCAGTGTACTACCTCATGCGGCGCGTGCCGCTTCTTCAGCTAATGGCGACACGCCACTTCCGGTTCCGCCGTTGCTGGAATCCCGTCGCGGTCAGCCGCTGTTCCTGACAATGCAGCGCAGCCACTGGTCTTTTAATGGCGACAACAACAAAGTGCCGGTGTGGGGCATTAATGGCCTCTATCTTGGCCCGACCGTCCGGGTTTACAGCGGCGATGACGTTAAGCTGATCTACAGCAACCGTCTGAACGAGCCGGTCTCCATGACTATCAGCGGCCTGCAGTTGCCGGGCGCGCTGATGGGTGGCGCGCCGCGTATGATGTCAGCCGGTGTCGACTGGTCGCCGGTGCTGCCGATTCGTCAGGCGGCCTCAACCTGCTGGTATCACGCCAACACGCCGAACCGCATGGCTCCGCACATCTATAACGGACTGGCGGGGATGTGGCTGGTGGAAGATGATATTGGCAGGCAGCTGCCGTTGCCGAAGCATTACGGCGTCGATGACTTCCCGATTATCATTCAGGACAAGCGGCTCGATAACTTTGCCACGCCGGTCTATGACCCGCCGCAGGATGGTGGTTTCCTGGGCGACACGCTGCTGGTGAATGGCGTACGCAATCCGTTTGTGGAGGTGTCACGCGGCTGGGTGCGTCTGCGTCTGCTGAACGCCTCGAATGCGCGCCGCTATGAGATGGTGCTCAGCGACAATCGCCCGTTTATGGTCATCGCCAGCGATCAGGGCTATCTGCCTGCGCCGGTGGCGGTGCAGCGCCTGTCACTGGCGCCGGGCGAACGCCGCGAAGTGCTGGTGGATATGTCGCAGGGCGATGAAGTGTCGATTACCGCAGGTACGGCGGCGGGCATTATGGATCGGCTGCGCGGCTTCTTTGAGCCATCCTCCATTCTGACGTCAACCCTGATCCTGACGCTGCGGCCAACCGGCTTGCTGCCGCTGGTGACGGATAATCTGCCGATGCGGCTGCTGGCCGATCAGATTCTGGATGGCGTGGCGGTTCGCACCCGTGAATTCCGCATCGGTGACAGCATGCCGGGCATTAACGGCGCGATCTGGGATATGAGCCGCATTGACACCACAGCACAGCAGGGCACCTTTGAGCGCTGGATCCTGCATGCTGACCGGCCACAGTCGCTGCATATCCAGGGCGTGATGTTCCTGATTAAAAGTGTGAATGGTGCACAGCCGATGGGCGAAGATCGTGGCTGGAAAGATACGGTGTGGGTCGATGGCAGCGTGGAACTGATGGTCACTTTCCCGCAAAGTTCGTCAGATCACTTCCCGTTCGTCTACTACAGTCAGACGCTGGAACTGGCCGACCGCGGTACTGCCGGTCAGCTGGTGGTGCAGCCCAGCGCATAACAGCGCGGTCAGGCAGGGAGAGCCCGCCTGACCGCGTTAATTGTTAGCTGCCCCAGCCGCAGGGCAGATAAGGTGAGCTCACCTGGTGACGCCCAGCCTTAGTTAAAGGTTTCCGGATCCGGCCCCAGACGATTGCCGCTGTCCAGCTTCGCAATATCGCTCACTTCATGCTTGTCCAGACGGAAGTCGAACACCTTAAAGTTTTCTTCAATGCGGGCTGGTGTCACTGACTTCGGAATCACCACCAGGCCGCTATCCAGATGCCAGCGGATCACGATCTGTGCCGGCGTCTTGCCATATTTCTTCGCCAGCGACTTGATGATCTCCTGATCGAAGACCCCTTTGCCGCCCTGCGCCAGCGGACTCCAGGATTCGGTCTGGATCTGATGCAGTGCGTTCCACGCATGCAGCGTGCGCTGCTGTAGCATCGGGTGCAGCTCAATCTGGTTCACCACCGGCGTGACACCGGTTTCATCCAGCAGTCGCTTCAGATGCGCCTCATGGAAGTTACAGACGCCGATACTTTTAGTCAGCCCCTGCTGCTGCAATTCAATCATCTTCTTCCAGGCATCGACATAATTGTCTTTTTCCGGGCACGGCCAGTGCATCAGATAGAGATCAACCTGCTCCAGTTTCAGTTTCTCCAGGCTGGTTTCCATCGCCTGCTGAACGTTCTGCTGATCGTCGTTCCAGAGTTTGGTGGTCACGAAAATCTCTTCACGCGGCACGTCAGTTTCCTGCAGTGCCTGGCCAATCGCCTCTTCATTCTTATAGGCGGCGGCGGTATCGATTGAGCGATAGCCGACCTCCAGCGCTTTCAGCACCGCATGACGTGCATCTTCAATGCTGGCCTGCCACACGCCGAGTCCGAGTTGCGGCATCATATTGCCATCGCGCAGTTTGATAATGGGTTGGTCTGCCATAGTTGCTCCTTTCCGTTGCGGTTAATCCGTGAGATTTCACTGTGCTTAAGTCTAGCCAACAATTCTCAGCCTGCTTAGCTGAGGCAACAACAGCGGTTCTGCCGCCATGCCCGATCCGGTAAATTTCTTGCCTGATTCTCCAGGCTGCTGGTGATTCAGGCATTCGCACGGCACACTGGCTTTTTGCCCGTAAAAGGAGTCGCTATGGCGCACGATGCCCTGTGTCACCGGCTGGCGCAGCAGGTCGTCACATTAATGACCCATGGTCACGACCGTCTTTGCCCGGTCGAAAATGTGTCGCTGATTTACGCTAATCAATATCGTCCCCGTACGCCGATGATGTATCAGCCCGGCATTGTGATCCTGTTTCAGGGCAGCAAAACCGGCTATCTCGGCAGCACGGTGTTTCAGTATGACGCCAGCAAGTACCTGATGCTCACGGTGCCGCTGCCGGTGGAGTGCGAAACCTGGGCCTCGCCAGAGGTGCCGATTGCCGGGCTGTGCCTTAATGTCGATACCGCCAGCCTGCAGGATCTGCTGATTGAAATCGGCGATGACGATCAGTTCCAGCCCCAGCCGCAGACCTCGGGGATCCACTCGGCGTGGCTGACGGAACCGATGCTGTGTGCCGCTGAGCGGCTGCTTGATGTGATGACCCAGCCGCGCGATGCGCGGGTGCTGGGGCCGCACATCGTGCGGGAGATTATCTACTACGTGCTGACTGGCCCGATTGGTGGTGCGCTGCTCTCACTGGTGAGCCGACAGACGCAATTCAGCCTGATCGCGCGTGCCCTGCGACGGATTGAGAATCACTATGCGGAAAACCTCAGCGTCGATGCGCTGGCGGCGGAAGTGAACATGAGCGTTTCAGCCTTTCACCATAACTTTAAAGCGGTTACGCAGACCTCGCCCCTGCAGTATCTCAAGCGATATCGCCTGCATCAGGCGCGATTACTGATGCTGCACGATGGACTGAAAGCGAGTGCAGCGGCGGTGCGGGTTGGCTATGAAAGTCCCTCACAGTTTTCGCGGGAATTTAAGCGCTATTTTGGCGTGACGCCAGGGGAAGAGGTGAATCGTGTGCGGCAGACGGTAGCGGATCCGTCCGCCTGAGTGGCGGCGGATCCTGATGCTACGCGCTGACGTCAGGCCTGTTTCTGCCGACGCTTTTTCCAGATAACCAGAATGCTGCCGAACAGCCCGAGAAACAGCAACACCATCGGCAGTATCATCAGGATCGCCATCACCTGATCTTCATGACGCTTGATGAACGGCACCTGGCTGATGCCATAGCCAAACGTCACGACGATGCCAACCCACAGCACGCCGCTGAGCCAGTTGAACAGTTGAAAGCGACCATTCTGTAAGCCCGCAATGCCCGCCATGGTTGGCAGGATCGTCCGGATGAAAGCCAGAAAACGGCCGACCAGCAGCGCCATCAGGCCGTGACGGTTAAACATATTCCAGGCGCGCTGGTGATACTGCGCCGGCAGATGCATCAGCCAGCTCTTCACCAGCCGGGTATTCCCCAGCCAGCGACCCTGCAGATAGCTCAGCCAGCAGCCCAGGCTGGCGGCGGTGGTGAGGATCACCATCGTCGGCACAAAATCCATCACCCCTTTTGCCACCATCGCACCCGCCAGCAGCAGCAGGCTATCGCCCGGCAGGAAAGAGGCGGGTAACAGCCCATTTTCCAGAAACAGCGTCAGGAACATCACGCCGTACACCACCCACACCACATCCGGATTTGCCAGCGCGGCAAAATCCTGATGCCAGAGCGCGTGGACAATCTCGTGTAAAACACCCATTTGCTATTCCATCACGTCACAAGGAACTATCCGTCTGCATTCAGGCAATCGGTCGCGGCGCTGCGCAATAAATGCAGCGACCTCACTGATGACCTGAACGGTCTGGGATAAATTTTAACAATAAATGAGCAGCAGCCCGGCAAACTCTGCGGGTGGCCGCTACCCGGTTCATCTTCTGTTTAGCGTCTGTTTATCTTTTGCCTGAGTTTATTAACGCGTCAGGCGTGCAAAACCGGCGTCCAGGTCAGCCAGCAGATCGTCAACGTGCTCCAGACCAATATGCAGTCGCACCAGCGTACCGGTGAAGTCGACTCCACCCGCCGGACGAATCGCGGCCAGCTCTTCCGGCTGATTCGCCAGGATCAGCGATTCATAGCCGCCCCAGGAGTACGCCATGCTGAAATGATGGAAGTGATCGAGATATTCCGCCAGCTGGGGCGCGCTGAGTTTTTCCTGCAGGATAAAAGAGAACAGGCCGCTGCTGCCGTTAAAATCACGCTGCCAGAACTGATGACCTTTGCTCTGCGCCAGCGCCGGGTGATTAACCCGCGCCACTTCGGGACGCGCTGCCAGCCACTCTGCCACCTGAATCGCGCTCTCTTCATGCTGACGCAGACGGGTGCCCAGCGTGCGCAGCCCCCGACTCGCCATGTAGGCGGTATCGGCATCGACCATCTGACCCATCAGATAGGAGTTCTCGCGCAGCTGATCGATACAGCGCGCATTGGCGACCGCCGTGCCGATCATCGCATCGCTGTGACCAATCAGATATTTGGTGCCCGCCTGAATCGAAATATCGATGCCGTGCGCCAGCGCATCAAATAAAATACCGGCCGCCCAGGTGTTGTCGATCATAATGATCGCCTCGGGCGCTTTGGCGCGAACCGCCGCCACAATCGCCGGAATATCCTGAACTTCCATCGTGATAGAGGCAGGCGATTCCAGGAAAACGACCCGGGTATTGGGCTGCACCAGCTCACCGATTTCACTGCCGATGCAGTGATCGAACCAGCCCGTTGAAACCTGCAGCTTAGTCAGGATTTTAGTACAGAAATCCTGGGTCGGTTCATAGACTGCGCCACTCATCAGCACGTGGTCGCCCGCCTCGACAAACGCCAGAATCGCGTTCGCCACGGCAGCCGCGCCACAGGGGTAGAGCACACAGCCTGCGCCGCCTTCCAGCTCCGTCATCGCATCCTGCAGCGCAAAGTGCGTCAGGGTGCCACGACGGCCATAAAAGAGTTCGCCTTTTGCCCGACCGGCGGTGGCGCGTTTCTTCTCCGCGACCGTATCAAAAACCAGCGAGGAGGCCCGTTGAATCACACTGTTCACCGAACCCTGGGTATAACGCTTGCTGCGTCCTGCACTGACGAGCGTGGTATCAATTTTTCTGGTGGTCATGAGTCGCCTTTGCCGCTTCTGACTAAGCCCTCACGTTACCACGAAACGACCAGCAGGGTTGAGACTCAATGGTGATTATCAGAGTGCTTCGCAGGATGAAAATCGGGTCCGCCACCGGACCCGATTTTGCCGACGCTACATCACGCCCATCAGGCGCGGTAACCAGAGGGAGATGGCGGGAATATAGGTAATCAGCATCAGCACGATAAACAGCATGCCGTAAAACGGCAGCATGGCTCTGACCACCTGCTCGATTTTCTGCTTACTGACCGCACTGGCGACAAACAGTACCGTACCGACCGGCGGGGTGATCAGGCCGATCCCGAGGTTAGTCAGCATGATCATGCCGAAGTGAACCGGATCGACGCCAAGCGCGGTAGCGACCGGCAACAGCACTGGCGTCAGGATCAGGATCAGCGGTGCCATATCCATCAGCGTTCCCACCACCAGTAGCAGGATATTGATACACATCAGGATCACATATTTGTTATCGGAGAGGCTGGTGAACGCCTCGGTGATAATCGTCGGCAGTTGCATAAAGGTCATCACCGCGCCAAACCCGGCCGCGAAGGCGATCAGCACCATCACGATGGTGACGGTTTTAATGGTGCGGAACAGCAGGATATGCAGCTGGCTCCATTTAAAGTCGCGGTAGATAAACATGGTGACGAAAAAGGCCCAGATACAGGCGATCGCGGCGGACTCCGAGGCGGTAAAGATGCCGGAGAGAATACCACCCATAATGATCACCACGGTAAACAGGCCCCAGAACGCGTCGAAGAAGATTTTCAGCGCCTGACGAAACGGAATACGTTCTCCTTTGGGATAGCCGCGTTTATGGGCAAAACCCAGGCACATTATCATCAGGCAGCCACCCAGCAGCAGGCCAGGAAAGATACCGGCAACAAACAGCGAGGAGATGGTCACCATGCCGCCGGTCGCCAGCGAGTAAATCACCGAGTTGTGGCTGGGTGGCGTCAGCACCGCCTGCACTGAGCCGCTGGCGGTGACGGCGGCGGCGAAATCACGCGGATAGCCTTTCTCCTCCATCTGCGGAATCATCACCGAGCCAATCGAGGCGGTATCGGCCACCGATGAGCCGGAAATCGCGCCAAAGAAGGTCGAGGCGACAATGTTCACCAGCGACAGGCCACCGCGAATAAAGCCGACAAAGATATAGGCGAAGTTGACCAGCCGCCGGGCAATCCCGCCCTCCGCCATAATCGCACCCGCGAGAATAAAGAACGGGATAGTCAGCAGCGAAAATTTGTTAATGCCGTTGGTCACCTGAATCACCACCGCTTCCAGCGGCAGATCGATCCACCAGGCGCCAATAAAGGCGCTCAGCCCCACCGCAAAGGCGACCGGAAAACCCACCATCAGCAACACCAGCAAACTGCCTATCAAGATCAATGCATCCATTTTTCTGCTCCGCGTTAGTGGGTGCCGCCCAGCGTGACAATCGGCCGCTGGCTCTGATCGCCGGTCAGCAATCGCTCAACAACAAACAGCAGGGTGAAGATCGCGCCAATCGGGATCGGCAGATACATCTCACCGTAAGTCACTGCCGGTAATGAAGCGAGCGTCTGCACCCACATCGCTTCGCACAGGCTGTAACTGGCCTGAAAGATCACCAGACAGGTGAGGATCATCAGCAGATCGCTGACGCGCAGCATCAGGCGTTGCCGGGCGGGTGACAGGCGATCGGTGACCATGGAAACGCAGATATGCGTTCCGGCCCGCAGTCCGACCGGTGCGCCAATAAACGTAAAAATGATCATGCAGATAATGGCCACCGGTTCCGGCCAGGAGAGCGCGCCGTTCATCACGTAGCGGGCGAAGATCCCGATCGGGATCACCGTCACCATAATCATCAGTGCCACGGCGGCCACCAGCATGCAGAGCAGATAGAGCCCATCCATCAGACGTGTATAAGCAGCCATAATTGATACCTGATTAAGCACGCCACACGGCAGTGTGGCGCGGAAGGGTTATTTCACCTCAGCGATCCGGGTCATCAGATCCTGATATTTGCCGCCAAACTGATCGCGCACCGGCTGGGTCGCTTTGACGAAGTAGTCGCGGTCGGTCTGCTGGAAGGTGACGCCACCCGCCTTCATTTTGGCGATCGACTCTTCGGTATAGGTCGCCCAGAGCTGGCGCTCCTCATCCTGCGCCTCTTTGCCGAGCTTCTTCAGTAGCGCCTGATCCTCAGGTTTCAGGCGATCCCAGGCGCGTTTTGAAAACAGGATCATCTCTGGCTGGATAAAGTGGCCGCTGAGGGTGTAGTACTTCGCCACCGGCATATAGTTATGGGCGACAAAGGTCGGTGGGTTGTTCTCGGTGCCATCGACCACGCCGGTCTGCATCGCACTGAACACTTCACTGACGCCCATCGCCACCGGATTCGCGCCCATCGCTTTCAGGGTCGCCAATGAGATGGCGCTGTTCTGCACCCGAATCTTCATGCCTTTCAGATCTTCCGGTTTTGCCAGCGGCTTCTTGGTGATCATGTTGCGCTCACCGGCATCGGTCCAGCCCAGGAACACCATGCGGGCGTTGGGATCTTTATCGAATTTGTCGGCAATTTCGCGACCTATCTCGCCATCCAGCACTTTGTGCATGTGGTCAATGTCGCGGAAAATGTAGGGCAGGGTCAGCACGCTGGTTTCCGGGGCGATCGAGGTGACTGGCGCCAGCGACACACGGATCATGTCGATTGCGCCCAGCTGCACCTGTTGCAGCGTCTGATCTTCGTCCCCCAGCACGCCACCGGCGAAGAGCTTCATCTCCAGCCGTCCATCGGTGGCCTGTTTGAGTTTGTCGCCCATGTGCTGCAAGGCGACCACGGTCGGATAACCGGCAGGCTGGACTTCAGCCACTTTGATCACCTGTGCCGTGGCGGTGGCGCTCATCATCATCGCCGCCAGGGCACTGGCCAGGCATGTTTTCGTCATTCTCATTATTTTGTCTCCCGCTGAGGTAGGACGGCGTCCGGCGTCGGGGGCTAACCGGAGAGAACCGTGTGGAGCCAGCATAGTGAAAACGCGCGCCAGTAAAATGCGGCAATGCTGATTGAATGAATGCCATCACATTTTGAAACGATGTTTTAATAAATTTTCATGCAACTTCACATTTTCGAAACATCCTGTCAAAAGTGTTTAAACCTGGTCAATTGCGGGTAAATGGCGTCGATCAGCTTTGTAAATACTAATGAGAACTACTATCAATTCGCCGTCGTTTTGCTATTATTCGCGCTTGTCTCGCATCCCTGAATCAGAAGTTGGAGAAGCAGCGTGGTAGCCAGTGATTTGATGCAAACGGACCTCTCCGTTTGGGGCATGTATCAACATGCCGATATCGTGGTAAAGGTGGTCATGATTGGCCTGTTATTGGCCTCAGTGGTGACCTGGGCGATCTTCTTCGGCAAATATGCCGAACTCAGCGCCGCTAAGCGCCGCCTGAAGCGCGAGCATCTGGCGCTGGGCGAAGCCCGCAATCTGAATGACGCCGCCCGCATTGCCCAGTCGTTTACCGGTCACAGCCACAGTGTGGTGCTGCTGAATGATGCGCAGAATGAGCTTGAACTGTCGGCTGGCGTGGAAGATACCAACGGGATTAAAGATCGTACCAGTTTCCGCCTTGAGCGCCGCGTCGCTGCGTTCAGCCGTCATGCAGGCCGGGGCAATGGCTTCCTGGCGACCATCGGTTCGGTTGCGCCGTTTATCGGCCTGTTCGGCACCGTATGGGGCATCATGAACAGCTTTATCGGCATCGCTAAAACCCAGACGACGAACCTTGCGGTTGTTGCACCAGGTATCGCCGAAGCGCTGCTGGCAACCGCGATTGGCCTGATCGCTGCGATTCCGGCGGTGGTGATCTACAACGTCTTTGCCCGCATGATCGCCAACTACAAAGCCTCGCTGGGTGATGTCGCCGCTCAGGTGATGCTGCTGCAGAGCCGTGATATCGATCTGGGCACCGTCGCAACTGATGTTCCGCGTCCTGCGACGGCTCAGAAACTGCGCTTAGGGTAAGTTCTTATGGCAATGCGATTAAACGACGATCTGGAAACGGATGGTGAAATGCATGAGATCAACGTGACGCCGTTTATCGACGTCATGCTGGTTCTGCTGATCATCTTTATGGTGGCCGCGCCGCTGGCCACGGTAGACGTACGCGTCAATCTGCCCGCCTCAACCAGCGCGCCGCAGCCGCGCCCGGAAAAGCCGGTTTACCTTTCGATTAAAGCGGATAAGCAGCTTTATGTCGGTAACGATCAGGTCATGCCGGAGTCGCTGGTTAACGTGCTGACTAACCAGACCCAGGGCAACAAAGAGACCACCATTTTCTTCCAGGCGGATAAGTCAGTCGATTATGAAACGCTGATGAGCGTGATGGATAAGCTACGCACGGCGGGCTATCTGAAAATTGGTCTGATGGGCATGGAAACCGTGAAGAAATAGCGGGTTATCCGGCTCAGGAAAAAGGCGACTGTTCAGGTCGCCTTTTTTTATGGCTGCTCTCCAGCCCTATAAAATCAGGCAAATCAGGGCCAGGGTAATCACTTATGCTCCTCGAACTGACTTGTTAATTAGTTGTTACTTATGTACATGGGTTTGTAAAGTGCAATGGTGAGCCAGGTCACATTAATCCCGCATCAGGCAGGCTAAAACGGCTAAAAAACAACAGGAAGCCGTTATGAGTCACACCCCCTCTTTACAAAAGCCGCCGAAAAGTGCCGCCCGAACCATCTTCACCGTCACCAGTGGTAACTTCCTGGAGATGTACGATTTTATGGTGTTTGGCTACTACGCCACCGCCATTTCAAAAACCTTCTTTCCCGGCGATGACCCGTTTGCCTCCCTGATGCTGACCCTGATGACTTTCGGTGCAGGCTTCCTGATGCGCCCGCTGGGGGCGATCATCCTCGGTGCCTACATCGACCATCATGGTCGTCGTAAAGGGCTGTTGCTGACGCTGGGCTTAATGGCGATGGGCACCCTGACCATCGCGCTGGTGCCGGGCTATGCCACCCTGGGCGTGGCAGCGCCGATTCTGATCCTGCTGGGACGGCTGTTGCAGGGCTTCTCGGCGGGCGTGGAGCTGGGTGGCGTGTCGGTCTATCTGGCCGAAGTCGCGCCCAAAGGACGCAAAGGCTTTTTCGTCAGCTGGCAGTCAGGCAGCCAGCAGATTGCGGTCATCTTTGCTGCTCTGCTGGGTCTGATGCTGAATCATCTGCTGGCGAAAGAGGCGGTGACGGAATGGGGCTGGCGTATCCCGTTTGTGATCGGCTGTCTGATTGTGCCGTTCCTGTTCTATATCCGCCGGATGCTGGAAGAGACCGAGGCGTTCAGCAAACGTAAACATCATCCGAGCATGACGGAAATTATGCGGTCCGTCGCCAGTAACTGGGCGCTGGTGCTGGCGGGGATGCTGATGGTGGTCACCACCACGGTAATGTTCTACATGATCACCGCCTTTACCCCGACCTTTGGTAAAACGGTGTTGATGATGAGTGACAAGCAGGCGTTTCTGGTGACGCTCTGTGTCGGTGTCTCAAACCTCATCTGGCTGCCGCTGATGGGGGCGTTGTCGGACCGCGTCGGACGCCGTCCGCTGCTGATCATTTTTACCCTGCTGATGATTGTCACCACCTGGCCGGTGCTGCACTGGCTGGTGGGATCGGCCAGCTTCGCCCACCTGCTGGAAGCGGAACTGTGGCTGTCGTTTCTCTATGCCAGCTATAACGGTGCGATGGTGGTCTATCTGGCGGAGATCATGCCTGCGGAGGTGCGCGCCGCCGGTTTCTCCATGGCTTACAGCCTGGCGACGGCGCTGTTTGGCGGCTTTACGCCTGCCATCTCCAGCTATCTGATTCACGCCACCGGTGACAAAGCAATGCCGGGCGTCTGGCTGACCTTTGCCGCAGTCTGTGGGTTAATCGGCACGTTGCTGATTGGCCGGATGGTGAAGCAGTATCAGGCCCGTCACAGCGGCACGCCGGTCAGTGCTTCACTCTAAAACGACAAATCGACCACCACGCTGTCGCTGTAGTTTCCGGCTGGCGGCGTGTTCTGAGTGGTCAGGATGCGCGCGGTGTAGTTAAAACCGCGCGTCAGTCCATCCGTGGATACCGCCGTCGAGGTGGTACTGCTCCAGCGTTCAGTGCCTGCCGATCCCCAGCGATTGCTGGTGGTGCTTTTATAAATTTCATAGCTCAGCCGATTCGCGCCGCTCGCCATATTCCTGACGCTGCCCACCGGATAACTGCCGTTGCTCAGCCCGACGGTATAGGTGCTGCCTTTGCTGCACAACACGTTGATGGTCTGTGACACGGCGGAGAAGCTGCCGACCAGCGGCGCGCTGCCAAAGCTGATATTCGGCGCGGTAATGGTGGTGCAGTCATTGGTAAGAATGGCGGTGATATTAACCGGGATGACACCGCTGCCGTTCTGCTCGCTTAAACAGACATTGCCAATCGCAACGCTGGTGCAGATGCGATAAGTCACGGCCATATTCAGCGTCAGCTGGTACGTCCCGGCGGCGACCACCTGACCGGGAACGGTGCGCAGATAGACCGGGATGGCGAAGTTAAGGCTGCCCAGCAAACCCGCCAGGTTGATCAGGGTCTGCGAACCATAGACAAATGGCGTGCCGCCAATCGTCAGTTCGGTAGCGCAGGCCGTGTCGGTGCAGAGCCGCACCGGCACATTATCGCTGCCGGTATCACCGCTGCGTTTCAGCGTACCACGCGTGCCGTTGCTATTGGTCGCGCCCGTCAGCTGAAAGGTGATCTGGTTATTGCCCAGCAGCGACAGCCCGGCACCCGCGCCACAGTTGACGTTGGCATTGGTGGTGGTGGAACTGACGGTGGTGTTAGCCACAAAGGTTGTGACTGAACCGAAACTGGCGGTCGATGCGGGCAGGGCGCAGGCGGCGTAGCCCAGCGACGGCAGTAAGAGTAGCAGGCCAGCCAGTATCACAGATTTCATCATGGTCGGTTTCCGGACGTAAAAGATTCAGCGGGAGAGGGGGCGCTGCCTGCGGCAGGGGCGGGCAACGCACAGGTCAGGGGGCCGTAAGTTTTCAGCGCCTGCGGCTGACCGCTGGCGATGCGCAGTTCGGTTTCGCACTGGCGGCCATCGGGCGTCACCACCTGCATCGGGTTACTGGCGGTGAGATCTTCCATCCAGACGATGCCATCCCAGCCGACATACTCGGTGGGATGATCGGGACGCTGCACCAGGCTTGATACCGGCAGCGGCTGGCCCTGCGCATCGACCAGGATTACGCTGGCTGAGCGCAGTTTCTCCACCGGGAAGTTGAGCAGATAGCCGCTCTGGCGTTTCACCGCAAAGCGTTGCTCAACCCGTGGCGTGGTCATATCTGCCGGCAGGTCGAGGGTGTCGATATCATATTTGGCCGGGTAGTAGCTGCTGATGGCGGGCACCAGCAGATAACCCTGTTGATTGGTGCGTCCCATCGACTGATTCTCGTAGCGCACGTTAACGTCGGGATAGTTGGTCTTCACCAGCACAAAGGCGTCGTTGATCTCGTTAGCGGCAAAGACGCTGTTGTCCATTAACACCAGCGCACCCGAGAGATCGGCCCACTGGGTGAGGTTATCATCATCGCCATAGAAGCCCGCCGAGGTATCAATCTGGTTGTTGCGATAGCGCAGGCTGCCCTGACGATAATCGCCGCTGTCTCCGCTCTGATTCGCCCAGGAGGCATCCCAGGCGAACCCGCCGTCGCTGGGCATGGCGCGTGAGGCATAAACGCGCTGACTGTCGCGGCCACGCTGGTCGCGTTCGTTGCTGAGGGCAACGCTGCCCTGTTCGCCAAACGGGATCACCAGCGAAATCGCCCCGGTCCAGCTTCTCTCCTGCTGATCGCGGCTGGCCGAGACATACAGACTGCTGTTACCCCACAGATTTTTACTCCATGAGAGGTTCCACAGCCGGGTGCGATCGCCCTGACCGTCGGTGATGTCGATGAAGGCAGCACCGACGCTGCCAAAGCGGTTCAGCGAGACGCTGGCGCTGTACTGAGCACTGCGGCGTGAGAGTGCGTAGCGGCTATCCGCCTGGCTACCGGCACGGCTGCCGACCAGCGCCAGATTGCCGAAGTCGCTGCTGCGCTGGGTCTGTTGAGTGCCGATGTTGAACCAGCGGTTGTTGTACTGATATCCCCAGCTATATTGCCTGCCGCTCTCGCCATCGAGCTGACTTTGCGCCACCGCGCCGTTGACCACGCCCCAGCTGCCGACGCGCAGCTGACCACCCAGCCCGCCCATCGCCAGCGTTTCGCTGCCTTCGGCGTGGCTCTCCAGCGTCAGCCAGTCGGTCATACCGTAACGATAAGAGCCACTGGCCGCTGCCTCACCATAATCGAAGTTCTTTATGCCGTAGTTTTCGCGGATTGCCCCGGCAGAGAAGGCGTAGTCCGACAGCCCCGATTTCAGCAGGTTACTGGAGACGTAAAACGGCATGGTGGTGGTAACACGGCGGCCAACCGCATCGGTGGTGGTGATCACGGCATCACCCGCGCCGTTAACGAATGGCACATTGGTCATCGACCAGGGGCCAGGCTGCACGTTCGCCTGGCTGGAGCGATAGCCGTTGATAAAGAGATCGACGGTGGAAGGCACGGCGGCCTGACCGGAAAAAGCGGGCAGCGGATAGGTCACCAGATCGGGACGGACGCTGAAGTCGCGACCGACGCGGATGCCACCAAGACGCACGCTGCTGCTCCAGGCCAGCGAATCGGTGACCAGATCGCCGACCCGCCAGCTTACCGCCGCATTCTCATCTTCATTGCTCCACCAGGTGTCGTAGCGGATATAGCCATCATCCTGATAAGTCGTACTGCCTTCCAGCTGCTGTTGCCAGACGCCATTAGTGGAGAAATGACCGGCATCACCAAACAGCCGCAGTTCGTTCCAGGCGGACAGGCGGGAGCCACTGTTATCCGTGCGGCTGGCGTAAAGATCATAATTCATCAGCGCGCCGCTGCTGGTACGGCCCGGATAGCGCGGTCCGTTCTTCGCCTCGCCAATCACCTGACCGGGCAGCCACTCAGGCGGTACGGTCAGCAGCAGACGCTGTCGCGCAGCGTCATACTCTACTTTGATGGGTTGCAGGCTGCTGACATCGACCTGCGGCTGCTGGCCCAGCTTATCCGCTGGCAGGCCGGCACGCTGCAGATCGCCACTGCGAATCCAGAAATGACCGTCGCGCTGCTCTGCCGGCACAATATTGCCGTTCTCCTGCTGGTTAATCACCAGCTCCAGCATATATTGCTGACCGTTGCTGCTGGTCTGCAGGCTGGGCGGCGGGGGCAGGGATGAGTAAGTCTCCGCCAGCACAGGATCCGGCGTAACAGCGTAAATGACGCTGGCCACGGCCAGCGCGCAGGGATGCAGGGAAAACGGTCTCATTCAGCGCTTACTTCTGGGCAGCGCTGCGCCACTGGCTCTTGTTAACCTCTGCGGTGAGTTCGCCGCTTACTGGCGAGGTGAGCGGCCAGCGGTGATAGCTGTCAGCCAGCACATAGCCGTATAAGCCTTCGCCCAGTTTGCGACCACCAATCGCCACATTGCTCAGCCGGGCGTGACCGCTGCCGCTGTTGGTTAACTGGAGCCAGCGCCTGCCTCCCTCGCTGACCTGTTGCCAGCGCAGAGCCGGGCGAGCGCTGTCTGTATTCAGCCCGGTACCATAAACAAACAGCGGCACCGAATAGCGCATCTGGAAGGTCAGCCCGGCCTGATTCTCGCCGGGGTTACGCGGGGTGGGGATCTCATCCAGCACCACCCGATAGGCCAGCTCTTTACCGGCCGCAGGCGGCGTCTGTTTAATCAGCCTGACCAGCTGTTTCTGGCCTGGCTCCATCCGCACCATCGGCGGGCTGGCGACTACCTGCTGCTGAGTCTGATACTGCTCCTGGCCATTGTTCTGCTGCCAGCTGAAGACGCGGATCTGCATCATGGTGGTGCTGTTACCGCGATTCTCCAGCCAGAGTTCGCTGGCTTTTTCTTCAGGATTAATGGCGGGATCGATGGGCCAGATCATGACCGAATTCGCGGCGAAGGCCGGGGAGAGCAGGGTGGAACTTAGCAGCAGCAACAGGGCGCGCAGTGGCTTCATGATCATATCCTTGTTTTCTATCACCTCACCAGCTCAGGGTGACGGTCAGCGTGTCGGTATAAACGCCGGCGCGCGCAGTGCCGGGCAGTTGTAGCTGACCGTAGATCGGCAGCGTAATGTTATTGGCATTGCTATAACTCAGCGGCACCGCCTGGTTCACCGGGATCACCGTGGTGCGGCTGGCGTTGCTAAAGAGCGTGTAGGGAACGGTGTTGCTGAAATTGGGCAGCTTCAGGTTACGGGTCGTGGTGAAATTGTTGCCCTGATTAATGCTCATGCTCAGCGTTGTGCCTGGCGTACAGGCGAGATTAATCGAGGTGCTCTGCAGATAGCTGGCGTTGACGGTATTCGCCGCCACGCCAGACTGCGTGCCGAAATTAAGCGTGCCAAAGACGCCGGTATTGGTACCGGATATCACGCAGCCTGCCACAATCGACGCGGTAACCTGGAAGGTGCTGGTTGGCAGACTCCAGGCGCTGATACTCCCTGTCAGCAGGGGCAGACCGCATGCGATCGTCAGGCAGGATCGCCAGAGAACCACCCGTATTTACCTGCGACAGCAGTTAATAGTTCACGGCAACGTTAATAGTGTCGGTATAGGTTCCGGCAGGGATCAGGGGGTTAAAGCCGCCGCCGACCACCCGGCCATAGATGGCGTAGTTGGTCCCCAGCGTCGGATCGGTAGTACCGCTGGCGGCGATAGGCGTATTGTTGGCGATCGCCGTGGTAAAGGAGGCATCACTGTAGAGGGTATAGGCGATGCCCTGCGCATTATCCGATCCCAGTACCAGATAACGCGGCGATGCAGAGGCGGTGCCGTAGATGGTCGCTGGCGCAGCATTGCTGCTGGTGACCACCACGTTGTAATCCTGACCGGTGGTGCAGCGCACAAAAATACCGTTACCAGCCGCACCGACCAGTGTGGCGTTCAGGGTATCGAACGTGGCTGCGCTGCTACCAAAGTTCAGGGTACCGAAGTTAACGCCCGCCGTAGCCGACTGGCCGTTCACCAGACAACCGGTGGTCAGGGTTAACGTGGCATTGATGGTTCCCGAGGTCGTCGCCGCCTGGGTTAATGACGGAATAGCGACAGTTAATCCTGCAGCGGCAAACAGAAAAAGCTTGAGTTTCATAATATTTCCTTACGGATTATCCAGAGTCAGTGCTTTTTCACCCGGTGTTTATTAACGATTCAACCCAAAATAAAGGAAATAAAATAACAAGGGAGGCAGTGCCGCTATCTTAAGAAAAATCTTAGACTTAAGAATGCTGATTTATATCAGTTTTACTTACTATAGATCAGTTAAAGCGTTACGCGAAGCCTCGCTATTTATTTTTGATTAATCAAAACGTCACTCCGGCCGATAACCCAGTAACAGCAAGGCGCGAAGACGAGGCGATAAAACAAAATTCTTTGTTTTTTCGGTATCTGGCATGCTTTCTGCTTCGGTGATATGTTCCTGTACCAATCAGACATAATAACGGTTTACCGGCTTGCTCTGCGGGCGGTTAATAAGATGCAGGTTATAAATGGCCAGCGTCGGCGGGCGCGTTTTGCCCGGCCTTCAGGACAATAAAATACCGAAATTTAATCACTTTCACCCATCGGGTGTTTTCAGATCACTTATCAGACTGTACACAGCACCCGTTTCTCCGCGGGTGGTGAGGAGTTGCACATGTTGCCTGTCACCTGGGATAGCGTCCTGATCTGCGTTTCGCTGATCGTGGTGTTCATTGCCTCTTTTACAGCCCTGGATACTGCCGGACGGGTAGCGGTATCCCGTGGCTGGAGCGCCCGGTTCTGGCTGTTGGTGGGCGGCATCGCAATGGGGATTGGCGTCTGGGCAATGCACTTTATCGGGATGCTGGCGATGATGATGCCGATGATGATGCGCTATGACACGCGACTGACGATCCTCTCGCTGCTGGTGGCGATCCTGGCGTCTGTGCTGGCTTTTGGCCAGACGGTGGGTGGCCTGCATCTCACCCGCCAGCGGCTGCTGCGCGGCACGCTGATCCTGGGCGCGGGTGTGGTGGTCATGCACTATCTTGGTATGTATGCCCTGCTGATTGAACCGCAACCGGAGTGGAATGCGCTGCTGGTGGCGCTCTCTGTGCTGATTGCGTTTGCGGCCTCTGGCCTGGCGCTGTGGCTGGCCTTTCATCTGCGCCAGGGCGATCATCATCTGATGCTGATGCGCGGGCTGGCCTCTCTGGTCATGGGCATCGCCATCGCCGGTATGCACTATGTAGGTATGGCGGCAGCAGAGTTCAGCCACAGCAGTATGATGCAGCCGCACGGCGTCAGTAATGCGGGCCTGGCGGTGTGGGTGACGCTGATTACCCTGACTATTCTGGGTATCACTCTGCTGAGTTCGATGCTGGATGCGCAGCTGCGCGCCGCGCGTCTGGCGACCCGCCTCAATCGCGCTAACCAGGAATTGCGTCAGCTGGCGATGCATGACAACCTGACCACGCTGCCCAATCGTGTAATGCTGGAGCAGCAGCTCGATCTCGCCATTAAACAGGCGATGCTTAATGAGCATCGCTTTGCCGTGATCTATATGGATCTCGATGGCTTCAAAGCGGTCAATGACACATGGGGACATCACGTCGGTGACCGGTTGCTGGTGGCGGTGGCGGAACGGCTGTGCAGCCAGCTCAGCAACACGATGCTGCTGGTGCGTCTGGGGGGCGATGAATTTGTGCTGATGGCTGAGTGCGATATCAGCGCAGCCCGCCAGCTGGCGCAAAAACTGGTTAAAGTTATCAGTTCGCCGTTTGAACTTGACCGCTATGTGCTGCACGTTTCACTCAGCGCGGGCATTGCGATCTTTCCGCTGCACGGTCGCAACCGGCAGGAGCTATTGTTTAATGCTGATGCGGCGATGTATCACACCAAACACAGCGGACGAAACGGCTGGTGCCTGTTTGAACCGGCCATGAGCGCCGCGACGCAGCATCAGCTGGAGCTGGCGAACGATCTGTGGGAGGCGATAGAGCGCGAGCAGATGCGGCTGTTCTATCAGCCGAAATTCTGTTCCGGCGGCACCAGGTTAATGGGATTCGAGGCGTTGTTGCGCTGGCAGCATCCGCAGCGCGGTTTACTGACGCCTGAGCTGTTTCTGCCGCGCGCCGAAAAAACCGGTCAGATTATTGCGCTGGGTAACTGGGTGATCGGGGAGGCCTGCCGTCAGCTCAGGATATGGCACAGCCAGGGCCACAGTGACTGGACGGTATCGGTGAATCTCTCCGCGTTGCAGTTTCACCAGCGTGATTTACTGACTATCCTGACGCAGACCCTGGCGCGTAACCAGTTGCCAGGCAGCGCGCTGATGCTGGAGATCACTGAAGCGATTGCCATGCGCGATCCCGCTTTCAGCCAGCAGCGCATTCGTGAATTGCAGCAGGCGGGTGTCAGCGTCGCGATTGATAACTTCGGCATCGGTTATGCCAACCTGCTGCATCTCAAAGATCTGGATGCCAGTGAACTCAAAATTGATCGCAGCTTTATCAACTGTCTGCGGCCCGGCAGTGAAGATGCGACCGTGGTCAGCGCCATGCTGACCCTGGCGCAGAGCCTCAATCTGCGCATGGTGGCGGAAGGGGTGGAGACTGAAGAGCAGCAGCATTTGCTCACCAGCTTAGGCTTTGATGCGTTGCAGGGCTATCTGCTGGGCAAGCCGACGCCAGCGGACCGGGTTGAGGCGCTGAGTTTTCCCTCACTGCGACAGCCGGTGGCGTCACTGTCCGGCTGACTGTGTTGATAGCAACGATAGATTTCATCACTCAGAATGAGTGGAAGGATGCAGGGTTCGCGGCTCATTAACCGCCGGGCTGTGCCGATAACTAAGAGAATAATTTTAAAACCCTCTGCCCAACCACAAGCTCTGCTTTCGCGGGAATGCACTATGTTAGCGACCTCATACGACTCTTTTATCGTCATCGTCTCCGTTCTTGTCGCGATGCTGGCTTCGTTCACCGCCTTAGATATGGCGGGACGGGTGGTGCATTCAACCGGCAAAGTTGCGCTGGTCTGGCTGTTCGGCGGCGGTTTTTCCATGGGCATCGGCATCTGGGCGATGCACTTTATCGGCATGCTGTCGATGAACATGGAGATGGTCATGAGCTACAACGCCGGGCTCACCGCCTTTTCTGCGGCCATCGCGGTTTGTGCGTCGATATTTGCGCTGTGGCTGGTCTGCAATGGCGATCTGCCTTTGCCGCGCCTGGCGGGCGGCGCGCTGATCCTCGGCAGCGGCGTAGTCGCGATGCACTACACCGGCATGGCGGCGCTGATGTTCTCCCCCGGTATCGTCTGGAAATGGGGCTGGGTAGCGCTGTCGGTGGCGATCGCCCTGGCCGCCTCTGGCACCGCGCTGTGGCTGGCGTTTAACCTGCGGGAAGGACAGACCAGTCGGGTCACCCTGCTGCGCATTGGCGCATCGGTGGTGATGGGCTGTGCTATTGCCGGCATGCACTACACCGGCATGATGGCGGCAGAGTTTCCCGTCCACAGTCATCCGGTCGGGCAGGGCGTCAACAGCAACTGGCTGGCGATTCTGGTCACGGTGGTCACTATTTCAATTCTGGGCATTACCTTGCTGGTGTCGATGCTGGATGCGCGGATGCAGGCGCGTACCTCGATTCTCGCCAGTTCGCTGGCTGAAGCTAATCGCGAGCTGGCACAGCTGGCGCTGCACGACAACCTGACGCGGCTGCCCAACCGCATCCTGCTGGAGGATCGGCTGGAGCAGGCGATTAACAAAGCGAACCGTGAGCAGAGGCAGTTTGCCCTGATGTTTATGGATCTCGATGGGTTTAAGGCGGTCAACGACGCGTTCGGGCACCACATTGGCGACAGTCTGCTGGTCGGCGTGACCGAGCGCATGAGCGAGCAGATGACCGGCTACTTCACGCTGGCGCGGCTCGGCGGTGATGAGTTTGTGCTGCTGGTGGAGATCGACGATCCCAATGATGCGGCGGCCATCGCCGATAAGCTGGTCAAAGCGGTGGATCGCCCGTTTGATATCTCACGCTATGAGCTGGTGGTATCGCTGAGTCTTGGCATCGCGGTCTATCCCGGCGATGGCGTGGATGAGCGCGAACTGATGTTCAACGCCGATGCGGCGATGTACCACACCAAAAATAATGGCCGCAACGGCTACACCTTCTTTCAGCCTTCAATGAACATTCAGGCCCAGAGCCAGCTTCAGCTGAATAACGATCTCTGGCAGGCGCTGGATCATGATGAACTGCGCCTGTTCTATCAGCCAAAATATTGCGCGCCGAGCGGTCCGATTCTCGGTTTTGAGGCGCTGCTGCGCTGGCAGCATCCGCAGCGCGGCCTGCTGTCGCCCGATAAATTTCTGCCAATGGCAGAAAAGACCGGAATGATTGTCAATATCGGCAACTGGGTAATCCATGAAGCCTGTCGCCAGCTGCGCCAGTGGCATCTGCAGGGCCATCCGCACTGGTCGGTGGCGGTGAACCTGTCGGCGTTGCAGTTTGAGCAATCGAATCTGGTGAAGACGGTGGTGGATGCGCTGGAAAAACATCAGATTCCGGCCGAACTGCTGACGCTGGAGGTGACGGAAACCACCGCGATGCGCGATCCCGATGAGAGCGTGCGTATTCTGACTGAGCTGACCCAGCTCGGGGTTAAAGCTTCAATTGATGACTTTGGCACTGGCTACTCCAGCCTGCTCTATCTGAAACGGCTACCGGCCAGTGAACTCAAGATTGACCGGGCCTTTGTGAATGAGCTGCAGCATCACACAGAAGATGCCACCATCGTGTCGGCGATAGTGGCGCTGGCGCAGTCGCTGCAATTGAAAGTGGTGGCCGAAGGCGTTGAAACCGCTGAGCAGCAGGCCTTCCTGACCAGCCTAGGCTGTAATACGCTGCAGGGCTATCTGCTGGGCAAGCCGGTTCCCCCGGAGCGGGTGCCGGAGCTGGCTGATTATGTGGTGGCAGAAATTGAAGAGGCGATTGCGGAAGTGAGTCTTAATGCCGAAGCCGAAGCCGAAGCCGGGCAGCCGCTGACGCCGCAGGTCGCTGTGATCTGACCTGCCTGAAGCCGTGAAGAATCAGCGCAATCGGATAAAGCGATTCGCGCCGCCTGTCATTGGTCGCCGTGCGTGGTAAAGTCTCGCGGTCAGACTATTCACGGTAAAACAAGGAGAGGTCACCCGTGGCGAAATACCAGCGATTGATGGATGAGATTCAGCAGCAGATAGAGGCCGGCATCTGGCTGCCGGGCACCCGTCTGCCGTCATTGCGTCAGCAGGTCGCGCAGCAGGGTGTCAGCCTGATGACGGTGCTGCATGCCTATGAGTTGCTGGAGAGTCAGGGCTGGATCGTCTCCCGTCCACAGTCGGGTTACTACGTTGCACCGCGTGCCTTAGCACCCGCGCCGCTGAGCGTGGCGATCAGTGAACAGGTCGATATCAACGACTTTGTGTTTGATGTGCTGCAGGCCACGCGCGATCCGACCATCGTGCCGTTTGGCTCCGCCTTTCCCGATCCCGCACTCTTTCCGCAGCGCCAGCTGATGCGCTCGCTGGCTAACGTCTCTCATCATCTGACCCCAACCGATGCGCTGCACAATCTGCCGCCCGGCAACGCTACACTGCGACAGCTGCTGGCGCAGCGCTATGCGCGTCAGGGCATCACCCTGTCGCCGGATGAAATTGTCATCACCAGCGGAGCGCTGGAGGCGCTGAACCTCAGTCTGCAATCGCTGACCGAGCCGGGCGATTATGTGGTGATTGAACAGCCGAGTTTTTATGGCGCGCTGCAGGCGATAGAGCGGCTTAAGCTCAAGGCACTGGCGATCCCGGTCGATGCCAGAAATGGCATCGACCTCGTCCAGCTGGAGGAGGCACTGCAGCGCTGGCCGGTGAAAGCCTGCTGGCTGATGACCACCCTGCAGAATCCGCTGAGCGTAACCTTAACGCCGGAACGCAAACAGCAGCTGGTCGCACTGCTGGCGCGTTATCAGGTACCGATGATTGAAGATGATGTCTATGCCGAACTCTGGGCGGGTGATGCGCCGCCGCTGCCGGCGAAAGCCTGGGATCGCCAGGGGAACGTGCTGCACTGCGGCTCATTTTCAAAGTCACTGGTGGCAGGATTCCGGGTCGGCTGGGTCGCGGCTGGACAGCATGCGCAGCGTATTCAGCGGCTGCAACTGATGAGCACGCTCTCTACCAGTGCGCCGATGCAGCTGGCGCTGGCCGATTTTCTTGCCACGCGGCGTTACGACACCCATCTGAAGCGGCTGCGGCAGATTCTGGCGAAGCGACAGCAGATGGTGCGCCAGGCGTTAATGAAGGTGCTGCCGCCGCAGGCCACGGTCAGCGAAGCGCGCGGCGGCTATTTTCTCTGGGTGACGCTGCCGGAAAGCATCAATACGACCCGGCTCTATCAGCGGGCGCTGGCTCAGGGGATCAGTATTGCACCGGGGCAGCTATTTTCGGCAGGTGAGCAGTTCAGGCACTGCTTCAGGTTAAATACCGCCTGGCCGTGGGATAGTCGGGCCGAGGCGGCAATCGTGAAGCTGGGTCAGCTAATGGCGGAAGGATAGGCGGATTAAACCCGCGCCGCTTCCTGATGGCCCCAGGTCAGGTAGTAGACATCATAGAAGTCCACTTCCCCTTTTTGTGTCAGCAGACGCTGGATACCGCTCTTCACGCGTTCTGGTGTCTCAGGCAGCGACAGAATGCGTGAGATTGCCTGTTCGCGTACCGGCTGAATGTAATACCACTCGCCGTTGTAGCAAACGCGCAGATCGAGGGCATCGATATCTTCAAAGCGATATTTCGGGTTGATATCCAGCAGCATCAGCACACTCATTACCAGCACAAACACGGTGGCAAACCAGAAGGCGGGCCAGCCGAGCATCTCGGTGGTGAAAATCAGCGCCACGCACAGGCCGTAGCAGAGGTACATTACTGCCCAGAGACCAGGGTGGTTCTTCAGAAACGAGAGGCTGAAACGCGGCAAATTGTCGCGACGTTCTTCGCGGTTAAGCAGGGCGATCTCGTCAATCAGGATTTGTTTAATAGCGTCCATTTGTTACCTCACTGTCATCTGTTAGCTATTACAACAGATAACAGTCAAGCATATCAGAAACAGATCTGTGCTTTTTTTATATAACAGTTTATACGACAGTGACCGGGGCGTCGGGCTGCTGCGCCTTTAGACTTCCCGCCTGACATTTTGCAACACTTTGCCGCAGTAAGAACCGCTACCCTCTGTCGCGCAGGCACACTCCGACCCTATAGTTAACGACACATTTGGCTTTAGTCAGCAATATCAGTCAATTATCTCAATTGTGTCGTCTGGCGCACATTGCATTGTGCCGCGGGTTTGCCACACTTAGAAAAACATCGGAGAACCTGTATGCGTGCCTCATCCTCCAGTCTGCTATTAATGATGTCCTTTGCCGCTGGCACCTTCTCGGCCGGGGCCTCTGACAATCCTCAGCATCTGATGCTCGCCAGCCCGTCGGGCGGTGTACCCAATAACCCGTTACCTCTGATTATCTGGCCGCGCGTGGTGCCGGAAGAGGAGGAGATCGCTGCGTGGTTTGAAAAAACTTTCGAGGAGAACGGCTGGCCACCCGCCTGGCGCTATCCGATCTTCCCATACACCCATTATCATCCCAATACCCATGAACTGCTGGGCGTCGCTGAAGGCTGGGCGGAAGTGCTGTTTGGCGGCGACAGTGGCCGCATGGTGACCCTGCGCGCAGGCGATGCAGTCCTGATTCCGGCGGGTGTCGGCCATCGGCAGGTCAGCGCCAGCGAAGATTTTATGGTGATAGGCGCCTATCCGCACGGGATGTCGCCGGAGACGCTGCGCGATGAGCCCGCGAAGCTAAAAATGGCCCAGGAGCAGGTAAAAAAAGTGCCGTTGCCGACGCAGGATCCCTTTACCGGCAAAGAGGGCGCATTAACCGAGATCTGGCAGCCGATTGCGGCGCTCACCGCCCAGCAGTAAGCCACGGGGCGAGCACGCCCCGATGCCGCTCCGCCAGCCCGGCTTTCGCGTCCCGTAAGCCTGGCTGTCACCGGGCTGTCATCAAACTGTCGTAGCGTTTTGCCCAGCATGTCAACGGCAAAGGCAGAGTAAGATGGCGGCAATATCCTTAACCGGACTGAGCAAAGCGTTCGGCGCGCAGCCGGTACTGGACGCGGTTTCGTTACAGATTAACCAGGGCGAGTTTGTCGCCGTTCTTGGGCCTTCTGGCTGCGGCAAAACCACCCTGCTGCGCCTGCTGGCCGGCTTTGAAACGCTCGACAGCGGTGAAATCCGCATCGGTGAACGTCAGGTTGCCGCAGACGGGCTGCACCTGCCGCCGGAAGCCCGCGAGCTCGGCGTGGTGTTCCAGAACTACGCTTTGTGGCCGCATATGACGGTCGCGGAGAACGTCGGCTACAGCCTGAAGGTGAACGGTGTGGCGCGCGCAGAACGCGAACTGCGCACCACCCAGGCCCTGACGCTGGTCGGGCTGGATCGCTTCGCCGACCGCCGACCCGCCGATCTCTCCGGCGGTCAGCGCCAGCGCGTGGCACTGGCACGCTGCCTGGTGGCACGGCCGACGCTGGTGCTGCTGGATGAGCCGCTGGCTAACCTCGATGTCCATCTGCGCGCCACCATGGAAGAGGAGTTCCGCCGCTTCCATCGCCACAGTGGCGCCACCTTACTCTATATCACCCACGATCAACGCGAAGCGATGGCACTGGCCGACCGCATCGTGGTGCTCGAACACGGCAGAGTGATGCAGTTCGCCAGCCCGCAGACCCTGTGGCGCGAACCGGCTAATGAGATGGTGGCGACCTTTATTGATGAGGGGCGGGTGCTGCCGGTCAGCGACATTGAGCCGCTCGATCCGGGTCAGGCAACCGCCACGCTCTGCGGGCTGCGGGTTTTGCTGCGCTGCTCGCCTCACCAGCGCCCGCTGCCACACGGCAAAGCCAGCTTCCACAGCGTCAGTTTTCACCTCGCCACTGAGGGAGAGCGGCAGTTTGCCGCCCGCGTTGAGCGCATTATCTTTCGCGGTGGCTACCATCAGATCAACCTTCGACCGCTTAATCAACCGGATGTCAGCCTGTCGCTGACGCTTAATGATGCTGCATTACTGGCGGTGGATGACACCGTCGGCGTCGCCGTCGATGACGGCTGGATTCTTCCTGCATAAAGGGTTTCAGAAACCATGAAAACGGCTTTTCGTACTCCGCTTCACGCGCTGTTGTTGCTGTCGGGCCTGGCGGCCTCAACCCTGTTGCAGGCGGCCGACGCGCCCGGCGGCAAGCTGGTGGTTTACACGTCGCAGGCACCTGAAATTGCGCAACAGACCATCGATGCGTTTAAGGCCGCGTATCCGGCGGTGGAGGTGGAGTGGACCCGCAACGGCACCACTCAACTGATGAACGTGCTGCGCACTGAGATGATGAGCGGCCAGGTCAAACCCGATGTGCTGCTGGTGGCCGACGCGATCAATCTGGGCGCACTCAAGAAAGAGGGGCAGCTCTATTCATATCCGGCCGCCCCGGTCAGCCACCTGAAGCCTGCCTATTACGATGCGGATAAAACCTTTTTCGGCACCAAAATTATCGCCACGGTGATCGCCTATAACACCCAGCGTGCGAAGCCGGTCAGTAGCTGGAAAGCGCTGGCAGTAGAAGAAAACAGAGGCCAGATTGCGGTCCCCAGTCCCCTCTATTCCGGTGCGGCGCTCTATAAGCTGCATACCGATATCCATACTCCGTCGATTGGCTGGGCGTTCTATCAGCAACTGGCCGCTATCGGCATTGCGCCACAGGGCGGCAATGGACCGGCGCTGAAAGCGGTTGCCAGCGGCATGGATAAGTATGGCGTGATCACGGATGCCGATATTATCCGCGCCAAAAAGCAGGGATCGCCCATCGATCTGGTCTATCCGCAGGAGGGCGTCTCCTATGTGACCGAGCCGGTGGCGATCATGAAGTCGGCGCATAATCTGCCGGCCGCCAAAGCCTTTGTTGATTTCATGCTGTCGGAAGCAGGACAGCAGCTGGTGGCGAAGCAGGGAAACCGGCCGGTCGATGCCCGCGTGGCGGCACCCAGTGGCTTTGCGCCGATTGAGCAAATCACGCTGCTGACGCCGGATGTGGCAAAAGCGGTGGCCGAGGATGCTCAGGTCCGCGAAACCTTTACTGAACTGTTTGGCGGCTGATCGTGAGCGTGCTGGGCAACGAATGGCGAAGAGGCCAGGCCGCCAGGCATCGCAGATGGCGGGCGGAACCGCTGGTGCTGGGCATACTGGTGCTGGTGATCGGCCTGCTGTCGGTGGCACCCTTTGCCCGGCTGATGGGAACCGCGCTGGCACCGGATGGCATACTGGATAGCGATCGCCTGCTGAGATTGCTGACCAGCCGGCGGGTGCTCAGTGCCACACTGAATACCCTGGCGATCGGCATCAGCGCGACGTTGCTGTCGCTGCTGCTGGGAACGGTGGCCGCCTGGCTGGTGGCGCTCACCGATTTGCGTGCCAAAGCGGCCTGGGTATTTGCCTTTATCCTGCCGCTGATGATCCCGCCTCAGGTGACTGCGCTGGCCTGGATACAGGCGCTGGCACCGGGCAGTCTGCTGGCCACAGCGGTGAATGCGCTGGGCGGGACGTGGCTGGCACCCGGTCAGCAACCGCTCTATTCCGCGACCGGCATGGTGCTGCTGCTGGGTCTGCACAATGCGCCGCTGGTGTTCCTCACGGTGCGGGCTGGCCTGCGTCGACTCCCCGCCGAACTGGTGGAGGCGGCCCGCATCAGCGGCGCATCACCCCGGCAGATTCTGTTCACGGTGATCCTGCCGCTGGCGCGCCCCGCGATCTTCGCCGGGGCGGCGCTGGCGTTTGTCGCTGCGGTCGGGAATTTCGGTATCCAGGCGATGCTGGGTATTCCGGCGCGGGTGCCGACGCTGATTACGCTGGTTTATCAGCAGCTCAATACCCTCGGCCCCGGTGCGCTGCCCAATACCGCCGTCTACTCGATGCTGATTGCGCTGATCACCCTCGCCGGGATGCTGATTAGCGGCTGGCTGGGCGGACGACGCGATGTCCGGGTCAGCGGATCGCCACGACCCTGGCACCAGCCGCTGCGGCGCGCGCGACTGCCGGGCGAAATCATCGCCTGGCTGTGGATGGTGATCACCTTGCTGCTGCCGCTCAGCGCCTTGCTGACCACCGCCTTAACCCGCGGTTTCGGTCAGGCTCTGAACTGGCAAACCCTGACGCTGGAGAATTTTCAGCAGGCGCTGTGGGGCTATCCGGCGATACGGCAGGCGTTCTTTACCAGCCTGTGGCTCACCGGCCTGACGGCGCTGCTGCTCAGCGTCATGGCACTGTTCCTGGCTTTCTTTCTCAGCTGGCATCGTACCCGGCTGGTGCGGGGGCTGGGATTCGCCAGTGAGCTGACCTATGCGCTGCCCGGCATTGTCACCGGCGTGGCGGCGATGCTGTTTTTCCTGCGACCGCTGCCGCTGCTGGGATTTTCTCTTTACGGAACGGTGTGGATTATTCTCGCGGCCTATCTGGCCAATTTCCTGGCGCTGGTGTTAAGGCCGACGCTGGCCGGGTTCGCGCAAATCGAACCGTCACTGGATGAGGCGGCGCGCTTATGCGGCGCGGGTCTGATGCGGCGGATGACTGACATCCTGCTACCGCTGGCGGCACCTTCTGTGCTGGCCGGTGCGCTGCTGGTGTTCCTCACCGCGCTGAATGAAATACAGGTTTCAGTGCTGCTGGTTACCGCGCAAACCCAGACGCTTGGCCCGACCATTATTTTCCTGGATGAAGGCGGATCGGCGCCGCTGGCGGCGGCGGTCGGATGCCTGATGATCGGGATCGTGCTGGGCTTAATGCTACTGGCCTCACGACTGACGCGCCGTCTGCCGCAGGGAGTCCTGCCATGGCAAGCCTGACGGTGATCAGCGGCGTCGGCGGAAAACTGCCGGCCGCTTTCCTGCTGGAGATAGAGGGATACCGTCTGTTATGGGATTTAGGTGCCGGGCCGGAGCCGGGCGTCCGGCCCGCAGTGGACGCCATCGGCCAGGTCGATGCGCTCTGCCTGACCCATTCCCATGTGGATCACGCGGCGGCGCTGGATAGCTGGGCCGACATCGGTTCACCGCCGGTCTATGCCAGTGAGATCACCTGGCAGCAGCTGGGCGAGGCTGGCGTGCCGGCTCAGGCGCGACGCATCCTGCCATTGCGCGGCCAGTGCGCGCTGGGGCCGCTGAATCTCTTTACCGGTCGCAGCGGGCATTCGCCAGGATCGATCTGGTTTCATCTGCCGATTGCAGGTGGCATCACCTATATGGGCGACTGGAGTCGCGAATCGCTGCTGTTGCCGTTTGATTGCCCGCCACGCGCACGGCTGTTGATTACCGATGGTTCCTATGGCGACCGCAATCAGCGACTGGCGCAGCAGATCGACGCGCTGGCCCTGGCGGCACAAGGGGGCGCCGTGGTCACCGCGCCGCTGCACGGGCGCGGCCCTGAGATGGCGCTGCAGCTCAGCGCTCGCGGGCTGCCGGTGGTGATGTGTCCCCAGGTGCGCGAAGAGGTGGCGCAGTTGCTGGCGCTCAACAGCCTGCCCGCCGCGGCGATGCTGGCGCTGGCCCGGTTATTGCGCGTCGCAACACCCGACCGCTGGCGACCGGATACGGTTATTGTCGCGGCGGATGCGGTGGCTGACAGCGGGCTGGCGGCGCAGCTCAGCCATCAGCCCGACTTTCGTCTGATCTTCAGCAGTCACGTTTCCAGCGGCACCCGTGCCTTTGAGATGCTGCAATCCGGCATGGCACGCTGGCTGCCGTGGAATGTGCATCCGCCGCTCGACGATCAGCTGGCGCTGATCAGACAGACGGCGGCCCAGAAAGTGATCCCGGCGTTTGTCGCGCCGCAAGAGTGCCAGCAGCTGATGAGCCAAAGTCCGGCAATGCTCTGCTGGCAGCACCGTTATTCGCTCTCCTCGCGCTGGGAGCGGGTCGCCTGACGCGCCGCCGCCACGGAGTCATTGAACATTTACTCGCCGCTGCCGATAAACCCCTTATAAACACTGATTAATCTTCTTAATGCGCTTGTCATCTCAGCTCTTTTCGGCTGTAGTCTGCGCACGCTATTAAGAACATTCCTAAGCCGTCATCCGGCTACAGAGCAGCAGGCTAATCACAATGGATAATAACTCTGAGGTCATCTATCGCATGCTGGTACAAAGCGTGAATGATTACGCCATCACTATGCTAAAACCTGACGGTATCATCGGCAGCTGGAATCAGGGTGCTCAGCGCACGATAGGCTATACGCCAGACGAGATGATTGGCTGTAGCTTCGCTCTGTTGTATAGCGAAGAAGATCGCCGCCGGGGCCTGCCGCAGCGTGGGCTGGATATGGCTGCGACTGCCGGACACCATGAAAGCGAAGGCTGGCGCTATCGCAAAGATGGCAGTGCTTTCTGGGCACACGAGACGATCGACCCGATACGCAATGACGCCGGTCTGCTGGTGGGATACGCCTGTATTACCCGCGACTGCACTCAGCAGCAGGAGCAGCAGCGCAAAGAGCGGGAGCAGGAGATGCGCTTCCGCCTGCTGGTGGAGGGCGTTACCGATTACGCTATCTATATGCTCGATCATGACGGCAACGTGGTGAACTGGAATGCCGGGGCACAGCGCGCCAAAGGCTATGTGGCGGAAGAGATTGTCGGCCAGCATTTTTCCCGCTTCTACAGCGCCCAGGATCGCCTGAACCGTGTCCCGGAGCAGAACCTGCAAACCGCTTATCGCACCGGCCGCTTTGAAGATGAGGGCTGGCGCTACCGCAAAGATGGCAGCGCCTTCTGGGCGCATGTGGTGATCGACACGATCCGCGACGATCAGGGTAAGCTGCTGGGCTACGCTAAAATCACCCGCGACTGCACCGAACAGCAGCGCGTCCGCAGTCAGCAACGGGAGCAGGAGCAGCGTTTCCGTCTGCTGGTAGAAGGGGTCACCGATTACGCCATCTATATGCTCGATGTCGATGGCGTGGTGGTGAACTGGAATGCCGGTGCGCAGCGTGCCAAAGGGTACAAAGCGGATGAAGTGGTGGGTCAGCACTTCTCGCTGTTTTACAGTTCCCAGGAGCGGCTGAATCGCATCCCGGAAGCGAATCTCGGTATCGCGCTTAAGACCGGCCGTTTTGAAGATGAGGGCTGGCGCTACCGCAAAGATGGCAGCGCCTTCTGGGCGCATGTGGTCATCGACGCGATCCACGATGATGACGGCAAGCTGGTCGGCTTCGCTAAGATCACCCGCGACCGCACGGAACGCCGTGAGCAGGAGCAGCAGGTGCTGCGCGCCAGGGATCTGGCTGAAGCCCAGAGCACCCAGAAAACCGCGCTCTCTAAATTCCTGGATAATATCATCGCCAACATTCCCTCCTGCGTGATTGTTGAAGATGCGATCACCCGCGAGATCCTGCTGGTTAACGACCGCACTCAGCAGCTGTTTGGCCTGTCGAAATCGCTGATCGTCAACAAGCGCCCGCACGAATGTATGTCGCCCGAACTCAGCGATTACTTTAATAATCTGGCGGATGTTGCGCTGCGCAGTGAGGGCATGCATGAACGTGAGCAGTTGCTGATGACCGCCAGCGGCGAACGCATTCTGCATACCCGCGCCACTGCGATTAACGGTCAGGATGCGCGACGTAACTACCTGATGCTGCTGGTGGAAGATGTCACTGACCAGCGCGCCGCTGATGCCCGTATTCACCATATGGCGCACCACGACAACCTCACCAGCCTGCCGAACCGCATTCTGTTCCGCCAGCGTCTGAGTGAAGCCCTGCGCACTGCCGGTCAGATACAGCGCCAGACCGCCGCGCTCTGCCTTGATCTCGATAACTTCAAAAATGTGAACGATGCGCTGGGCCACCAGATTGGCGACGAGTTGCTGCGCAGTGTGGCTAAGCGTCTGCGTAACGCGCTGCGTGACCAGGATACTCTGGCGCGTATCGGAGGCGATGAGTTCGCCATCGTGCTGCCTTCGGTGGCCAGTAATGAAGAGGCGAGCATTGTGGCGCAGCGCCTGATTGAGGCGATTCGCCCGCCGGTCAACGTTGAAGGCCATAATCTGTCGGTCGGGCTCAGCGTGGGTATTGCGCTCAGCACCACCATTACCAATACGCCGGAGCAGCTGCTGCGCTGTGCGGACATGGCGCTTTATGAAGCCAAACGTAACGGTCGCAACCGTTATGAGCATTTCACGCTGGAGATGGACGATGTGGCGCGCAGTCGACGCCTGATTGAAAACGATCTGCGCGATGCGATTAGCGGCGGGCATCTGCGGCTCTACTATCAGCCCATCACCAACGGTGATAACCGTACCATCATTGGCTATGAGGCGCTGATGCGCTGGCATCATCCGATTCGTGGGCTGATCATGCCCAACGACTTCATCCCGATCGCTGAAGAGACCGGCCTGATTCATATGCTGGGGGCGTTTGCACTCTATGAAGCCTGTCGCGAAGCGGCGAGCTGGGAAGGGGAGCAGTCGGTCTCGGTCAACCTCTCACCGCTGCAGTTTAAAAACAGCTCGCTGGTACCGGTGGTGGAAGGCGCGCTGAAAGAGTCGGGTCTCGATCCGGCGCGGCTGGAGGTTGAGATCACCGAATCGGTGCTGCTGGATGATTCGCTGGGTAATATCCGTACTCTGCAAAATCTCAAGGCGCTGGGCGTGCAGATTGCGCTGGATGAT
Organism: Pantoea sp. EKM20T; assembly: GCF_011800485.1. Taxonomy (NCBI): domain Bacteria; kingdom Pseudomonadati; phylum Pseudomonadota; class Gammaproteobacteria; order Enterobacterales; family Erwiniaceae; genus Pantoea; species Pantoea sp. EKM20T. The sequence continues at coordinate 147,980 of NZ_JAALFW010000006.1, read as the reverse complement.
TTCGGTACCGGCTATTCGTCGCTGAGCTATCTGCGATCTTTCCCGTTCGACAAAATCAAAATCGACAAATCCTTTATCAATGATATGGGTGACAGCCGCGAGGCGCTGGCGATTATCCGCGCCATCACCGGTATGAGTCGCAGTCTGGATATCCAGATTACTGCCGAAGGGGTGGAGAGTGATGAGCAGTTCGCTAAGCTGCGCGATGAGGGCTGTACCCTGTTCCAGGGCTTCCTGTTCGGACGGCCTCAGCCGTCGGAACTGCGGCTGAAAACGCTGGGTTAATCCGCGCCGGGTTAATCCATACCGTGTTAATCATAGAGGCCATGCTGCTGGACCGGTGCATGGCTGAGATTATCGCGAATGCGCCGCACCGACTCGCGCACCACCAGCCTGCCATTCAGCAGCAGGCTGCCGGTGGGTGTGCCGGGATTCAGTCGCATCTCCTGCAACATTCTCACTGCCGCTGCGCCCAGCTCATCACGTGGCACCTGCACCGAGGTCAGCGGAATATCGTGGATAGCGGCCAGGTTAAAGCCATCCATACTCATCACCGAAATATCCTGCGGCACCCGCAGACCGGCCTGCTCCAGCGCAGTGACGGCGCCCGCCGCAATGTAATCACCGCTGGCGAGAATCGCGGTCGGGCGAAGCGCATCAGGGCAGTGGCGCAGATATTCACTCAGCCGCTCCGCCGCTTCATTGCTGCTGAAGCTGTTCAGGGTCAGCAGATGCTGGCGGCTGTCAAACCGCAGGTTCATGGCATGCCAGGCGTCGCGCACCCCCTGCAATCGCTGCTCCATGGTGTAGCGGCGTAAGCAATGCAGCGACAGGATCTGCCGGTGTCCTTGCTCAAACAGGTAGCGCGCTGAGAATTCACCAATCAGCTGATGATGGGGCGAGACCGAAGGCAGGCGCATTCGGCGATCGCGGGCGTTAATCAGCACGCAGGGTTTGTTCATCTCCGCCGCCAGCTGATGAATATGCTCATCATCAATGCCGATCAGCAGTGCCGCTTCGGTCTGCTGCATCTTATCGATAAACAGCGCCGCATCACTTTCCACCTCCTCCAGCGGGCAGTAGCGCAGCCGCACCTCATGCGGCTCTACCGCCTGGCTGATCCCCTGAATCACTTTGTAGTAGAAGATGTCACTGCGTACATCAAAGGCGCGCGGCGGGGCAAAGACCATCAGGTTATTCAGCAGCAGGCGACCACTGTGCAGATTGTTAAGGACGCCCTGCTGCTGCGCCACGACCAGCACTTTGTCACGGGTGGCGGGCCGGGTATTGGCTTTACCCGCCAGCACCCGCGACACCGTACTGATGGAGACGCCGCTGAGTGCCGCAATCTCGCTTACTTTCAGCCTTTGTTTCATTCTGTGATCGCCTTCAAATCTGCTGATGAAAAATTTTTCATAACCTGCTGAATCGCGTCAGATATGCGTTTCAGTGCCATTTTCTGCCGGGATTCAGCCTGCCATGAAAAGCGTTGCAAAAAAGTGTCTGTACCCACGTTTCGCACTTTTCTAAGTTCGTTACAGGACACGCGGTACGCCAGCAGGCGGTGTGCGTCATCAATGGCAATCAGGAGTGGCACAATGAGCCTCGAATCAACAACCAAACCCATCAGTGCATCCCGCACGGTGCGCGTGATTAAAAATTTACGCTGGTGGATGCTGGGAATGTTCCTGCTGGGTGTAACCGTCAACTACATCACCCGCAACTCGCTCGGCATTCTGGCACCGGAACTTAAAAACAGTCTTCACATGACGACCGAACAGTACTCCTGGGTGGTGGCGGCGTTTCAGCTGGCCTATACCCTGTTTCAGCCAATCTGCGGCTGGCTGATCGATGTGATCGGATTGAAGATGGGCTTCCTGATCTGTGCGCTGATCTGGTCGGTGACCTGTCTGCTGCACGCCGGCGCAGGAAGCTGGCTGCATCTGGCATTGCTGCGCTTTGTCATGGGCGCCTCTGAGGCGGCGGCAACGCCCGCGAACGCCAAAGCGATCGGTGACTGGTTTCCGAAAAAGGAGCGTCCGGTCGCGGCGGGCTGGGCGGGCGTCGGCTTTTCGATTGGTGCCATGCTGGCACCACCGATTATTTATGTCGCGCACATAACGTTTGGCTGGCAGGGCGCCTTTCTGCTCACCGGCGGGCTGGGCCTGCTGTGGGTTGCACTCTGGTGGTGGGGCTATCACTCGCCTGAGAGTCATCCTCGTCTCTCTGATGAAGAGCGGGCCTTTATTAATCAGGACAACGAAGCGATCGGGGAAAAACTGCCGTTCTTCACCGCGCTGAAAGTGATTGGTAAAGAGAAGAAATTCTACGGCATCGCCATCCCGGCTTTTCTGGCCGAACCGGCCTGGGCGGTCCTGAGCTTCTGGGTGCCGCTCTATCTGGCCAATGAGCGCGGCATGGATCTCAAGCAGATCGTGATGTTTGCCTGGCTGCCGTTTCTGGCCGCCGACCTCGGCAGCGTCGCCAGCGGCTATCTGACCAAAATCTATGTGCGCTGGTTTGGTCTCACCCGTGTGAATTCGATTGTCGCCAGTTCGGTGACCGGCGCACTGCTAATGGTCTCCCTGGCGCTGATGACGCTGGTAAAAGATCCCTGGCTGGCGATCGCCCTGATCTCCGTCGGTGGCTTCGGCCATCAGGTGATCTCCTGCATGCTGAGCGCGCTGGTGGTGGAGCGTTTTGATCGCCGCCAGATGGCCACGGTCAACGGCATGCGCGGCTCCTGCGCCTGGATCGCCAGCTTTATCTTCTCGCTGATTATCGGCGTCACCGCCGATACCATCGGCTTCAATCCGCTGTTTGTGGCGATGGGCTTCTTTGACCTGATTGGTGCCGTTTTCCTGGTGATGCTGGTCGCCGAACGCCGCCAGCGCCCTGCTAACCCATAAGGATATCGTGATGAAAACCCTGAAGAACTGGACGCTGCATCAGCAGGCCGATCACTTTGTTGAACTCAAGGTCGAAGATCGTCACTTCCTGCGGCTTTACGTGCTGGAGGATAAGCTGATGCGCGTGCTGCTGAAGCGCGACGGTGAGCTGGCGCTGAACCGCACCTGGAGCATTGCGCCTGTCAACGACGTGCCCTGGCAGGGGCGGGATCGTGAGGCGCTGGATGGCTTTACGCTGCCGGCATTTAAGGTTGAACACGATGCGCAGCAGTTGCGCATCAGCACGCAACGGCTGCGTGTCACGGTGCATCAGCCGCTCTGCCTGAGCTGGGAGCAGTTTGATGGTGAGAGCTGGCAGCCGCTGGCCGCCGACCGTCACACCGGTGCCTATCTGCTCAATGCGCACGGTGATGGAGTCGAGCACTATCAGCGTCGCCAGCCGCAGGATCGGGTTTATGGCCTGGGCGAGAAGAGCGGCGACCTGAACCGCGTTAACCGCCGTTTTGAGATGCGTAATCTGGACGCCATGGGCTACAACGCCGCCAGCACCGATCCGCTCTATAAACATATTCCGTTTACCCTGACGCAGCGCGATGGCGTCAGTTTTGGCCTGTTTTATGACAACCTGAGCAGCAGCTGGCTCGATCTGGGGAATGAGCTGGATAACTACCATCTCCCTTATCGCCGTTACCGCGCCGAAGCGGGCGATCTCGATTACTACATGATGCTGGGCCCGACGCTGCTCGATGTCACCAAAGCCTTTGTTCGTCTGACCGGTCGCACCCTGTTTCAGCCGAAGTGGAGCCTGGGCTACAGCGGGTCCACCATGCACTACACCGACGCGCCCGACGCACAACAGCAGCTGCAATCCTTTATCCGTCTGTGTCGCGAGCATGAAATTCCCTGCGACTCGTTCCAGCTCTCATCGGGTTACACCTCGATTAACAACAAGCGCTACGTCTTCAACTGGAACTACGACAAAGTCCCGAATCCCAATGCGCTGAGCGACGCGTTTCATACTGCCGGAATGAAGCTGGCAGCCAACATCAAACCCTGCCTGCTACAGGATCATCCGCGCTATCAGGAAGTGGCCGCGCAGGGGCTATTTATTCGTGACTCTGAGCAGGATCGTCCTGAGCGGTCGGTGTTCTGGGACGATGAGGGATCGCACCTCGACTTCACTCATCCGCAGGCGGTGCGCTGGTGGCAGGAGAATGTCACCCGGCAGCTGCTGGAAAAGGGCATCGATTCCACCTGGAATGACAACAACGAATATGAGGTGTGGGATGGCGAAGCGCGCTGTCACGGTTTTGGTCAGCCGATCGCCATCAAGCATATCCGGCCGGTAATGCCGTTGCTGATGATGCGCGCCTCAATGGAAGCCCAGCAGCAGTTTGCACCGGACAAACGCCCTTATCTGATCTCCCGTTCCGGCTGCGCCGGGATGCAGCGCTATGTACAGACCTGGAGCGGCGATAACCGCACCAGCTGGCAAACCCTGCGCTACAACATCCGCATGGGACTGGGGATGAGCCTCTCCGGGCTGTTTAACGTCGGGCACGATGTCGGCGGCTTCTCGGGCGATAAGCCGGATGCCGAGCTGTTTGTGCGCTGGGTTCAGAATGGCGTTATGCACCCGCGCTTTACTATCCACTCCTGGAATGACGATCACACGGTAAACGAGCCCTGGATGTACCCGGAAGTCACACCGATGATCCGCGAGGCGATCCGGCTGCGCTATCGCCTGATGCCCTACCTCTATAACCTGGCGTGGCAGGCCAGCGTGGAAGATGAGCCGATGCTGCGCCCGACCTTCCTCGATCACGAGCAGGATCCGCTGACCTATCAGGAGTGTGATGACTTTATGCTGGGGCGCGATCTGCTGGTCGCCAGCGTAGTGGAGCAGGGCGCGCGCAGTCGTGAAGTCTATCTGCCCCGTAACCGCGGCGGCTGGTATGACTGGCACAGCGGCAAGGCGTTTGCGGGCGGCGAGACCATCACGCTGGATGCGCCGCTGGATCGGCTGCCGCTGCTGGTGCGGGCCGGTGCGGTGATCCCGCTGGGCGAGTGCGAAAGCACCACCGATGCGCGGCGTGATACGGTGCGGCAATGGCAGCTATGGCCTGCCCCCGAAGGCGTGCAGACTCAAGGCGAAATGTTTGATGACGATGGCGAGAGCCACGGCTGGCAGCAGGGTAATGCGCTATGGCTTCGCTGGACGCTCTGCAGCAGCGCCACGCGTATCGATCTGACGGTGGAAAAACGTGGAGATTACCAGCCAGCCTGGCGGGAGATCGCGCTGTTACTGCCTGCGGGTGAAAGCCGTGAACTGTGGGTGAATGGCGGGAAAGCCGCGAGTTACCGGCTGGAATAGCGGTGCAGTGGTGTCAGCAAGACGGCAATAAGATCGGCCCCGAAAAGGGGCCGATAAACATTATTCTGCGTGGTTCTCGGTGCTCATGCGGCCCAGATCTTTATCGACCAGGAACAGACCGTTGCCGCTGTTGCTGACAAGCGCCAGTTTATCCAGCACGGTTTTGAACAGCTTCTCTTCTTCATGCTGCTCGGCAACATACCACTGCAGGAAGTTGAAGGTAGAGTAATCCTGTGAGGTCATGGCAGCATGGGCCAGTTCATTGATTTTGCTGGTGATCAGCTGCTCATGCTCCAGCGCCTGCTGCAGAATTTCATTCAGTGAAGTGAAAGAGACTGGCGGCGCAGCGATGGTACCCAGCACCGGCATGCCGCCGGTATCGCTCAGGTAATCAAACAGACGCTGCATATGCTGCATCTCTTCGCGTGAATGCATCTTCAGGAAGGAAGCGGCACCCTCAAAGCCTTTGTCGCTGCACCAGGCGCTCATTTGCAGATAAAGATTGGCAGAGAAAAATTCCAGGTTCAGCTGGTCGTTTAAACGCCCAGTCATTTCAGCAGTCAGCATGGCCGAGTCCTTTTAAGATGATGTTAAATAAACAGGTATAGTCGGTGAATTATGCATCAAATATGTTAGTAAAGCGAAGGCTTTTCCGCAAAAGCAGCCAATTTATCTGATTGATTTAAATAGAATTATTTCACAAATTGAATGCGAGCGATTCTCATTCTGCATCACTCCTTATCGGGCAACAAAATCAGTTTTTCAGCACCATGATAGTGCGCCCGGTCGCTATCCTGCTGGTGCAATCGCCGCTGAAGCTGGAGAAATAGCGGTCATCTGATGACGCGCCGGAAATATCACGTTGCCGTCAGAAAAAGATATTTCGATGAGCCATAACAGGTATGGCGTGGATTAAACGCCCGGTGGTGACAGCAGGGCCATTAATCATCGCGCGCCGATCGGCTCTGGCATAAATCATGCTTAGAACTCAGTTCCATATATTGAAACTTGCCACGGCAGGGAACAGGCGGCAAGCCAGGTTATCAGGAGAAAATAATGTCAGATGAGAGTGTGATAAGTCCGGTAAAAATGACGGCGACCAGAGGCAGTTATGTCGCGTTAATTTTTGCCATCCTGTTTTTCTCAGGACTGTTTTATAACGTCGAGGGTCTTTCATGGCTGGGCGCCTTTGACTTCACCACGCTGGGCGGCAGCTTTGGCACCATGAAAGATCCCGCCAGTAACACCTTTCTTGGCGCAGGCGGGCTCAGTGCCAAAGCGGGTTTCCTGTTTGCGCTGTCGCTGACGCCCACGGTGATGCTGGCGCTGGGCGTGCTGGAAATCTTCACCCACTACGGCGCGATTCGCGCGGCGCATCGGTTGCTGACGCCACTGCTTAAGCCGCTAATGGGGCTGCCGGGCCATTGCGGTCTGGCGTTAATCACCGACCTGCAAAGTACCGACGCGGGCGCGGCATTAACCAAAGAGATGGCCGACCAGAATCAGATCGGTAAAAAAGAAGTGGTGGTGATGAGTGCCTGGCAATATTCCGGTGCCGGCTTAATCAATAATTATTTCGCCATCGGCTCCGCGCTATTCGCCTCAATGACGCTGCCGATTATTATTCCGCTGTTATTAATGTTCGTGCTGAAATTTGTCGGTGCGGCGATAACGCGCGCTGTGTTAAACAGTGTTTATAAGAAGGATTTCGCCGATGGAAAATAAAATCACGACCAGCAGTAATCCCTTTGATGTGTTTGTGACCGGCGCGCGTAAAGGCTTTCACATCGCCATTCACAACCTGATGCCAAATGTGGTGATGGCCTATGTGCTGGCAGAAGTGCTCAATCTGCTCGGCATCATGCAGTTTCTCGGGCACGTTTTTGCGCCAGTGATGGGGCTGTTCGGGCTGCCGGGTGAGGCAATTACGGTGCTGCTCACCGCCTGGCTCTCATCGTCGGCGGGTACCGGCGTAGCGGTGAGTCTGCTGACCAAAGGGCTGCTGACCGGGGCGGATATCACGATTCTGGCCCCGGCGATTTTCCTGATGGGATCGCAGCTGCAATATATGGGACGGCTGCTGGGCGTGGCCGATGTGCCAAAAAAATACTGGCCGCTGCTGATGCTGGTGAGCATCATCAACGCGCTGATCGCAATGTCTGTTATGCGTCTGTTTATTCAGGAGTAACGCTGTGTCTGAGGTATTAGAGCATTACCACTATTTACACGAAATTCCGGAGCTGGGTTTTCAGGAGGTGAAAACCTCGGCCTACATCGCCGATCAGCTGGAGAAAGCGGGCCTGAAGGTGACGCGCAATATCAATAACACCACCGGCATTGTGGCCGAGATCGACAGCGGTGTGCCGGGTCCGGTGCTGGCACTGCGCGCGGACATGGATGCGCTGGGGCACATCATTGATGGCGTGCCGTGTGCGCGCCACACCTGCGGTCACGACGGTCACTCTTCGGTCGTGCTGACGGCGGCGACGGCTCTGCTGCAGGAGGGCGCGGTGAAACGTGGCCGGCTGAAGATCCTGTTCCAGCCCGCCGAGGAGCTGGGCGCCGGTGCGCTCTCAATGATCGAAGGTGGCGCACTGGATGATGTGGAGATAATTCTGGGGTTCCATCTGCGTCCGCTGGAGGAGTGCGTGGTCGGACAGGCGGTGCCTGCGGTGCTCTACTCAGCCTGCAGCACGCTGGAAGCGACCATCAAAGGCCAGCCCGCCCATGCGGCGCGTCCGCACCTGGGGGTGAATGCGCTGGATGCTGCCGTACAGGCGGTTCAGGCGGTCAACGCCATCCACCTCTCGCCCGGCCTGACCTGGAGCGTCAAAGCGACCCGCTTCCTGTGCGACGCCGGTGTCACCAACTCGGTGCCGGATGAAGCCCGCGTAGTCTGGGATCTGCGTTCGCAGGAGAACGGGCCGATGACGCTGCTGAAAGAGCAGGTCACGCGCGCCATTACTCACAGCGTGGCGGCACTGGGTGCCAGCGCCGAGGTCCGCGTATTAAAAGAGATGCCCGCCGCCGAGATTGATGATGAGGCGACGGCGGTGATCCGCGCCGCGATCGTCGAGGTGCTGGGCGAAGAGGGCGCGCTGTCAACCCGGACCACGCCAGGCAGCGAGGACTTTTTCTACTATCCGGTGAAGCGTCCGGGTGTAAAAGCGGGCTTCTGGGGGCTGGGCACCAACCTGACGCCCGGATTGCATCATCCCGACATGCATTTTGATCTCGACTCGCTGGAGATTGGTGTGCAGATCTTCAAAGCCTGCGTCAGAAAGGTGCTGGGATAGATATAAACGTTGCCCGGCTCGCGGCGGGCAACGCATTCCAGTCAGGCTGGTACCCACGGCCCTGCCAGCGGGGGCTGAGGAAAACCACCGGTAAGAATACGCAGCTCCGCATCGCGCGGGGTATTATCGCCCGCACCCTGAATGCTGACGATATCCTGTGGGCAGGCGGAAAAAGCCACATAGCAATCCATTTCCGCGCGAAGAATGATGTAATCCCCCGGACGCGTCACCACCGGTAGCGTTTTTAGCGTTATGCCGTCTGGCTGCACCTGAATATTCATAAAAATATTAAACGACGCCAGATTGCCGTGCGGCAGCTTCACGCCCAGCGCCGCCATTCCCTCAAACAGATTGTCATGGCAGTTGCGGTGCGGTTCGGTACAGCCCAGCAGTTCATAGCGGCGTGCATCGCAGGCTGCCATAAAGGTGTCGTGTACGCCCGGCGAGGTATCCGCTACCAGTGTCAGAATGGGATGGCGCTGGCTGGTGATAAAACTGTCGCCCACCCGGGGATTAAGGCGCTGGTTCCAGACCCGTGATGCCTCCATCGACATATATTCAGTCAGGTCGGTTGCGTTATACGCCCAGCAATCCACCACCTGTGTGCCGTGCAGATTGATGACCTGCACGGCTTCGCCCTTGCGCAGTAATACGGCTTTACCGTGACGTGCGGGGACTAGCAGCGCATCGCGCTGCTGATATTCAACTGACATACTATTCTCCTGATCAATGTGGCAGAGTGCGACGGTAGCGCGTCATACGAAATTCAATACGGCGTGTCAGCCAGTCGAGCAGGCTGTTGAGTACCCAATAGCAGAGCGCAACGGTGAGGTAGATCTCCAGCGGAGCATAGGTGGCGGAGATCGCTTCTTTGGCCGCGTACATAAACTCCTGTACTGAGACGATAGAGAGCAACGCGGAGTCCTTGATCAGACCGATCAGCAGCCCAACCAGCGGTGAGAGCATTTGTGGCAGCGTTTGTGGCAGTGCCACGTCACGCAACTGCTCCATCCGGCTCAGCCCCAGTACGCGGCTCGCTTCCCACTGACCGCGCGGCAGCGTCTTGATCGCGCTGCATATGACCTGGGCAACGTAGGGGGCGTAGTAGAGCGTCAGCGCGAGCACGCCTGCCTGAGACGAGCTGAAAGTGAGGTTATATTCTGGCAACACGAAATAGAGCAGGTAGATCACCACCAGCAGCGGCAGCGCCTGGGTCAGCGCACTGTATAAACGCAGCAGCTTTCGCCAGAAAGCGGGCGCGCGCAGCATCCCGACCGCCATGATGACGCCCCACAGTAACGAACAGAGGGCCGCGACGGCGCAGAGTTGCAACGTCACTGCCATTCCTTCGCCGAGTGACGGCAGCGCCGTAAGAATCGCCTGCCAGTCCATCATGTGCGTTTCCCTCTGCGTTCGAGTTGATGCACGATGCGCATCAGCGGCAGCGCAATCAACAGATAGCCCGCAGCCACCAGCAGTAATACCTGTGTTGCCTCATAGGTGCGGGCGATCACGATCTGTCCGGCATAGGTCAGTTCGGTGAGCGCCACCACCGATGCCAGCGGCGTGGTCTTGAGCAGAATGGTAAATTCGCTCACCAGCATCGGCAGGCTGGCGCGCACGACCTGTGGATTAATGACGTACCACCAGGTCAGCCACCGGCTCAGTCCCAGCGTGCGTGCAGCTTCGCGCTGACCGCGTGTCACCAGACCCTGATTCACGCGCAAAATCTCCGCCACGTAAGCGCCACTATTTAAGCCAATGGCGACCACCGCCGCCAGCATGGGGTGTCCGCCAAGACCAAGGCGTGGCAGGGTGAAAAAGACTACAAACAGCTGCACGATGGCGGGGGTGCCGCGCATCAGGCTGACGTAGAGACGTCCTGCACCGCGCCACAACCAGAAGCGTCGCAGCTGAAGAAAGCAGCCGAGCTGGCCCAACACCAGGCTAAGCAGCGCCGCCAGCACAGTGAGAGAGAGCGTCATCAGCAGGCCATGTCCCAGTTCGGGCAGGGCGCTGACGACCTGTTCGTTCAGCCCCATCACCGGCTACTCCCTGTTAAAATCGGACAGATTTTCCGCAACAGCAAGGCGAAGCGGCGCAGGCTGGTCATTACCCTCAATTCCGGTATTGCAGGCGGAAACGACAAACTGCATATCCATGGTGACGCGGCAGGTAACCGCGTCGCCCGCGCGGGTCAGATTGGGTTCAGGCAGGATCTCGCCCGCCTGCGTGAGTCTGACGTGCATGAAGAGATTGATAGGATCGGGCAGCTTCGGCACCCGGATGCCGAGACGTGACAGCTCAAGACTTACCGCCTCGACACATCCCTCATCCTGATAACCCCGGGAGGCGAGGAAGTCGCGCGTCGAAGCGGGAAGCAGCAGGTCGTGACGTTTTACGCTATCTTTGCCCAGCACCATCATCGGACGGCGGCGATTGTTAACCAGGCGCATGCCGGAGCCGAGCAGATAGCTGTTGCTAAAGACGCGGGTGTGGTGAACCGAGAGCCATACCGCCGGATCCAAAAGGCTGAACCCGAAAAGCGACGCCACCGCGCCCGGCGCCAGCGCACTGATGCGTAGCAGCTGGCCGCGCAGCACCTGAATTGCGCCGACATCACCCGCTGCGACGGTGAGCGGAGCGGCAACCGGACGCGGCACCTCTTCCGTAAAACCTTCACGCATAAGCAGCATGGTTGACCTCCGCAGGCTCGTCGTCATGGATCTCAATGGCGATCGGCGTGACCTGCAGGCCGTTGCCGGGAATGATGTCCTGTGGACAGGAGGAGACGGCGCAGATGAGATCGCACAGCGCCTCGAACACGATCCGGTCACCGGCCCGACTGTGTGGATCGGTGACCTCCATGCGTCCGTCGGCGGTCACCGGGCCGTTCTGAAACAGGTTGAACGGTTCCGGTAATGAGTAATAGGTGATGCCGTGCGCCTTCATGCCTTCCAGCAGATTATCGACACAGTTGCGATGGCCCTCTATGCCGAAATCGACGCTGAAACGGGTGCGATCGCAGGCGGGGACATTGGCATCGTGAATGCCAATGGTGTCGGAGACGATGCGCAGCAGCGGGCGGTTGTCGCTGGACCAGAGTGCATCCCCTGGCTTGAAGAAAAGCGAGCGCAGATGCTGGCGGGTATGCACCGGCGAGAGCTTCTCATTATGATTAGCCGCATTCACCGCAACGAAGTCAGCGGCCTGCTGCCCCTCGCTGTCGATGATGATAATCCGCTGGCCTTTACGAACCTGAAAGGTGCGGCCGTGCCCGGCGGGTACCGAGAGAGAGTGATGACTCATCGCTTACTCCATGGGAATAAAGTTGCTGGCGGGCACAGTAAAGGTGGTGCCGAGATACTGCTTCTGAAGCACTCCAAGTTTGCCGCTCTGCTGCATGGCCAGAATATGGTTACTGAGTGCCTTGTTCAGACTAAGGTCCTCTTTACGCGTGGCCCAGGCCATCCACTGCGAAGGCCCCACTTCGCCGGCCTGCGCGATTTTGTCGGGATACTTCTTCACGATGGGGGCCAGCACCGCAATATCATCCAGAACAAAGTCGGCACGCTTCGTCATCAGCGTGCTCACGGTTTGATCCAGGGTGTCGACACTGATAATGGTAATTGGCGGTTTGCCTGTTTTCTTCAGCTCGTTATTGAAGTTTTTCAGCAACTGTTCCGGCACGCTGGCGCTCTTAACTGCACCACGCAACCCTGACAGGCGCTCGGGAGAGAGAGTGAGTTTGCTGAACTTTTCGGCGTCGCTTTTACGCATCAGGACGCCGTTAACCGTTTTGCTGTAGGGCACGGTAAACAGCACTTTTTTCGCACGCTCAGCGGTGACGTTGAGTGAAGATCCTTCCGCGTTGAAAGAGCCGGAGATCAGACCGGGAAGAATGCCGCTGAAGGCGGTTTTCTGAAACTCCAGTTTCACGCCCAGATCGTCGGCAAAAGATCGCATGATGGCCACGCTATAACCGGTGACCTCACCTTTGTCACTGTTGTATTCATAGGGTGGAAAGGTCGGGTCGATACCGACAGTGATTTTGCCGGCACTCTTAATGTCCGAGAGCGTATCAGCCTGCGCCGCACTGACGGCAAGCAGCGCAGTGATGAGCAGTGCAATTTTTTTCATTATGCTGGTCCCTGGTATTGGTGAAGGTCACCTGTACCTGAGCAGATTTTGTGCCACGTTGTGACAGCGGAGAGGCAGAAGGCAGGCGCGCGTCCTGCTTTTATAAACAGAATCAGTGAGAAACATACGTTTCTCATTATGATATTTATTTTTCTTTTGTTTCTTTGACGGTTTAAGCGGTCAGACATGCCGGACAGCGGTGCACCTTTTCAGGGCATCAGTTGAACAAAAATGCGCCAGGATGGCGCGCTATTCGAGCTCGTCGAGCTGCTGGTGCAGAACTTCGATGGCGGCGAGACGATCGCTGCCCGCCTTGCCTGAATGGCGCGCCACCAGCGAGCAAAGCAGGTTACAGACGCCGGAGAGCGCCACGGTGCTGTCGAAAATCAGACTGCCGTCGGTGTGGCAGCGCAGTGTCCAGCGCGCGTGGCGTGCTGGTTTGCCCGCCAGTGCATCGGAGAGATAGAGCATAGGAACCTGCTGCGCACTGAGTGCCGTCATCGCCGCATCCAGCGCGGGCATCCGGCGGCGCAGACCGACGCAGATTGCCATATCCTGCGGGCCGAGAGCCGCCAGCTGTTCGGCCAGCGAATCGCCCGCGCGTGGCAGCAGCGAAACGCTGGGATGGACGTGCAGCAGATCACGATAGATCAGGGCAGCGATAGTCTGGCTGTGACGCCAGCCCAGCACCACGACGCGACGCGCCCCCGCTATCGCCTCAACACACGCCTGCAGCGTTTCCCCCTCCAGCGAGCGGAAGGTATTGACCAGATTGGCAATCTCTTTTTCAAGATGGTGCTGCATCAGGCTATCGAGGGGCGAGGCACTCGAGCCTGAGTGCAGATAAAGAGGCGAGCCGCTGTTCTGCATCTCCCGCGCCTGACGACGCGCCGCTTCGTAGCTCTCATAGCCGAGATGACGGAAAAAGCGCGTGGCAGTCGCTTTGGAGACGCCCGCACTCTGCGCCAGTTCCGTGGCGGTATTCATCGCCAGCTGGCCGGGTGCCGCGAGCAGTACTTCCGCCAGCCGTTGTTCGTGAAGGGAAAGCTCATCCCAGTATTGTCGAATACGGCCCTCCAGGGGGACCGGTCTGGCGCTCATGGGTGATTCCCTGAAAATGAAAACCTTTATCCTGCACAGTGTGTGCCGGGTTGTCATCTGTTTTGACCACTGCGCGCCGGCGGGCAACAATTTCCGCCGCCGCTGTTCGCCGCCGCGCGCAAAATATTGTATGCTATGCCGCCTTAAAGCTGACCAGGTAACCGGAATTCACGCCAATGTAACTTCGCGCTGACCCGCCAACGATGAAAGATCGTTTTTGGCACCGTTTACCCGCCGGTAAGGTTCTGCCGGCCACCGTGATTTATCAGCAGCGCCAGTAAGTTGCGCTGCCTATTGAGAAGAATTCCATGTCTAATCCCTTTTTAGAAGAGGTGGCACGCCGCCGCACCTTCGCGATCATTTCGCACCCGGATGCCGGTAAAACCACCATTACCGAAAAAGTGTTGCTGTTCGGACAGGCTATCCAGACCGCCGGTACGGTAAAAGGCCGTGGCTCTAACCAGCACGCTAAGTCGGACTGGATGGAGATGGAGAAGCAGCGTGGTATCTCCATTACCACCTCGGTGATGCAGTTCCCCTATCGCGATAGCCTGGTGAACCTGCTGGATACCCCGGGTCACGAAGATTTCTCGGAAGATACCTACCGTACGCTGACCGCGGTTGACTGCTGTCTGATGGTGATTGATGCCGCTAAAGGCGTCGAGGATCGTACCCGTAAGCTGATGGAAGTTACCCGTCTGCGCGATACGCCGATCCTGACCTTTATGAACAAACTTGACCGTGACATCCGCGACCCGATGGAAGTGCTGGATGAGGTGGAAAGCGAGCTGAAAATTGCCTGCGCACCGATCACCTGGCCTATCGGCTGCGGCAAACTGTTCAAAGGGGTTTATCACCTCTACAAAGATGAGACCTATCTCTACCAGACCGGTAAAGGCCACACCATTCAGGATGTCCGCATCGTGAAGGGGCTGAACAACCCGGATCTCGACACCGCAGTCGGTGACGATCTGGCGGCACAGCTGCGTGAAGAGCTGGAGCTGGTACAGGGCGCATCGCACGAGTTTGAGCAGGAAGCCTTCCTGAGCGGCAAACTTTCGCCGGTCTTCTTCGGCACCGCACTGGGTAACTTTGGCGTTGACCATATGCTGGATGGCCTGGTGGCATGGGCACCGCGTCCGATGCCGCGTGATACCGACACCCGTACGGTTGAAGCGAAAGAAGAGAAGTTCACCGGCTTCGTGTTTAAGATCCAGGCCAACATGGACCCGAAACACCGCGACCGCGTGGCCTTTATGCGTGTGGTGTCCGGTAAATATGAAAAAGGGATGAAGCTGCGTCAGGTGCGCACCGGCAAAGATGTGGTGATCTCCGACGCCCTGACCTTTATGGCGGGCGACCGTTCGCACGTTGAAGAAGCGTATCCTGGCGATATCATCGGCCTGCATAACCACGGCACCATTCAGATTGGCGACACCTTTACTCAGGGTGAAAACATGAAGTTCACCGGTATTCCGAACTTCGCGCCAGAGCTGTTCCGCCGTATTCGTCTGCGCGATCCGCTGAAGCAGAAACAGCTGCTGAAAGGGCTGGTTCAGCTGTCGGAAGAGGGTGCGGTACAGGTGTTCCGTCCCGTGCATAACAACGATCTGATCGTGGGCGCGGTCGGGGTGCTGCAGTTCGATGTGGTGGTTGCCCGTCTGAAAAGCGAATATAACGTCGAAGCGATCTACGAAGCGATCAACGTCTCTACGGCGCGCTGGGTTGAATGCAGCGACGCGAAAAAGTTTGAGGACTTCCAGCGCAAAAACGAAGTTAACCTGGCGCTCGATGGCGGCAATAATTTGACTTATATCGCGCCAACCATGGTTAATCTTAATATTACGCAGGAACGTTACCCCGACGTCCGTTTCCGCAAAACGCGCGAGCACTAATCGCCTGTTTCCGGGCCATTCCAGCTGGGAGTGGCCCTATTTTCCTCCTTCCAGACTCCTCCTAAAAACCCCGTTTTTCTTCTGTTTTGACGTGTGATCAACCAGTTAGCCAGGCAAATTGCAAAATGCCGTCTATGATTACTCTATCGGACGGCGGAAGAGACTTCTCTTGTCCTTACGTCCTGTAACGCAGCGGCACCTGTGCCTCTGTTGCGCCCACAGTTTTTGGGTGAGTTAACTGATAGAAGGAAGATATCGATGAACAAGACTAAGATTGCTAAAACCCTGATGGCCGCCATGATTGGCTCAGCACTGATCAGCGGCAGCGCACTGGCTGACGAATCAATGTCGCAGAAAGCGTCACAGACAGCCGACAGCGCGGGTTCAAAAATCGATAGTTCTATGAAAAAAGTCGATGGTTATATGGATGACAGCGGCATCACCGCCAAAGCCAAAGCGGCACTGGTAGATGATGACGCAATTAAAAGCACGGATATCTCGGTAAAAACGCATAGCGGCGTCGTGACCTTAAGCGGTTTCGTCACCTCACAGGATCAGGCTGAGAAGGCTGTGGCTGTGGTGCAGAAAATCGAAGGTGTTAAATCCGTCAGCGACAAACTACACGTCAGAGACAGCAAAGCATCATCAATGAAAGGTTATGCGGGCGATACCGCCACGACCAGCGAAATTAAAGCTAAGCTATTAGCGGATGACATTGTTCCGTCGCGCAACGTAAAAGTTGAGACCACCGACGGCGTTGTTCAGCTTTCAGGGCAGGTTGCTAATCAGGCACAGTCAGATCGTGCAGAAAGCATTGCTAAAGCCATTGAAGGCGTGAAAAGCGTTAAGAATGACCTGACGGTTAAATCTTAAGCTTGCGTGCGGTCACTTCTGTGGCCGCACGAATAAAAGATACCCATCCGGGGATGAAATAAGCAGATCGATTTTTAAATATTCGATTTTTAAATAGGGTAAGGAGAGGCTTATGTTTCGTTGGGGCATTATTTTTCTGGTGATCGCACTGATCGCTGCAGCGTTAGGTTTTGGCGGTTTAGCGGGCACAGCAGCATGGGCAGCTAAAGTTGTCTTCGTCGTTGGTATTATCCTGTTCCTCATCAGCCTGTTTACCGGCCGTAAAAAGCTTTAGCCGATGAGTCCTGCAGTGTAATGCAACGCAAAGCATAGAGCGGAGACCAGTCATCTGTAGCGACTGACGTGAAGAGAGGGACACCTTCACATCGCTGCAAGGTAAGCCAGCCCTGCTGGCCTGCCGGTTAAAGGAACATATGACTGGTTCTCCGGAATGCTGCCGTCTTTAACGGATCGATCCTCCAGCAGACCCGGAACCCCTTTTTGAGGTTCGTACAGTGGGTATACGCATTCCTGTCACGCTCGGCGCCATTGAACCTCTGGCCCTGACTCCGTTTAAATCTCAGAAAATTGCGCTGGTTTGTGAAGGCGGCGGTCAACGCGGCATTTTCACCGCAGGCGTATTAGATGAATTTCAGCGTGCCCGATTCAACCCCTTTCAGCTGATGCTCGGCACCTCTGCCGGTGCACAAAATCTTTCTGCCTTTGTCTGTGGTCAGCCCGGCTATGCCCGACGTGTGATTACCCGCTATACCACCAGTAAACTCTTCTTTGATCCGCTGCGCTTTGTGCGTGGTGGCAATCTGATCGACCTCGACTGGCTGATAGATATTACCCGCAGTGAATTTCCGCTGGCGATGAGCAGCGCGGAACAGCTGTTCTCCAGCGGCCGCGAGTTTTATATGTGCGCCTGCCGCAGTGACGACTACACGCCCGGCTACTTCAATCCGACCGCCGATAACTGGCTGGATCTGATCAAAGCCTCCAGTGCCATTCCCGGGTTTTACCGGCTGGGGGTCAGTCTGGAAGGGATCAGCTATCTCGATGGCGGCATCAGCGATGCGATTCCGGTGCGTGAAGCCGCGCGCCGTGGCGCTGATACCATTGTGGTGATCCGCACCGTGCCGTCGCAGATGTTCTATACCCCGAAATGGTTTAAGCGGATGGAACGCTGGCTCAGCACCGGCACACTGCAGCCGATGATCAACGTGCTGAATAAACATGAACAGAGCTATCGGGAAATTCAGCAGTTCATTGAGAATCCGCCCGATGATTTGCGCATTATCGAAATCTTTCCGCTGCATGCGCTGGCCAGCAGTGCGCTGGGGAGCCGCATCGCTTCACTGAATCAGGATTATCATCTGGGACGGCGTTGCGGTCGCTATTTCCTCGCCACGCTGGGCCAGTGGCTGAGCGATGCGGAACCGATGACCACGGCGCGTATCGTTACGCCGCCTGCTCCGGTAGCCAATGCACCCGATACCCGCCTCATCATCACACCGCCGCTGGCGGATAATGATGCTGATTACGACAAAGGATCGCTGGCATGAAGTTTATCGATACGCACTGCCACTTCGATTTTCCGCCGTTTGAAGGGGATATCTCTGGCAGCCTGGCACGTGCTGCAGAAGCTGGCGTGGAAAAGATTATCGTTCCGGCGATCGATGCCAGCCGCTTTGAGCGGGTCTGCGCGTTAGCCGCGGCGCAACCGGCGCTCTATGCCGCGCTGGGCCTGCATCCAATCGTCATCGAAAATCATCAGGAGGCCCATCTCGACCAGCTGGAAACCTTACTGCAACAGCGGCCGCGTAAGCTGGTGGCGATCGGCGAGATCGGGCTGGATCTCTATCGCGACGATCCGCAGTTTGATAAGCAGCAACGCTTTCTTGAGGCGCAGCTTAAGCTGGCGAAAGCGTATCAGCTGCCGGTGATCCTGCATTCGCGCCGCACTCATGACAAACTGGCGCAGATTCTGCGTCGTTACGATCTGCCGCGCCGTGGCGTGGTGCATGGTTTTGCGGGCAGTCTGCAGCAGGCGCAGGCCTTTATTAAGCTGGGTTATGCGATTGGCATCGGCGGGACCATTACCTATGAACGCGCCAGCAAAACCCGTCAGACCGTGGCGCAGCTGCCGCTCTCTTCGCTGCTGCTGGAAACCGATGCACCCGATATGCCGCTGCAGGGCTTTCAGGGCCAGCCTAATCGTCCGGAGCGGGCGCGTCAGGTGTGGGAGGTGCTCTGCAGCCTGCGTGAAGAGTCACCTGAGGAGATTGCCGATGCGCTGTGGCACAACAGTCAGCAGCTATTTCAGCTCGACCCCGCTTTCCCGGCGCTGCGCAACTGACCCCCCGCGTCTCACCCGACCTGCAGCCTTCGCGCTTAAATGTGATAATAGTAACATTGCACCCGCTGGCGTATAATGACCATCAGGTACCGTTATCTGTAATGTTAGTCACAGTAAACGTGGCAATGTTGCATTAATTTCTTATTCCTATGTGACTCCTGGCACATATCAGGCCGCATCAGAGTGTTATTATTATAACATTCCGCCGGCGAGCCGGTGGGTTGCACCCCGATCCTTTGGAGAGCCTCATGACCGATATCAAAGACCTTGCCCTGCGCGCCCTGAAACTGATGGATTTAACCACCCTGAATGACGACGACACCGACGCAAAAGTGATCGCCCTGTGTCATCAGGCCAAATCCCCGGCAGGCAACACCGCCGCAATCTGTATCTATCCGCGTTTTATTCCGATTGCCCGTAAAACGCTGCGCGAGCAGGGAACTCCGGAGATCCGCATCGCCACGGTGACTAACTTCCCGCACGGCAATGACGACATTGATATTGCGCTGGCAGAAACCCGCGCCGCTATCGCCTACGGTGCCGATGAAGTGGATGTGGTGTTCCCGTATCGTGCGCTGATCGCCGGTAACAGTCAGGTCGGTTTCGATCTGGTGAAAGCCTGTAAAACCGCCTGTGCCGAAGCAGATGTACTGCTGAAAGTGATCATCGAAACCGGTGAACTGAAGCAGGAAGCGCTGATCCGTCAGGCCTCTGAGATTGCCATTGATGCCGGTGCCGATTTCATCAAAACCTCTACCGGTAAAGTGCCGGTTAACGCCACGCCTGAAGTAGCGCAGATCATGATGAACGTGATCCGTGATAAAGGCGTCAGCCAGCAGGTTGGCTTTAAGCCCGCTGGTGGCGTGCGCACCGCTGAAGATGCCGCTATCTATCTGAAAATGGCGGAAGAGACGCTGGGTGCCGACTGGGCCGATGCGCGTCATTTCCGCTTTGGTGCATCAAGCCTGCTGGCGAGCCTGCTCAACACCCTGGGTCATGACAGCGACACCAGCAAAGCGGGTTACTGATCCTTCAGGCGGTCGCTGACCGCCTGTTCCCCATCCTGATTTCCCTGAACCAGGGGGTTACCTTGTTCCTGCCACAAGAAATAATTCGCAAAAAACGTGACGGCCATGCGCTGACTGAAGAGGAGATTCGCTTCTTCATCAATGGTGTGCGTGATAACACCGTTTCGGAAGGTCAGATTGCCGCGCTGGCGATGACCATCTATTTCCACGATATGACGCTGCCTGAGCGGGTCGCGCTGACCATGGCGATGCGTGATTCCGGTACGGTACTGAACTGGAAATCACTTAATCTCAATGGCCCGGTGGTGGATAAGCACTCGACCGGCGGCGTCGGCGATGTGACGTCGCTGATGTTAGGGCCGATGGTCGCGGCCTGCGGCGGATATGTCCCGATGATCTCGGGTCGTGGCCTTGGCCATACCGGTGGCACGCTGGATAAACTGGAAGCGATCCCGGGCTTCGATATCTTCCCGAGCGATGACCGCTTCCGCGAGATCATCAAGCAGGTGGGTGTGGCGATTATCGGCCAGACCAGCTCGCTGGCACCGGCGGATAAGCGTTTCTACGCCACGCGTGACATCACCGCCACCGTCGATTCGATCCCGCTGATTACCGCCTCGATTCTGGCGAAGAAGCTGGCAGAAGGGCTGGATGCACTGGTGATGGATGTCAAAGTGGGTTCCGGCGCGTTTATGCCAACCTATGAGGCGTCAGAAAGTCTGGCGCAGTCAATTGTTGGCGTCGCCAATGGCGCAGGTTGCCAGACCACCGCACTGCTGACGGATATGAACCAGGTTCTCGCCTCCTCAGCCGGTAACGCGCTGGAAGTGCGTGAAGCGGTTCGCTTCCTGACCGGCGAAGAGCGGAATCCGCGCCTGCTGGAAGTGACGCTGGCGCTCTGCAGCGAAATGCTGGTCTCCGGCAAACTGGCCGCCAGCGACACCGAAGCGCGTCAGAAGCTGATGATGGTGCTGGATAACGGCAAAGCAGCCGAGGTATTTGGTCGTATGGTCGCTGCCCAGCAGGGACCTGCCGATTTCGTGGAACGCTACGACGCTTATCTGCCCGCGCCAATGCTGAGCAAGCCGGTGTATGCCGACCAGCCAGGCATCGTCAGCAGCATGGATACCCGTGCGCTGGGTCTGGCGGTGGTGGCAATGGGCGGCGGACGTCAGCGTGCCAGCGACAGTATTGATTACAGCGTCGGCTTAAGCGACATGATCACCCTGGGCGAACGTGCCGATGCGCAGCGTCCACTGGCGATCATTCACGCCAGCAGCGAAGACAAATGGCAGCAGGCCGCCGCCGCGGTCAAAGCCGCGCTGGTGCTCGGTGATTCTGCCCCGGCTGAGACGCCGGTTGTCTATCGCCGTGTGAGCGATATCAGCTAACTGACCGGTAACCGGTGCCAGCTGCGATGCATTCGGGTATACTGATCTGATCGCTTTTTTTTGACTTGTCACGCGCCGATGCGCAGGAGACTTGCATGAAACGTGCTTTTATTATGGTTCTCGATTCCTTTGGAATTGGCTCCAGTAAAGATGCCGATAAATTCGGCGACGCAGGTTCGGATACTTTAGGTCACATCGCCGAAGCCTGTTTCAGGGGTGAAGCAGACAAGGGACGTAAAGGCCCGTTGAATCTGCCTAATCTTACCGCGCTGGGTCTGGGCAAAGCCGCAGAGCTGTCGACCGGCCGCTTCCCGGCAGGTCTGGATCCTGAGGCGAAAATCACCGGCGCGTACGCTTACGCCAGCGAGCTTTCGTCAGGTAAAGATACGCCGTCAGGCCACTGGGAGATCGCCGGTGTGCCGGTGCTGTTTGACTGGGGCTACTTCAGCGACAAAGAGAACAGCTTCCCACAGGAGTTGCTGGACAAACTGGTCGAGCGCGCAGATCTGCCGGGCTATCTCGGGAACTGCCACTCTTCAGGTACGGTGATCCTCGACCAGCTGGGCGAAGAGCACATGAAAACCGGCAAGCCGATTTTCTATACCTCTGCGGACTCGGTGTTCCAGATCGCCTGTCACGAAGAGACCTTTGGTCTGGATCGACTCTATGCGCTGTGCGAAATCGCCCGTGAAGAGCTGACCGAGGGTGGCTACAACATCGGCCGGGTTATCGCCCGTCCGTTTGTGGGCGACAAAGCGGGTCAGTTCGAGCGCACCGGCAATCGTCACGACCTGGCAGTTGAGCCACCATCCGCCACCATGCTGAAAAAGCTGGTGGATGAGAAGGGAGGTCACGTGATCTCCGTGGGTAAAATCGCCGATATCTATGCTGAGCAGGGCATTACCAAAAAGGTCAAAGCGACCGGTCTGGATGCGCTGTTTGACGCGACGATTCAGGAGATGAAAACCGCGCCGGATCAGGCGATTGTTTTCACTAACTTCGTTGATTTCGACTCAACCTGGGGACATCGTCGTGATGTTGCCGGTTATGCGGGCGGGCTGGAGCTGTTTGACCGTCGTCTGCCTGAGCTGATGGAGTTAGTCGGAGAAGATGACATTCTGATCCTGACCGCTGACCACGGCTGTGACCCGACGTGGGAAGGTACTGAACACACGCGTGAGCACATTCCGATTCTTATCTACGGACCGAAAGTCGAGCCGGGTTCACTCGGTTACCGCGAAACTTTCGCCGATATTGGTCAGACAATTGCACACTATTTTGGCCTGTCCGAGATGGACTATGGCAAGAACATGCTGTAAATCAGCAATTTAATAAGGATTAAACAATGGCAACCCCTCATATTAATGCTGAAATGGGCGATTTCGCAGACGTCGTGCTGATGCCTGGCGATCCGCTGCGTGCAAAGCACATTGCTGAAACCTTCCTGGAAAATCCGGTAGAAGTGAACAACGTGCGCGGGATGCTGGGCTACACCGGCACCTATAAAGGCCGCAAAGTCTCTGTAATGGGCCATGGAATGGGTATTCCTTCCTGCTCCATCTACACCAAAGAGCTGATCACCGACTTTGGCGTGAAAAAGATCATCCGTGTGGGCTCCTGTGGTGCCGTGCGTGCCGATGTAAAACTGCGTGACATCGTGATTGGTATGGGTGCCTGCACCGATTCCAAAGTGAACCGTATGCGTTTCAAAGATCACGATTTTGCTGCGATTGCTGACTTCGACATGGTGCGTAACGCGGTTGATGCGGCGAAAAACCTGGGTGTTGAAGCGCGCGTGGGTAACATCTTCTCTGCCGATCTCTTCTACACCCCGGATCCGCAGATGTTCGACGTGATGGAAAAATATGGCATCCTCGGCGTTGAGATGGAAGCTGCAGGTATCTACGGTGTGGCCGCAGAGTTCGGTGCTAAAGCGCTGACCATCTGCACCGTATCAGACCACATCCGTACGCACGAGCAGACCACCGCTGCTGAGCGTCAGACCACCTTCAACGACATGATCAAGATTGCGCTGGAGTCTGTTCTGCTGGGTGATTAATCAGCGTGGCAGGCATTGACGCCTGCTGCCCGATCCCCCTGCGCAGATCCCCCTTAACCGGGGGATCTGCATTTTCCCGCCTCGCCGTCCCGGTAACATTCACATCAAATGACACACTTTTGGTCAGGCTTGTGCATCTTCGCGCTGGCACGCCCGCGATCGCGCTTTATCATGGTGCGCAATAACAGATAATAATTAATCGCCTGATAATGCCCCCTGATGAACTTTCGTAACTTCGAAGCTGAAGAGAAGCTGTTTGCCCGCCGCGCTGCAATAGCCTTTGCTCTGGTCTGTCTCTGTTTCACCATTCTTGGCGTAAACCTTTTTCGCTTACAGGTGCGTGATCATGGCTATTACCAGACGCGCTCTAACCAGAACGACATCAAAATGATCCCCATCGCCCCGACGCGCGGGCTGATTTATGACCGCAACGGCATTCCGCTGGTGCGAAACGTCAGCTGGTACGCCATTACGCTGACGCCTTACAAAATCAGCGACATGGACGCCACGCTGCGGGCACTCACGCCGATCGTTAATCTGACGCCGGACGAAATCGACACCTTCCGCCATGCGCTGAAGCAGACCAGCCGTTACAAGCCGGTGGTGCTGAAAGAGGAGCTGACTGAAGAGCAGGTCGCCCGCTTTGCGGTCAATCAGTTTCACTTCACCGGCGCCAGCATTGAGACCTACCAGGATCGTGAATATCCCTATGGCGCGGATCTGGCGCATGTGATCGGCTATGTGTCGAAAATCAACGATAACGACTATAAACGGCTGAATGCGGAAGGCATCGCCGAAAACTATGCGGCTGACCATAACATTGGTAAGCAGGGGATTGAGGGCTATTACGAAGCGCTGCTGCACGGCAAGCCGGGTTATCAGGAAGTGGAAGTGGATAATCATGGCCGCATTGTGCGGGTGCTGAAAGAGGTACCGCCGGTCGCGGGTAAAAACCTGACGCTGACGCTGGATCTGCACCTGCAACAGTATGTGGAAAGCCTGCTGGCGGGGCAGCGTGCGGCGCTGCTGATTGAAGATCCGCACGACGGCTCCGTGCTGGCGATGGTCTCCAGCCCCAGCTACGATCCCAATCCGTTTGTGAAAGGCATCAGCTATCAGGCCTACAAAAAGCTGCTACAGGATAAAGACCTGCCGCTGATTAACCGCGTCACGCAGGGACTCTATCCGCCCGCCTCCACGGTGAAGCCTTACATGGCGATGTCGGCGCTGCTGACTCATGTGATTACGCCGCAGTCGCAATTCTTTGGCGCACCCACCTGGACGCTGCCAGGCACGGACCGGCGCTATCGCGACTGGAAAAAAACCGGGCACGGCATGCTGGATGTGACGCGGGCAATCGAAGAGTCTGCCGACACCTTCTTCTACCAGGTGGCGTTCATGATGGGCATCGATCGCATTCACACTATGCTCAGCCAGTTTGGCTATGGCAAATCGACCGGTATCGATCTGAATGAGGAGTACAGCGGTTTACTGCCGAGCCGTGAGTGGAAGCAGAAGGTGCATAAAAAGGCCTGGTATCAGGGCGATACGGTTTCAGTCGGTATCGGACAGGGTTACTGGATTGCGACACCCATTCAGATGGTGAAAGCGATGGTGGCGCTGATTAATAACGGTCGGGTCATTGCCCCCCATCTGCTGGAGAAAACCCAGCGCGGCACGCTGGTGGAGAACTATCATCCGCAGCAGCATGAAGCGCAGATTGGCGATCCTCATTCACCTTACTGGTCGCTGGTACGCCACGCGATGTTTGGCATGGCTAACGCACCCAACGGCACCGGGTATAAATATTTCCACACGGCACCCTATGGCATCGCTGCGAAAAGCGGGACGTCGCAGGTGTTCAGCCTGCGCCAGAACCAGACCTATAACGCGAAAATGATACCGGTACGGCTGCGTGACCATATCTTCTACACCGCCTTTGCGCCCTTTAATGACCCGAAAGTGGCGGTAGCGTTAATTCTGGAGAATGGTGGCAACGAAGGGATTACTGCGGCACCCGTAATGCGGGCGATTCTGGATCATATCTTTATCCCGCCGGTGCCAGAAGCGCCGGTTCAGGCAACACCTTAAAAGGGGGCGGTTGCCCCCGCAGAGCGTCAGACTTTAAGCGTTTTGGTCACCTGGCCGATGGCGCGTACTACATCCGTTGCGCCTTCACGGATTTCCGCAATCACGCCGCCCGCCTCCTGGGCCAGCTGTACGCCCTGATCGGCGCGCTTCAGGTTGGATTCAATCCCTTTCAGTGCCCGGCTCGCCAGCTGATGGTTTTGCTGTATCCGATTTTCGATATCGGTGGTGGCGCGATTGATGTTTGCTGCCAGCGTGCGGACTTCATTAGCCACTACCGCAAAGCTGCGGCCATGGGTTCCGGCCCGTGCCGCTTCAATAGCGGCATTCAACGCCAGCAGGTTAGTCTGATCGGCTATCCGGCGTATGCCTTCCACAATCGCGCCGATACGCTCTGAGGATTCACTCAGTCCGGTAATATCACCGGAGATCCCCTGCAGTTCACCTGCCAGAGCGTTCATGGTCTGCACGCTGCTGGCGATAACATCGGCCCCCAGCTTTGTGCTTTCATCCGTTTGCAGCGCGGTGTGATAAGCCCGCTGTGCCGCATCATGTTCCTGCTGATTCTTTTCCACCTGCGCGGTCACATCGGTGGCGAATTTCACGATTTTGTAGAGCCTGCCCTGTTCGTCAAACACCGGATTGTAGGTGGCGCGCAGCCAGATAGTCTCACCCCGTTTATTGACCCGGGGAAACTGACCTGAGACAAATTCGCCGCGGTTCAGCTGCTGCCAGAACTCGCTATATTCGCGGCTGTCGCGCAGCGCCTGTGAGCAGAAGCGACGGTGGTGCACACCTTCTACCTCCTCACGACGGTAGCCCATGGTTTTCAGGAAGTTATCATTGGCTTTCAGCACTTCACCTTTGAGGTTAAAAGCGATCACCGCCATCGACCGTTCTATGGCGGTGGTGATGGCGCGCTGCTCCTGCGCATCGTTGATATGATCGGTGATGTCGGTTGCCAGTTTGACGATTTTAATCACCCGGCCATGGCGGTTCTGCACCGGTACATAGTTGGCTTCGAGCCATACCGGTCGGCCGTTTTTCGCCACGCGCAGGAACTTATCGCTGAAGCTTTCGCCCCGGTTCAGTCGCAGCCAGAAATCCTGATAGTCCCGCGACTCAAGCTGCTCTGCGGTACAAAACAGGCTGTGGTGCTGGTCTTCGATCTCCGCCAGCGCGTAGCCCATGCGCGCCAGAAACAGCGCATTCGCGCTGAGAATGGAGCCATCGGGAGAGAATTCAATCATGGCGATGGAGCCATTGAGAGAGCTCAGCGTTGCCGCTGAGTGTGAACGCTTCTGCCAGCTGTGACGGGAAGCGATACCTGATGTAATGGTGGAAAACATGGCGATCCTTATTATTAGTGTTGGTCTCGCATGCTATATCGGCAATTTCGCGTCACAATGCAGACTCTGCCTGCTTTCTGACTAAAATATATCCGGCCAACAGAGAGGTTTATGGCGGCAGGTCAGACCCACTCTTTGGGTTGATGGAAAAGCGGTCAGTCGATTTGATTTTGGTGAAAAGCGTTTGACGCTGCCGGGCCGCTTTGGTTTAATGCGCCCCGTTGCCCGAATAGCTCAGTCGGTAGAGCAGGGGATTGAAAATCCCCGTGTCCCTGGTTCGATTCCGGGTTCGGGCACCATCTTTAAAGAACCCGCCTATGGCGGGTTTTTGCATTCTGGAGCGAACCCGTTATCGAAGGTTCGATTCACTCGCCACATCCCTGTGGCTCGCCCTCTGGGTCGCGCTGGCACGCGATGCAAAAATGCTCCCGGCATTTTCGGGTTCGGGCACCATCTTTAAAGAACCCGCCTCTGGCGGGTTTTTGCTTTTTTAAGGCCACCCGATTCGCCATCTCCCCGAACATTCCGAATTTCGCCTCTCCCGCGCCCATTCCACTTCTCAACCCTGTCGCAACACAAACAGATTTCATGGCGAAACCAATTTGCCGCTTCGCCTCTGTGCTGCGTTGCCAGACTGGTACCGCCTGATATCCTGTCCAGCCTGCAATTGACCGCGGCTAATCGTGTTTTATAAGCCACCCTTTACAGAATCAGCCTGACAGGCACAATACCCCTTTTTCCTCCTCTTACACGGTTATGTCAGAAGAAGCGCTGCGTCTGCAGATACAGAACCTCAAAAAGCACAATGCGCGTCTGAAGCGTATAGCGCATGACGCCCGCACAAAACTCAATGCGGCGCTGGATGGTACCGGGCTGTTCCTGTGGCAGCTGGATATTCCCAGCGGCAAACTGGTGATTTTCAACCGGCGCTGGGGGGCGATGCTGGGCTTCCAGCCGAAAGAGACCGACGCCAACTTTGAATCCTGGAAAGAGAGCCTGCATCCCGATGATGCCGCCGACGTTTTACAGGCATTCCACGACCACATCGCCGGGAAAGCGCCTTATTACGAGGCTCTGCATCGCATGATCGCCAAAAATGGCAGCATTACGTGGGTGCTGGATAGGGGCCGGGTCAGCGAATGGAATGCGCACGGAGAGCCGGTTAAAGTGATCGGCACTCACATCGATATGACCAAAGAGAAGCAATATGAAGAGCAGCTTGCCCTGCTGGCGCTGCACGATCCCCTTACGCTGCTCAACAATCGCCATGCTCTGCAGAATTATTTCGGTGAAATGAAAGCTCAGGGACCGCTCTGCGTGGTCTTTATTGACCTGGATAACTTCAAACACGTCAACGACACCCTGGGGCACCGCAGCGGAGATGAAGTCCTCATCCAGTTAAGTCAGCGGTTTACGGAACTCTCTCCGGCAGAAGTGATCATTGGCCGACTGGGCGGCGACGAGTTTGTGTTGTTAATACCCTGGGCGCTGAACCATCCGCGGGTAAAGAAACTGGCGCACGCCTGTCTTGACGCGGTAATGGCACCTTTTGATATGGCAAACGGGCATGCCCTCATTGGGGCGTCTGTCGGTGTGTCTCAGGCGCAGGACAAAGATGACTTTGATACTGCACTGCAGCGTGCTGATGAAGCGATGTACCGTATCAAGAAAAATGGCAAGCGCGGTGTCGCTTTTGATTCCACTTTTCCCGACTCCCTCTGACTCTGCTGAACAGGGCATATGTTTTGCAAGTCAATAACGCACAATCTCCCTCATGGCTTTGCTCGATCTTACTCATAATGTTGAGTTCCCCTTTTGGCAGGCATGCAAAATTTATGCGTATGCCCGCAGAAAGGACTTTTTAGTACTATTCCGAAAACCCGCTTTTTGCCACCAAATACCTGAATCTTGCCGCTTCGGTTATATTCAGATATCAGTGCTAAATCTGACCTCTCTTTTTAATAAAAATTTTCATCTAACCAGCATAATTGATCGTTTATTGATCGATTCAGGCTATTTTTAACTGGTGCTATCAATGCGTCACGCTTCGCTTATTCTTAACGTAAAAGCAGGGTTTCAGATTTCTAATTAGCGCTTCGCTTGGGGAATTTGATCGTTTGTTGATCATCTTCACTACCTGATATTGATGAAATTATCTCTTTGCCGCTTCGCTTATATTTTTTCAATTGGACTTTTTTTGAAAATGATCGATTAATAGGGCGCGGCGATTTTCGTTATAAATATTTTTCATGCTGCGGCTCTTTTATGAATAGAAAAGAGCGATGGTTGAAATCCGTTATCAATCCGGTTGAGGGTAGGACGGCCAATAAACCAGAACTGTGACGGGTTTTTTATTTCTCTGACTTGATCGGTCCGATTTTCTGTCTACATTTATGTTGCTGAATCGGCCTGATGAAGCGTTAACTGTGCAAATTCCAATTTTTAAAATTCAAAGAGGACGCATATGACTCAATATCGCGGTGGGGCCGGGAATTTTGCGGCCGACAAAGAGCGTGCTGCTGAAGCAGGGCGCAAAGGAGGCCAGAAAAGCGGCGGTAACTTCAAAAACGATCCTGAACGTGCCATTGAAGCGGGGCGCAAGGGAGGTAAGGTTAGCCGCCGGAGCTGAACGTCTTTAACACTGCTGTAACGGCAGGGTTACTCTGTTAGCCGGGCATTTTGAATCTTTTTAGTTCCTCGTGAAGATAATTACACCCTGAATTATGTCATTGCTCCATCATTGGCAATGGCTGGAGTTGTGAATTGAACCGGAAGGGTTTTCCCTTCCGGTTTTTTATTTCCTATCGATTAAAGCTGTACCGTTAAATACAACTTTGTACAGATAAGTTTCGAGTGGTACTTTTTTATGCAGTTAATCTTAAAAAATGTATACAACGATTTATCACTTTGTACAAAATCCAGCACTGCTAGCGAAGCCGCAATCTTAAAAACAATTTTTAGCTAACGCGTTGCTGTAAAAAGGAAAGTGCATTTTACATGCCACTTTTGTCTTAAATTCATACTGATGCAGCGTGCGATATTAAGAATCTCCACTAGACTTTTCAGGTGTCAACGATATGACTGGCGCTGCGTTATTACAGACGCAGCTTTTTAATCAATGAGGCTATCTTATGACAGTGAAAACGTTAAACGACCTGTTCATCCATGACTTATCCGATGTATACAGCGCTGAGAAGCAGATAACCCGTGCATTGCCTAAAATGGCGCGTGCAGCCAGTGACGAAAATCTTATCGCTGCGTTTAATCAGCATCTGGAAGAGACCCGTGCTCAGATTGAACGACTCGACGAACTGGTGGAAGTGACACCTGAAGTCAAAATCAAACGAATGAAATGTCATGCGCTGGAAGGTCTGGTTGAAGAAGCGCAGGAAATTATCGACTCGGTCGAGAAGGGCGAGATTCGCGATCATGGACTGATCGGTGCGGCGCAGAAAGTTGAGCATTATGAGATTGCCACCTACGGTACCCTGCATGCGCTGGCACTGAAGCTGGGTTACACCAAAGCCGCACAGCTGCTGGAAGAAACCCTGAATGAAGAGAAGCAAACGGATGAGAAGCTCACCTCGGTAGCCGAGTCTATTACCGTCTCTTAAGGAGTAATACATGACTGCGATTGAACATTATCACGACTGGCTGCGCGATGCGCATGCGATGGAAAAACAAGCAGAAAGCATGCTGAGCAAGATGTCAGGTCGTCTTGAACACTATCCGGCGCTGGAACAGCGTCTGGCGCAACATCTTGATGAAACAAAACACCAGCTGACTCTGCTGGAACAGCTGCTTGACAGCCACGGTATCGATCACTCTGTAATGAAAGATGCGATAGGCAAAATGGCAGCCACCGGCCAGGCCGTGGGCGGCATGTTTAACTCAGATGAAGTGGTGAAGGGCGCCATCAGTGGCTATGTATTCGAGAATGCCGAGATCGCCAGCTACACCAGCCTGATCGCTGCGGCTGAGCAGGTTGGTGATGCGCAGGGCGTACGCATACTGAATGAGATCCGCGATCAGGAAGTGGCGATGGCGGAGTGGCTGCTGCAGCACCTGCCTGAAGTGACACAGCAGTTCCTGCAACGTGCGTCACAACCAGGCACTGAAGCGAAGAAGTAGCGCTGAATAGCCTGCATGAAACATGAAAAAGCCGGGATAACCCGGCTTTTTGCGTTTTAAAGGTTTACCGGCTGCGATACTCAGTCAGCCATTAAATGCCCATACATCGTCATCAGCTTACGTGTAACGCCGTTAGTCCAGCCGAATCCATCCTGTAACGGATACTCACCACCGCCACCAGGACGGGCACGCTCGCCGCTGATGTCATACTTCTCTACCAGCTTATGGTGCAACTGATAGAAGTTGTTGACCGTGTTGAGCCAGTTCACTGCCACTTCAGTCGCCAGCGTCTCTTCACCGTAATTATTCAGGCCAACAACCGCCATCCACTGCATCGGTGCCCAGCCGTTGGGTCGATCCCACTGCTCACCGCTTTCCACCATTGAGGTCAGCAGGCCGCCGTTGCTCAATAGCAGATGCCGTAGCGAGATCGATTGCAGGTGCGCCTGATGCGGCGTTGCAAGACCGACAAACAGCGGAACCACGGAGGCGACGGTAAAGGCACCGAAACGCTCCCGACGCCAGTCGTAGTCACGGAACACACCGGCGGTGCTGTCCCAGAGATAACGGGTAATCGCACGTTTGCGCGCTTCCGCTTTTTTCTGCCAGGCCAGCGCGGTCAACTCTTCGCCTTTCGCGTGCGACAGGGTGGCGATCATCAGCTCCAGCTTGTACAGGAACGAGTTCAGATCGATAGGAATAAACTGCGTGGTACGGATGCTCGACAGCCGTTTCGGGTTACGCAGCCAGCGCGAGGAGTAATCCCAGCCCGATTCCGCTCCGGCACGCAGGTCACGATACACTTCGCTGGCCGGACGTTTCGATTCGCGGGCGGTTTCCACATCTTCAATCCATGACTCATCACGCGGCGTATCGCGGTCATCCCAGTAGCGGTTCAGCAGTGAGCCGTTTGGCATCCGCACCACGTGACGATAAGCCTGGTTCGGCATCAGTGAACCGGCACCGTCCATCCAAAACTGGTACTCCTTCATCAGCTGTTCCTGATAGCGCTTAGCACCGCGCACGCCATCTTCTTCGAACAGCTCAACCATCAGGGCAAACACCGGTGGCTGCGAGCGGCTGAGATAATAGGTACGGTTGCCGTTTGGCACATGACCGTAGTTATCGATCAGCCAGGCAAAGTTATCCGCCATGTGACGCAGCAGATCGTCGCGGCCCGATTCTGCCAGGCCGAGCATGGTGAAGTAAGAGTCCCAGTAGTAGGTTTCGCCAAAACGTCCGCCCGGCACCACATAGGGTTTGGGTAATGGCAGCAGCGATGAGTGCGGCATATGCTGCTGCGGCATTTTGGTCAGAACCGGCCACAGGTCGTCGATATGCTCATTGAGCGTTTTATCCGGGTTGGAGACATAAAAACTTTCGTTTACGCCAGGCAGATAAAAGTGATCGGCGACAAAACGCGACAGGTCGAAATCACTGCTGCGTTTCTGTCGACGATAGCGCATCAGCACATCCAGCGGATCGTACTTGGGCGAACAGTCGGGGAAGGTTTTGCTGTCCTCGAAAATCCGCGACATCTGAACATGTTCAAACAGTTCCAGATAACGATCGGCAGGGGTCAGCGCATCCGGCGCCGGCAAGCCTTCAATCAGCTCCGGCTCCGGTTCAGAATCCTGCATGCGATCCAGCTTCAGTTCATGGGGATCGTATTGATACTCAACTTCCGCCCCGGCACGAACCTCTTCAAGTGCATTTTGTTGCTGGCGATGGGTATTAATAACGGCCTCCTGAGCGGTCGTGGTTGCACAAAGGACAAATTATAGACCTCTCCTCCCCCGGAACAACAATGCAGAATATCTATGAACGTAATAAATATTGTCGATTAATCGAGGTTTTTGGATAAATTCCAGACAATTCAACCAAATATAGCGCTGTTCACAAAAAACGCATTTCAGATGAATCTCTTAGCGACCTGAATAAAAAAATTTAACCTGAAGAAAACTGGCGTTTATTCACATTTTGTAAAAGAAACAGCAGCCGCAAAGAGTGCAGAAAGTGGCATACCCAACGGGAATTCGGACAGGAGAGTGAGGTGAGCGGACCCGATTGTCCGCTCATGAACGACAGAATTAACGATTTGCCAGCGCCGCGCGAATGACTGCCTGCCAGGTGGTGGTGGGGCGACCGATGAGCTGGCTTAGCTGACGGGAGTCATCGAACAAACCGCCTTTCTCTGCACCGGCATCAGAATCCGCCAGCATTTCCGCCAGACCTTCTGGCAGGCCTGCGTTTTTCAGCGCCGCCGCAAACTCACTTTGAGAGAGATTGACGTAATCAACCTTTTCACCGCTCTGTGCGGCAATCTCCGTAGCAAACTGCGCCAGCGTGTAGCTGTCATCACCTGCCAGTTCATACACTTTGCCCGCCTGATCCTCACGGGTCATTACTTCTGCCGCCGCTTCGGCGTAATCCTGACGCGCTGCCGAGGCGATACGACCTTCGCCTGCTGCGCCAATAAACGCATGATGCGCCAGCGCCGGTGGGATGCTGGCTGCGTAGTTCTCGCTGTACCAGCCGTTACGCAGCAGGGCGAACGGGATGCCAGAGGCTTTCAGCAGCGCTTCTGTTGCACGGTGTTCAACGCCCAGGCCCAGCGGCGAGGTATCCGCATGCAGCAGGCTGGTGTAAGCGATAAAGCCCACGCCCGCCGCCCGAGCAGCCTCAATGACGGCTTTATGCTGCGCTTCACGCTGGCCCACTTCACTACCGGAGATCAGTAGCAGCTTATCCACGCCTGCAAAAGCGGCCTCCAGCGTCTCTGGCTGACCATAATCGGCCTGACGGACAATGACGCCCAGCGCTGCGAGATCGGCCGCTTTGGCAGGCGTACGGACGGCGGCAACAATTTCTCCCGCCGGGACTTTTTTCAGTAATGCATCAATCACGAAACGGCCCAGCTGGCCGGTGGCAC
Source organism: Pantoea sp. EKM20T (assembly GCF_011800485.1). Taxonomy (NCBI): domain Bacteria; kingdom Pseudomonadati; phylum Pseudomonadota; class Gammaproteobacteria; order Enterobacterales; family Erwiniaceae; genus Pantoea; species Pantoea sp. EKM20T. The sequence goes on along the minus strand of NZ_JAALFW010000006.1, from coordinate 114,073 downwards.
CTGTAACTGCAATCATGTTAATACTCCTGTGGCTGTTGGTGAAATTCAGACTAGTGTATAAACTAATTTTTAGTAAGTACTTACAGAATTGTTAGTTTGAGGTGGATAAGTTAAATGTCTGAAAAAATGAGTGAAAAATTTATCCGCGGCGAATTGCTCAACGTCAACTGCCCGTCACGTGACGTGCTGAAACGCGTAACCAGCCGCTGGAGCGTATTAATTCTGCTGGCCCTGCAGGACCAGACGCTGCGCTTCAGCGCGTTGCGCCGGACGGTCGGTGGCGTCAGCGAGCGGATGCTGGCGCAGAATCTGCGCTACCTGGAAGAAGATGGCTTCGTGCAGCGTATCGCCTACGATGTGGTGCCACCGCACGTGGAATATCGCTTAACCCCGCTTGGACGCGAAGTCGGTGAACAGGTTGTGGGGCTGGCTGACTGGCTGGAGCTGAACCTGAGCCGGATTCTGGCACAGCGCGAAAAATCTGCGGCAGAGTAAAATCACCCTGTATCAGCCGTCATAACGTGACGGCATGGGTATACTCACTGCAAAATTTCTGACCCCATTTGTCTGTCATCTCACTTCCTGAAAGCGCGATAACGTAACGGCAGCGAAAATAATCCAGTCGGTCTTTTCGCACGGTTGCTGGTTATTAAATCGTTTTATGAATCTCTGGCCCGGAATAATCGACTACCCGCAGCGCGCTGTTAATTCATACCTTCTTTTTGACTCATTTTATTAACATCTCTGATGGCGCTTAAAAGCGCCGTTCTGCGTTTTTTCTGTCAGAAGTTATAGCTGCATTAGCCAGGCAAAAGCAAAAAATCAAACAAAGCGGCAGAGGTAACTATTTACACTTTTAACCTGTTAAAAAATAAGGGTATTTAATTTGAAGGCTCTAAAATTTGACCTTTACTGAATCAGGGTTTATAACAAAATAGTGCCTGAAAACAGCCTGTTGAAGGCATTTTTCAGGCAAGGTTCGCTTTAGCGCGATCGATTTTTAAAGTACAAATTACCGTAACATTAACGACACATAAACACGCTCTGATTAACCTTTAGGCCTTATTTTTAAATAAATAATTCCCGTCAAAAACAATGATCAGAATCAATAAAGACTGTTATAGTTTTCATTAACCCCACTGTTTCTATTTCCTCGCCGCGAATAGTTTTAAATTTGCGGCGGGAATTTCAATAAGCGCAGAGAACCAGGCGCATCAGGCTTAAGTTGTTAATTATAAGTAAATACATGGTGTTCTATGTGGCAAAGAGGTAAGCAATGTTCGGATTAGATGCCTTTCATCTGGCCAGGATTCAGTTCGCATTTACTGTTTCCTTCCATATTATCTTTCCCGCCATCACCATCGGTCTCGCCAGTTTTCTGGCCGTGCTCGAAGGTATGTGGCTCAAAACCCGCGATCACACCTATCGCGATCTCTACCACTTCTGGTCGAAAATCTTTGCCGTTAACTTCGGCATGGGTGTGGTATCAGGACTGGTCATGGCTTATCAGTTCGGGACGAACTGGAGCGGCTTCTCGGAGTTTGCTGGCAGTATCACCGGTCCGCTGCTGACCTATGAAGTACTGACGGCGTTCTTCCTGGAAGCGGGCTTCCTGGGCGTGATGCTGTTTGGCTGGAATCGCGTGGGTCCCGGGCTGCACTTCTTTGCCACCTGCATGGTCGCCCTCGGTACGCTGATTTCCACCTTCTGGATCCTGGCCTCTAACAGCTGGATGCATACGCCTCAGGGCTACATCATCCAGAATGGCATCGTGGTTCCGCAGGACTGGTTCAAAATCGTCTTTAACCCCTCATTCCCTTATCGCTTGTTCCATATGTCCGTAGCGGCGTTCCTGGCGAGTGCTTTCTTTGTGGGATCGTCGGCGGCCTGGCATCTGCTGAAGGGGAATAACAATCCCGCAATCCGCAAGATGTTCTCAATGGCGTTGTGGATGGCGCTGATTGTCGCGCCGATTCAGGCGATGATTGGTGATGCTCATGGTCTGAATACGCTGGAACATCAGCCTGCCAAAATCGCGGCGATTGAAGGGCACTGGGAAAACCCACCGGGTGAAGCCACACCGCTGATCCTGTTCGGGATCCCCGACATGGAGCAGGAACGTACCAAATATGCGCTGGAGGTGCCTTATCTTGGCAGCCTGATTCTGACGCATAGCCTGGACAAGCAGGTCCCGGCGCTGAAGTCCTTCCCGAAAGAGGACCGGCCTAATTCAACGGTCATCTTCTGGTCCTTCCGCGTGATGGTGGCGCTGGGCCTGCTGATGATTACGCTGGGCGTGGTCAGCCTGTGGCTGCGTTTCAAAGGGCGTCTTTATGAGTCGCGTCCTTTCCTGTGGTTTGCGCTGTTGATGGGGCCATCGGGTCTGATTGCGATTCTGGCAGGCTGGTTTACCACTGAAATCGGTCGTCAGCCGTGGGTGGTCTATGGCGTGCAGCGCACGATTGATGCGGTCTCGGCACATGGGGATATGCACATGAGCATCAGCCTGCTGGCCTTTATTCTGGTCTACAGCTCGGTGTTCGGCGTGGGGTATCACTACATGATGCGTCTGATTAAGCAGGGACCGGTTACCGGCGAAGGCCATATCACCGAAGAGGGTGGTCCTGGTCAGAAGAAAACCCCGGCGCGTCCGCTTTCCGCTGCCACCTTTAAGGATGGAGACCACTAAGATGATCGATTATTCCGTTATCTGGTTTGCGATTATCGTTTTCGCAACCCTGATGTATATCGTGATGGATGGCTTCGACCTGGGTATTGGTCTGCTGTTCCCGTTCAATAAAGATGCTGGCGAGCGCGACATGATGGTTAACACCGTCGCGCCGGTCTGGGACGGAAATGAAACCTGGCTGGTTCTGGGGGGTGCTGGCCTGTTTGGCGCGTTCCCGCTGGCCTATGCGGTGATTGCCGATGCGCTGTCGATTCCGCTGACCGCTATGCTGATTGGCCTGATTTTCCGTGGAGTCGCCTTTGAGTTCCGTTTCAAGGCGGTAGAAGGCCATCGGGCCTTCTGGGACAAGTCGTTTATTGCCGGTTCAGTCATCGCCACCTTCAGTCAGGGTGTGGCCGTGGGTGCGTTGCTGGATGGCATTCCGGTTGAGGGACGCCGTTTTGCCGGTTCCGCAATGGACTGGCTGGCACCGTTCCCGCTGTTCTGCGGCGTGGGACTGGTTGTTGCCTACGCGTTGCTGGGCTGCACCTGGCTTATCATGAAGACCGAGAATGAGCTGCACCGTAAAATGTCTGCGCTGGCTACGCCGCTGGTGATTGCGCTGTTAGTGATTATCGGCATCATCAGCCTGTGGACACCGTTTGCGCATGCGGATATCGCGCATCGCTGGTTCAGCAAACCCAACCTGTTCCTGTTCCTGCCGGTTCCGGTATTGGTGCTGCTCTGTTCGTGGGGCATTGTGCGCGCCATTAAACGCGAGGCGCACTATTCACCGTTCCTGCTGACGCTGGCGCTGATCTTCCTGGGCTTCTCCGGGCTGGGCATCAGTATCTGGCCAAACATTATTCCGCCATCAGTGACCATCTGGGCTGCCGCCTCACCGCCGCAGAGCCAGGCCTTTATGCTGGTGGGTAGCCTGCTGATTATCCCGATGATCCTGGGCTACACCTTCTGGAGCTACTACGTGTTCCGTGGAAAAATCAAAGCAGACGCAGGATATCATTGATATGAAAAGCCTCAGCAGCATGAAAGACCACAATCAAGAAACGAAAGCGCCATGGTGGAAGCGTGTGATGTGGCTGGTGTTTATCTATGCCGCCAGCGTACTGGCGCTGGGCGTTGTCGCCTCGCTGTTCCGCATGATGATGACAGCGGCCGGAATGCGCAGTCATTAGTTGTCGCAGGCTCCATCTTACAGCTATCCGGCGCAGTTTTTATCAATAATCAGAAGGCTGACGTAAGTCAGCCTTTTTTAGTTAGTAACCTAAGCAATTAATGCGGAAACGCCCAGAACGGGCGCGCAATGCTTACCCTTTCCTTACACCGATTTGCGATTTTTGTTATCCTTTTGTAACTGAAACCCCAGTCCTAACCCGCGTCGTAAATCGCCATCATGCTCAGTCAGGCCATTAAAAAACAGCACATCAACGATCTGGTCGAGTGGATTGAAGCCAATCTCACCGACGATCTTAATATCGATCAGATTACCCTCAAGTCAGGTTATTCCAAATGGCACATGCAGCGCATGTTTAAGGAGATGACCGGACAGACCCTGGCGGCTTACACCCGTAAACGGCGTCTGACGATGGCCGCTATGGCGCTGCGTCTGACCCGCATGACGCTGATCGATATCGCCGTACGTTTTGGTTTTGATAACCAGCAAAATTTTACCCGGGTATTCAAAGGTCACTTTTCGCTGACGCCTGGCGCGTTTCGCCGTATTCCCCATTTGCCGGTTAAAAACTTCCATGGCCGCATTCTGGTGCGATCGCTGGCAGAGCGTGCAACGCTGGTGGAGCGTGAGGAAGAGCTGCATCTGTGCGGAGAAACGCTGGAGTGGGAGTGTAAGTTTGGCGATTACATTGCCGATCGCGATCACCGGGTTGCTGAACAGGCGCGGCAACTGGTGGCGCTGGCGGGCGGCCGCGTGTCGCATGGCTGGTTAGGCTTTCAGTATGGCCCGGGCCATAGCTCTGCTGATCAGCAAAATATCAGCCTGTTTCAGGCGCTGGAGCCGCAACATGCCGGGCTGCTGGGTGACAACACCGCCAGCTGGAGCGAGGTTAGTGGACTCTATGCGTCGATCCGCTGGAGCGGCAGCCCGGAGCAGCTGACACGCTTTATCGAGGATATCTACTATCAGCATCTGCCAGCACTGGGTGTGTCACGTCGTCCGGGTAAAGATCTGCTGCGTCTCGATTTTGCGCACTGTAAGCCCGACTGGCTGAGCGGCGTTTTTTCTATTCCGGTGATGCAGGCTTAGCCAGCAGGGCAGGGTGTGTGGCTCCCGACCCTGTTAATGCATAATTCGTGCGGTAAACCGTGACAAACCGCACGATTTTATAAAATAACTCGCCGTTCTGGCGTAAAATCCTCTCCCGAAACCCTGCCATGCCTGAATCATCGTGCATCTGTGCCAGGGCTGGAATATTTACCTGCATTTCAGGCCTTTTCTGGTCAAAAAAACAAACGAAGACAACTATGCGACGCTTAATGATTTCACTGATCCTGGCATTGCCTGTCATGGCGATGGCACAACAGGCTGAACCTTTTTCACCTCCTGCCGGACTGCATCCGCACTCTCAGGCCACCCAGCATGAAATTCTGGGTGATGGTGAGCTGCCGGAACACACCAGCAGCAATCCTTCCCTCTCAGGATTCAACGACACACTGTAAGTGGTCACGCGCTGCCAGAATGTGCGGCGCAACATCATGCCCGGCTCGTCAGGAGCCGGACAGTTTCCGCCTTCTCTGCCTGCCCCGTAAACACGCCGCACCTGCTGCTTACCTCTCTCTGAACGCTCTTATCAGGGCCGCTCTTCGTCTGCACTACGCACACCCGTACAGGCATAAAATATATCTTAAGCCGCTGGATCGCATTTTTCGTTCTTGTAGTGAAGATATATCATAGCTAATCTTGGCACTTCAGATGAGAATGATTGTTATTCCATTATTATCAGCATGCCTTTGAGTCACGGGCATCCATCCCGTTTCAGGAGAGAAATTTTGCCTGTATCAGCCGATCAGCGTGTACCACAGCGCGTCCGTAATGAATTGCGTTTCCGTCATATTCAGGTCGCGAGTAAAACTAACATTGCCGGTAAATTCTGGCGCATCCGGTTCAGCGGTAGCGATCTGGCGGGCTTTACGTCGCCAGGCTTTGATGACCACATTAAGGTTTTCTTCCCTTCCGCTGAAGGGGCCACACTGGCTCTGCCACAAATTACCGATGCGGGGATTATCTGGCCCGAAGGGCTGCGTCCGCAGGCGCGCGATTACACACCGCTGGAATTCGATGGTGAATCTTCACTGACCCTCGATTTCTATATTCATCAGCAGGGCGTAGCCAGTGACTGGGCAACTCAGGCGCAGCCTGGCGATCGGTTGATTGTCGGCGGGCCACGCGGCTCGCTGGTGGTGCCGACCGATTACGCATTCCAGCTCTATGTCTGTGATGAAACCGGGCTGCCGGCTTTTGCGCGCCGTCAGCGTGACGCCCGGGCGCAGGCGCTGCATCTCTATGCTTTTACCGATGAAGCGACGGGCCGCGACTATTTATCTGATACGGCTGATGTGACGACAAACTGGCTCGGCAGCGGCCAGATGCAGAAAGCGCAGCTCAGCCAGCTGATTGCCCGGCTGGATCAGATCACTATCCCGACGGAAGATTACTTTGTCTGGCTGACCGGCGAAGGTGAGTTTGTAAAAGCGCTGTGTGACTACTTCACGGTGCAGCGCGGCCTCAACAGTGACTTCGTACGGGCGGTGGCCTACTGGCACCAGAAGTAAGCCGCTAAGGCAATTGAGTTTTGCCAGGCGGCGCACTACCATCAATCCCACTTTTTCGCAGCAGGGCAGGCCATGAAACAGCATCCGACTTCCACTTCATCTGAGGATCAGACTGCGCGCGCAGGCAGTTGCAGCGGACGGCGCAAGCGACGTGAAAAGATGCTGGAAGCAAGTGAGATTCGCCTGCTGATGCTCCATTTCCTGGCGCACAATGCCGCGCACGGCTATGAGCTGATCAAGTCTGTTGAGGAGTTGTCAAAGGGAGAGTACTCGCCCAGTCCGGGGATCATTTACCCCAACCTGACGCTGCTGGAAGAGATGGAGGCGATTCAGGTGGTGGATGCGCAGGCAACGCGTAAAGCCTACCGCCTGACGGCATCGGGAGAAGCGCAGCTGGCAGAGAATCGTGAAACGGTCACCAGCCTGATTACACGGCTCTCTACGCTGGCAATTCTGGTCAATAACCGCAGCATTCCTGCTGTTGAGCAGGCGATTCATGGGCTGAAGGTCGCGCTGAACCGGCGGCTTGCGCAGGAAGATATCTCAGAAGCCGCGCTGCAGACGCTGATTAAGGCGCTGCACGACGCGGCAGAAAAAATCACCCTCAGCTAATCGCGGAGTTAGCTGACTTCAGTTTTGTGTTTGTCGATGTGGCCCAGCGTACGATCCGGGAAGCAGATGTCCCGCACACGCTGTTTCAGCGTGGTCGCATCCGGGAAGCCACCATCCCGCTTACGTTCCCACAGCAGATGCTCATCCAGCGTAATCTCAAAGATACCGCCGGTGCCCGGTTTCAGCGTCACCTCCGCCAGATCCTCAGCGAACGTATGCAGAAGTTCCTGTGCCATCCACGCTGACCGCATCAGCCAGTTGCATTGCATACAGTAGTGAATAACAACCACAGGTTTTTGCGCCATAACTCTATTCCTTTACGTGTTGATAAATGCCAATGCATTCGGGTTAACAATTTGTGCGCTGTGGTTTATATCTAAATGTAAATAATATTGATAATGATTATCAGTTGCATTAAATTCCGGGCGATAATTACTACACCAGCATGACGTTCTGACTTTTCACGGCTTTTATGCGGAGCCGTTTTACTGTTGCCAGCAAGCAAGTGAGCGAATACTAACAATTAATCAGGTAATTCGCGCCTATGTCACCACGTTTTCGGAGATTGACGCAACCGCGTCTGACTCAACTGGCGTTGCTCGCCACCTTCATCAATACCACCTGCACTTATGCTGCGGGCAGTGAATCTGCCACGCTAACCCTTTCTGATCGCTATGGCAGCAGTGCCGAACCGGTAATGACGGTGACAGCACCGGAAATCAAAAAAACGGCAGGCAGTAAAACCTCGCTCTCTGCCAGCGATCTGCAACAGCGTGGTGCCACTGACTTCGGATCGATCATGCGCTATGAACCGCTGATCAGTGCTACCGGTACCCGTGGCGGTTCATCAGCCGGTAAGAGCGGTTTTGATCGGGCCGGTTATACCGGCTACAACATTCGTGGCCTCGAGAGCAACCGCGTCGGTCTGGATGTGGACGGTATTCCGTTGCCGCAGGCCACTGGCCGCAGCTATGTAGGACGCGCAGGTCTCGACAGCTTTGGCATTGGCCGCGATTACATCGATCCTTATATGTTTGGCCGTATTGAGATTGAGAAGGGCGCCACAGCAGTGGAACAGCCGAACACCTCGATTGGCGGCAACGTCTCGTTCCGTAATAAGTCTCCCGACGATTACCTGCATCCCGGAAAAGCGACCGCGTTCAGTTATCAGAGCGACTATGACTCATCCAGTCGCAGCTGGCATAACGGCATCACCGCCGCTGCCGGTGACGATGAACTGCGCGGCATCTTTGTTTACAGTCGCCGTGACGGACAGCAGACCCGTAACAACAGCGGCACGCTGGATGCGTATCCCGCTAACTGGCACTCCGACGCCTTTATGACCTCCGGCATCTGGCAGCCCAATGATGCTCACAAGCTCAGCGCGACGGTCGATTACTATCACAAAACCCACCACAGCCATTACGACAGCTGGAGCACTTCAGGCAATACAGTCTGGGGGACGGCACAGCAGCAGAGTGATACCCGCCGCTGGGGCATCAGCCTGGCGGATGAGTACACCCCTTACAATGACCTGGTCGACAGCCTGACGACCCGCGTTTACTGGCAGCAGACCCAGGCGCATGACAACACCCGGATGCCGTCGAGTGCCACCGCCAGGCAAACCGTCTATTCCGATTACAACAGCGACAGCTTCGGTTTTGACACCCGCGGGCTTAAAAGCGTCGGGCGACATGAACTGAGTGCCGGGCTGAATGCGCGCCTGGTGGATACTGAGCGACCTTTCCGTCAGTCACCGCCAGCCAGTGCTTTTACTGCGATCATGCAGCCGCAGGCTAACAGTCGCAGCTACACCGTGGGTGGTTATCTGCAGGATACCATCAGCTTCGATGCTGACGGACATCGGGCGGCCATCGTGCCTGGCGCGCGCGTGGCCTATCAGAACACCCGACCGCGTGATGTGGCGACGCTGACCACGAACAGTAGCGTGCTCGACGCCAGCGAAGTTTCAGCGCTCTATGGATCGCCAAACAGCGACACCCAGATATTGCCGTCTATCGCCTTCCAGTACGATCTCACACCGAAGCTGATGACTTATCTGCAATATACCCGTGGCGCGCAGTTCCCCAACGATACGCAGCTTTATGGTTCATGGAATCTTGGCTCCAGCTATGCCGGCACCGCGCAGTATGCGCTGATTGGTAATGCAGATTTGAAAACCGAAACCAGCAACAACTACGAGTGGGGTGTAAAAGGAGAGGTGGCAAAAGGCGTCACGCTTAACGCTGCCGCTTTTTATAACGACTATAAAAACTTTATTGCCTTTACCCGCTACAGCCGGGCGGCTAATCCGGGTCAGTTCGTCAATGTGCCTGCCAACATTTACACCACCTATCAGGCGGAGAACCGCGATAAATCCTACATCTACGGGGCTGAAATCAGCAGTAAAGTGAACTTCGGCAGCTGGTTCAGCGAGGTCGAAGGTCTGAGCGCCAATCTGGCGTTTGGTTATACGCAGGGCGCGGCAAAGTCGAGCTACCTTGGTGACCGCTACATCGACCTTGAGAGTGTTGCCCCGATGAAAGCGATCGTCGGACTCGCCTGGGATGATGAGGCGCGCGGCTACGGTGCCGCCGTTACCGCTACCTTTGTCAAAGGTAAGCAAGCCAGTGCGACTAACCGCGAAAGCTTCGCTAACAACGGCAGCAGCCTGGCCGACTCCAGCACCGATTACATGCGGGTGCCGGGTTATGGCATGGTGGATATGACCGCTTACTGGCGTGTCGCGCACAACGTCAGGCTGAGTGGCGGGCTTTACAACATAACCGATCGCAAATACCGGGATTACCTCAGCAGCCGTGAACTGACCAGCGCCACTCAGCAGGAGCGCAACGATCAGGCACTGGCCGTGATGCCGGGCCGTACTTTCCAGTTAGGTGTTAACGTCGATTTTTGATAGCCGTCGCCCTGCGCTGATGCAGGGCATTACTAAGAGAGCCTGAGTCATGAACCCGATTTATCAGCACTATCTTGTCCTTAAAGGTGAACAACCGAAGAAATATGCCCGCGACCTGGCCGCGCTGATCGGCATCAGCGAAGCGGAATTGTGTGAAGCGCGCATCGGCGTTGATGCCGTGGCGCTGAAACGCGATTTTCCGGCGTTGCTGAAGGCACTGGGCGCAGTCGGCGAAACCAAAAACATTACCCGTAACGCTTATGCGGTACATGAACACCTGGGTGAATACCACAATGTACAGATTGGCGCGCATGGTGGCCTGGTGCTTAATCCCCGTGCGCTCGATCTGCGCCTGTTCGTCGGTCAGTGGTGCAGCGCCTTTGCTCTGCAGGAGCCGACCGGGCAGGGCGTTCGTCACAGCATTCAGATTTTTGATCGTCATGGCGATGCGGTACTGAAAGTTTACGCCACGGAGCAGACCAGCATGGCAGCGTGGCAGACGCTGATCGCCGACTTTACCGACGCCGCTCGTGGTTGAGCCGGTTGCCGCTGCTCCCCTGACGGAGGCGATTGATGCCACCGCCATCGACCGTGAATGGCGCGCCATGACCGATGTTCATCAGTTTTTCGCGTTGCTGAAGCGCCACCAGGTGTCACGGCCGCAGGCGTTTCGCGCGGTGGGTGAGGATCTCGCCTAGCAGACCGGCAACGACGCACTTGAGCGCCTGCTACAGATGGCACAGCAGGCGGGCAATGAAATTATGATTTTTGTCGGCAACCGTGGCTGTACTCAGATTTTCACCGGAAGGGTAGAGAAGCTGCAGCCAGTGGAAAACTGGCTCAACATCTTCAATCCGAAGTTCACCCTGCATCTGATGGCTGATCAGATCTGCGAAAGCTGGGTAACACGCAAGCCAACGGGTGATGGCTTTGTTACCAGCCTGGAACTGTTCGCCGCCGACGGCACGCAGATCGCCCAGCTCTACGGTCAGCGCACGGAAGGTACGCCAGAGCAGTCACGCTGGCGCGAGCAGATTGGCGCACTCCGCACGCCGGGAGCGGCGGCATGAAAAGAGCGATGCTGTTATGGCTGCTGATGACGCTGCCATCACTGGCGGCGGAGCGGGTGGTGTCGATTGGCGGTGACGTCACTCAGATTATCTATGCGCTGGATGCCCAGTCACAGCTGGTGGCGCGCGACAGCACCAGTCTGCGTCCGGCGCAAGCCGCCCGACTGCCGGACGTGGGTTATATGCGCCAGCTCAACGCCGAAGGCATTCTGGCACTGAAACCGACGCTGGTGATCGCCAGCGCGCAGGCGCAACCGTCGCTGGTGCTGCAACAGATTGCCCGCGCGGGCGTCAGGGTGGTCACGATCAGCGGCGACAGCAGCCTGCAGGCGATTCCGCAGAAAATTATCACTGTGGGCCAGGCGCTGCAGCGTGAAAGCGAAGCTCAGGCACTGGCGCAGCAAATGACGCAGCAGATTCGCCAGTTGCCGCAGCAACCGCTGCCGGTAAAAGTGCTCTATATCATGGCGAACAGCGGCATGAAGTCGATGGCGGCGGGAAATCAGACTGCGGCCGATGGCGCCATTCGCAGCGCCGGGCTGGAGAATGCTATGGGCTCGGTGCCGCACTATCAGGCACTGTCGCAGGAAGGGGTGATCGCCGCCGCGCCGGATCTGGTGGTAATAGGCGAGGATGGCCTGAAAACCCTGGGCGGCGAAGCGCAGCTGTGGCAGTTACCGGGTCTGGCGCTGACGCCTGCCGGGCAGCAGCATCGTCTGCTGGTGATCGACACCATGGCACTGCTGGGGTTTGGTCTTGATACGCCGCGGGCAATCGTGAAATTGCGTCAGGCGGCGGAATCGCTGAACCATGATTAAGGATAATGCGCTGCGTGGCCTGGTGCTGATGCTGATCTTCCTGCTGGTGGCGATGGTGCTGGCGGCAAATCTGGGGGCGATGTCGCTTTCAGTGCGGGCGCTGTGGCAGGCACCGCTCAGCGATCTTATCTGGCAGATCTGGCTGGATATCCGTCTGCCGCGCGTGCTGCTGGCGGTGGTGATGGGCATGGCGCTGGCAGTCTCTGGCGCAGTGATGCAGGGTGTTTTTCGTAACCCACTGGCCGATCCCGGTCTGCTGGGGATCAGCAGCGGGGCGGGACTGGCGGTGGCGCTGGCAATCATTATTCCGCTGACGTTGCCGGCACCGCTGGCATTGTGGCTACCGATGATCGCCGCGTTTATCGGCAGTCTGCTGGTTACACTGCTGATCTTCAGTTTCAGTCGGCTGGCGCGCGGCAATCTTTCGCGGCTGTTGCTGGTCGGCATTGTGATTAATGCGTTGTGCGGGGCGGCGGTAGGCGTGCTGTCATGGCTGAGCAACGACCAGCAGCTGCGCCAGCTGTCGCTGTGGGGCATGGGAAGCCTCAGCCAGGCACAGTGGCCTGCACTGCTGATCTGCCTGCTGCTGATTCTGCCAGCCTTGCTGCTGTTACAGACCCGTGCCCGCCACCTTAACCTGCTGCAGTCGGGTGAAGAGGATGCGCACTACATGGGAGTTGATGTGAAGCGTACTCAGCATCAGTTGCTGATCCTCAGTGCGTTGCTGGTCGGTACGGCGGTCTCGGTCAGCGGCGTGATCGGCTTCGTCGGACTGGTGGTGCCACACGTGATGCGTTTTTGCCTTGGCGGCGATCACCGCTGGCTGCTGCCCGGCTCAGCGCTGGCGGGGGCGATTCTGCTGCTGCTGGCCGATACGCTGGCGCGCACTCTGGTGGTTCCGGCCGAGATACCGGTGGGGCTGCTGACCAGCCTGATTGGTGGTCCGTGGTTTCTCTGGCTGATTCTGCGTCAACAGCGAGGGCTGGAGTGATGGACATTTTACAGGCCAGGGGATTGTGTCTCGCGCGCGGCGGCAAAACCGTTATCGATAATCTCGATGTTACGCTGTCAGGTGGCGAGCTGGTGGCGCTGATTGGCCCCAACGGCGCGGGTAAATCGACGCTACTGCGGATGCTGACGGGATTTCTGTCGCCCGATCGGGGTGAGTGCTGGCTGGGCGATCGACGGCTGACGGCATGGCCGCGTGAGCAGCTGGCACGACGCCGGGCAGTGATGCGCCAGCAGAACAACCTGACCTTTGCACAGTCTGCGCAGTCGGTCGTGGCGATGGGCCGTGCGCCCTGGCCGGAGGCGCAGACGTCGCAGATTGTGGCTGAGGTCATGCGGCTGACCGGTTGTGAAGGGCTGGCGCAGCGCGATTACCGCCAGCTCTCTGGCGGTGAACAACAACGGGTTCAGCTGGCACGGGTGCTGACACAGCTCTGGCAGGAGGGAAGACCACGCGGCTGGCTGTTTCTGGATGAGCCGACTTCGGCGCTGGATCTCTTCTGGCAGCAGCAAACCCTGCGTTTACTACGCCAGCTGACGCGCGCCGGAGATCTCACCGTCTGCACTGTATTACATGACCTTAATCAGGCCTCCTTATGGGCCGATCGCATACTGCTGCTGCACGCAGGCCGACTGGTGGCACAAGGCTCACCGCAGACGGTGATGACGGAATCGACGCTGACGCGCTGGTACCAGGCCGATCTGCAGGTAGTGGCGCATGCCGGGAGTGGACAGCCGCATATCCAGCTGCGTATCTAGACCGTTTCGCTTTAAAAACATCACCTTGCGCGGTTTTATTCGCTGATTTTGCGCTATACCTGGAGTTCCGGACAGATTCAAGGAGACCATAATGGCAAAATCATTAGATCAGACCGCTGAGCAACTGGGTAATATTTTACTCTCTTCCGGACTTCATCTGGCGACCGCCGAATCCTGTACCGCCGGGCTGATCAGCATGACGCTGGCCGCGGTGGAAAACAGTGGAGACTTTTATACCAGCGGCTTTGTGACCTACAGCGAAAATGCCAAAATCCGTCTGCTGGGGGTGCGCCCTGACACGCTGAAACAGCATACGGCGGTGAGCGAACAGACGGCGCGGGAGATGGTGCAGGGCGCGTGTGCCCGCTCCGGCGAACCGGTCGGATTATCCATTACCGGCTATGCCGGACCGGATGGCGGCGAAGATGGTACACCGGCGGGCACCATCTGGTTTGGCTGGGTATTGCCCGACGGCAGAGACGAAGCGGAGTGCCATCAGTTCAGCGGCGATCCGAAATCGGTGATGGAGCAGGGGACACAGTTCGCGCTGGAAGGACTCATAAAACGGCTGCAGCGAGCCGATCGTTAAAGGCGCAAAACGCGCCTTTAAACAGGCTTAGCGGCAGTCGACAATCAGACGTCCCTGCACTTTGCCATCCAGCAATGCCTGCGCACCTTCTCTGGCTTCACTTAGCGGGATCACCCGGCTCAGCTTACTGAGCCGTTCGCTATCCATCAGCTCACCGAGTCGTTGCCACGCCTGCTGACGAAGCGGCTTCGGACACATCACGCTATCGACACCGGCCAGCGTAACGCCACGCAAAATAAAGGGTGCGACGCTGGCTGGCAGGTCGAGTCCCTGCGCCATACCACAGGCGGCAACCGCGCCGTCCCGCTGGGTGGCGGCCAGCACATTCGCCAGGGTGTGACTGCCGACGCTGTCTATCGCGGCGGCCCAGCGCTCTTTTGCCAGTGGCTTCCCGGGCCGGGAGAGTTCTTCACGGTCAATGACCGATGCCGCGCCCAGCGTTTCGATCAGATAGGTATGGTCGCTGGTGCGCCCGCTGGAAGCGATCACCTGATAACCCAGACGCGCCAGCAGGCTGACGCTATAGCTGCCGACGCCGCCACTGGCACCGGTTACCAGTACCGGCCCCTGTTCAGGTGTAATGCCCTGTTTTTCCAGCGCCATCACGCAGAGCATTGCGGTCAGTCCCGCCGTACCGATTGCCATGGTTTGCAGCGGACTCAGCGTGGCGGGCGGGCGCACCAGCCAGTCGCCACTGACGCTGGCTTTCTGTGCCAGGCCGCCCCACTGTTTTTCGCCCACGCCCCAGCCCGTCAGCAGTGCCACATCATCCTCTTTCCAGTCGGGATGGCGGCTGGCCGTCACCCGGCCAACAAAATCGATACCTGGCACCATCGGGAAGTGGCGCACAATCGGGCCTTTGTTACAGATAGCCAGGGCATCTTTGTAGTTCAGGGATGAGTAGCTGACGTCGAGCGTGACATCGTGGTCGGGCAGTTGAGATTCGGGGAGATCTTTCAGCAGGGAACGGTAACCTTGTTCGTCATTTTCAATGACCAGTGCCTTGAACATGCAGCCTCCGGCAGAGTGGGAAAGAGAAGATCAGTTTACGCCTGGCAGATGCAATGCGGTAGGGCAATGGCCCCGTCTCCCGGCAATGAAGACGACACGAGCGGAAAAACAGGCTGACAGCGGCAGTGAGTTAAGTGCATAAATCTGCATATAATTCAGATAATTAGTCGTATTGTGAATTTTTTATGATAAATAGACTATAAAAATCATGTTGTTACATGCGAAGAGGGTGACTGAATAATTACCTGGTTCGGGTTGTCCATGCCTGAAAAAGATGACATTATGACCGCCACTTTTTGACCCTGCTTCTTTGCCACAGAGGATGTCGCCATGTCCGGTTCACCGCGCATCCGCCCGGATTACCGTTCGCTTTTTCCGGCGCTCACCGGGTTATCCTCTTTTCCGATATCTCCGTTATTCACCATGCGGTGAGGCCAGCCAGGCAGCGGCTATGGATCTGCTCTCCACGGGCTGCGTAACGCCTTCTGACTGTTAAGTATTCGCCGGGGCACTGTCCCCATAATTGTGCCTCTGGCACTTCCTCCCTGACGTTAGGGATTCTGTTATGACTCCACTGAAAATTGCTGCCAGCGCCGCTGTGGCGCCCAGTCTGACCCTGAACACTGCGCGAGACGTGGTGACGCTGGATAACACCGACTTCACCGATGTGGCGGCGGTTGTCGTCTCGCTGGCGGATACCCGTAGCGGCGTGCTGGCGCTGCTGCGTCATACCGGCTTTAATCTGCCGGTGTTTGTCGCTAACGCGTTTGAAGAAGAGGTGATGCACCTGCCCGGCGTCAGCGGTGAGCTGAATGGCGATCCACAGGAGTGGATCGCGCTGGAAGCGGCTGCGCAGGCGTATGAAGCTGCGCTGCTGCCCCCTTTCTTCGAGACGCTGACCCGCTATGTCGATATGCAGAACAGCACCTTTGCCTGTCCCGGACATCAGGGCGGTGCGTTCTTTAAAAAGCATCCGGCGGGCAAACAGTTTTATGACTTCTACGGCGAGAATGTTTTCCGCTCTGATATGTGCAATGCCGACGTCAAACTGGGCGATCTGCTGATCCACGAAGGCTCGGCTAAAGATGCGCAGAAGTATGCGGCAAAGGTGTTTAACGCCGATAAAACCTACTTTGTGCTCAACGGCACCTCAAGTGCCAACAAAGTGGTGACCAATGCGCTGCTGACGCGTGGCGATCTGGTGCTGTTCGACCGCAACAATCACAAGTCGAACCATCATGGCGCGCTGATTCAGGCGGGCGCGACCCCGGTTTATCTTGAAGCGACGCGCAATCCTTTCGGCTTTATTGGCGGCATTGACGCGCACTGTTTTGATGAGGCTTATCTGCGCGAGCAGATCGCGGCCGTGGCTCCGCAGCGCGCGGCTGAAGAGCGGCCTTTCCGTCTGGCGATCATCCAGCTGGGCACCTACGACGGCACGGTCTACAACGCGCGTCAGGTGGTGGATCGCATCGGCCATCTGTGTGATTACATCCTGTTTGATTCCGCGTGGCTCGGCTATGAGCAGTTCATTCCACTGATGGAAGGCTGTTCGCCGCTGACCCTGCAACTGAATGAGAACGATCCCGGCATTTTTGTCACGCAGTCAGTGCATAAGCAGCTGGCAGGTTTTTCGCAGACTTCGCAGATCCATAAAAAAGATAATCATATTCGCGGACAGCGCCGCTTCTGCCCGCATAAGCGACTGAATAACGCCTTTATGCTGCACGCATCAACCAGTCCGTTTTATCCGCTGTTTGCCGCACTGGATATCAACGCCAGAATGCATCAGGGCGAAGCGGGGCGTCGCATGTGGGATGAGTGCGTCACGCTGGGTATTGAGGCGCGTAAAGCGATCCTGGATCGCTGTGAGATGATCCTGCCGTTTGTGCCGGAGACGGTAGATGGCCAGCGCTGGCAGGATGCGCCCACTGAGACGATCGCCCGCGATCTGCGCTACTTCAGCTTTGAACCGCAGGCGAAGTGGCACGGTTTCGCGGGTTATGCGCGCGATCAGTATCGGGTGGATCCCTGCAAGCTGCTGCTGACCACGCCGGGGATTGATGCGGCCAGCGGTGAGTATAGTGATTTCGGGATTCCGGCGACCATTCTGGCGAACTATCTGCGCGAAAACGGCATTGTGCCGGAGAAGTGCGATCTCAACTCAATCCTGTTCCTGCTGACCCCGGCAGAGAGTCCGGAGAAGATGGCCAATCTGGTGGCGATGCTGGCGCAGTTCGAACAGCACGTCAAAGAGGATGCGCCGCTGGCCGAAGTGCTGCCGACCATTTACCGCAAAAATGCCGAACGCTATGCCGGGTATACCCTGCGTCGCCTCTGTCAGGAGATGCACGACCTTTACGTCAGTCACAACGTCAAGGATCTGCAGCGCCTGATGTTCCGCGCCGCGGAGTTCCCGCCGGTCAGGGTGAATCCGCAGGATGCGCATCAGGCTTATATTCGCGGCGAAGTGGAGCTGGTGCCGATAGCCGAAGCGCAAGGCCGGGTTGCCGCAGAAGGTGCACTGCCTTATCCACCGGGTGTGCTGTGCGTAGTCCCTGGGGAAGTCTGGGGCGGCGCGGTGCAGCGTTACTTCCTGGCGCTGGAAGAGGGGCTTAATCTGCTGCCTGGCTTCTCGCCAGAGCTGCAGGGCGTTTACACCGAAGAGGATGACCAGGGACGGAAGTATCTGGTGGCCAATATGATAGTGGGGCGCTGATCTGAGCGTGGGCAGAGGCGGGTAGCGGCCCGCCTGCCTTTTTGTTCGCTGCGCGAACGGGGCTGAGAAGGTTTCGCCTGGCGGAGGTGTACGCTTTGCAGCGAGCTGGCACTTAATGGGTTTTCGCCCGGCAGGCCCTGTTCGCTGCGCGAACGGGCTATGAGAGGTTTTCGTTCGCTTAGCCGCGGGCTAACACTGAGCGGGTTCCGCCCGCCAGGCGATGGGGAGTTTCAGGTTGCCTGAGCAGGCGGACGCGTCAAGGGGCGGACGCCCGCCCCTTAACAATCCCGGCGTCCGGCTGCCTCCGCGCCCCGCTGTGCGGGGTGCCTTCGTCACGCCCTGCGGCCGACGGACCGTCCGGACTCGCCATCCCTGGCTCGTGCCGTCCTTTCGCCGACGTCCTGTCGGCTCATCCTGGCCTGCGGTTGTTCCTCAGCGCTTCGGACGCCTCTGGGAAACCCCCGCCTGTGATTTCTTTATGTTTTCTTTGGTGCACAGTTGCCTTGTGGTCTGAAAGCCAGTCTCAATTCCTGAAGTTCACCGCAACAATCTTAGTTACCTGAAAACGAGATAACAGCGGGTAGGGTTGAATGCCATTCTGTGTGCTGAGCCGAAAGTCAGAGGCAATCCCAAACTCACAGCGGCAGCGAACCCAACATAAAAAGAAGAGATAACAGCGAGGGGGTGGGGAGGCCGTCAGAGCCGCTGAGCGGATGAGGGATTTCAGGACGAGCGACAGGGATGTCGCGAAGAGGCGGGTTCGCGCCATGGATGGCGCGTCCCGCCGTTCCGTGAGAAATCCTGAAGAGGCGAAGGAACCGCGAAGCGGCGGTGAAGCAGGCCGGAGCCCGGGGTCAAGGGGGCGCGGCGACTGGCGCCCCCTTGTCGGTCGCCTGCAGAGGCGAATCTGAAACTGCCCGGCTAATCAGGCGAACGAAACCTTCTCATAGCCCGTTCGCGCAGCGAACACTCCCAGCTTCAGGCGCTGCACTCCTGATCGCCTGGCGGGCGGAACCCGCTCAGTGCATACCCGCGGCTAAGCGAACGAAACCTTCTCATAGCCTGTTCGCGCAGCGAACAATCCCAGCTTCAGGCGCTGCACCTAAGCCCGTTCGCGCAGCGAACACTCCCCCCGGCTTTAGCGCTGAGCCAATCAGAATCCCCGATAACTCTTCTGCGCGGTACTCACCTTATAAAGATAACGACGCGATTCCGCCGACGGATGCTGGTTCGCCAGGGTCGAATAAACTTTGCTCGGTGACATGCCGTTAATCATCGAAAACGCCCGATCTTTATCGCTGGAGAAGACGCGCAGCACGCTGCCTGCGCCGCCGTTATAGGCGGTGATCACCGCATAACGACGTGACACCGGATCCTGAATGCCGCCCAGATAGCTACGCTGCAACAGCGACAGATAAGCGGTACCCGCATCAATATTGTTCTCCGGATCCAGCAGATAGCTGCGGCTCGGCTTGCCCCATTTACCCTTCATGCGGAACACGTCAACACCGGCAGTATGCTGCACCACCTGCATCAGACCCAGCGCATCAGAATGGCTCACGGCGTAGGGGTTAAAGCTCGACTCGGTCTGCATAATCGCCAGAATCAACGAGGCATCGACACCATACTGATCGGCGGCTTTACGCACCATCGGCAGGTATTTGTGCGCACGCTTATCCAGGTGGTTCGGCACCATCGGAATTGAAATGGTGTAAATCACATGCAGACCCGAGGTGCGGCGCTGCAATTTATTCTGAATCAGATAGTCAGCAAAAGCTTCCGCGCGACCCTGCCAGCGAATCGGCTGACCGGTATTATCCAGCACCTGCCCATACAGCAGCGGCTCTTTACTGATTTCAATATCGTTGGCGTCAGAGTAGAGATCGACATTACCCGGATCTTCGCCAATCAACAGGGTGGTCACGATTGCCTGACGCAGGCTGGCCATAGGATCGGTGCCAGAAATCGTCTCGATGGTCAGCTTACCGCTTTCAAAGTTAATGTGGCTGCGGGTGTAATAGTTGTCGCTATATTTGACGTAATCTTTGGGTCCGGCGATCAGGACCTCATTGATACCCCAGATATTCTCAATATTATGAGCAAACTGCCCCATCAGAATATCAAAGGCGTTGGTATCTTTTACCCACTCCTCGTGGGACTGCTGTTTCTTTGACCCGGAACAGGAAACCAAAAGTGGTGCTATCACCAGCAGGGCGATTAATTTTTTATTCATTGGGAATGCAAGCCTGACCTGGATAACCGGCCTCAGCGATGAGGCCCGGAATGTTTACGCTTCTGGCGGTGTATAGCCTTCGATATGAACGTCTTTACCTTCGAACAGGAAATTGATCATCTCCTTCTCCAGCACTTTACGATCTTCGGGATTCATCATGTTGAGCTTCTTCTCGTTGATCAACATGGTCTGTTTCGCCATCCACTTCTGCCAGGCTTCTTTGGAAATGTCATTGTAAATGCGCTTACCCAGATCGCCCGGGTAGAGCTGAAAATCCTGTCCTTCCGCGTCGCGCTGTAAAAAAGTACAAAAAATAGTGCGGCTCATTATTCTTCCTCATTAATCTCACAACTGTTCAAAGCCAGTTGTCGGGGATGGCGCAGCTCGTGTAACAGGCGCTCAACGGGTGCGGCTAATCCCACAGATGGTGGCAGCGCTAAGTTATACCAGAGACCGCCTGCTTCATCCATCGCCGCCCCGACAGAAGGCCACGTCAGCCACATTGGCACGATATCGAGATGGAAATGGCTGAAGGTGTGACGAAACGCAGTAAGCTGCTGCGGTTTTGCATGGATGCCGCGGGCCGCCAGCCAGTCTGTCATCGCCGCTTCCGTTGTGAACTGCGGGAAGCAGAACAGGCCGCCCCACAAGCCCACAGGCGGGCGCTGCTCCAGCCAGACATCATCACCATCCTGCATCATCAGGAACCAGCCGCTGCGCTCTGGCAGCACCTGCTTAGGCTTCTTACCGGGATAGCTCGCCCAGCTGCTGCTGGCATACGCCTCACAACCGCTGTTCAGCGGGCAGATTTCGCACTTCGGCTTCGATCGGGTACAGACGATAGCACCCAGATCCATCATCGCCTGATTAAACTGGCTGACGCCCTCGGCGGGTGTGACCTCTTCGCTGATCTGCCAGAGCCGCTTTTCGACCTCTTTCTTACCCGGCCAGCCGCTGACAGCATAGCAACGGGCCAGCACGCGCTTGACGTTGCCATCCAGAATCGGGAAATGCTGCCCCAGTGACAGCGACAGGATCGCGCCCGCCGTGGAGCGGCCTACGCCGGGCAGGGCAGAGACATCATCGAAATTACGCGGGAACTCGCCCTGATGAACCTCGACAATCTGCTTTGCGGCTTTATGCAGATTACGCGCACGGGCGTAGTAGCCGAGGCCGGTCCAGAGATGTAACACCTCATCCAGCGGAGCCGCAGCCAGATCGGTAACCGTGGGGAAGCGCGCCATAAAGCGTTCAAAATAGGGAATAACCGTGGCAACCTGGGTTTGCTGTAGCATCACTTCGGAGAGCCACACCTTGTAAGGCGTTTTCTCCAGCTGCCACGGCAGGGTTTTGCGACCAAAGCGCTGATACCAGTCCAGCACCTGTTGCGCGAACTGCGGCGCTTGCATCATAAGAAGGAAATTTTCCGTGTTTACTCTACACTCAGGCAGGAATTCCAGCACATGCGCACCTGGGTGTAAACCGGAAGATTGCAAAGGCTTGCTTCTGCTTATGAACTTTGCATAATGCCCGTTTCCCGGAACAGGCTAACCAGCAGGCTTTTACATGATTAATGACGTCATCACCCCAGAATTTGATGAGAACGGGCGGCCATTACGCCGGATCCGCAGCTTTGTGCGCCGCCAGGGCCGCTTAACCAAAGGCCAGCAGCAGGCGCTGGACACCCTGTGGCCGGTCATGGGGGTGGAATATCAGCCGGAGCCTGTCGATCTGCCCGCGCTGTTTGGCCGCGAAGCCCCGGTGACGCTGGAAATTGGCTTTGGCATGGGCGCTTCGCTGGTAACGATGGCGCAGAACACGCCGCATCAGAACTTCCTGGGTATTGAAGTGCATGCGCCGGGCGTGGGTGCCTGTCTGGCCGCCGCCAAAGAAGCCGATGTGCAGAACCTTCGGGTGATGTGCCATGACGCGGTGGAAGTGCTGGAGAAGATGATTCCGGATAACTCGCTGCGCATGGTTCAGCTCTTCTTCCCCGATCCGTGGCATAAAGCGCGTCACAATAAACGCCGTATCGTCCAGGTGCCTTTTGCCGAGCTGGTGATGCGTAAACTGAAGCTGGGCGGCGTTTTCCACATGGCGACCGACTGGGAAGCCTACGCGGAGCATATGCTGGAAGTGATGAACAGCATCGATGGTTACCGCAACCAGTCAGAACAACAGAATTATGTGCCGCGTCCTGAGACGCGTCCACTGACCAAGTTTGAGCAGCGCGGGCAGCGTTTAGGCCACGGCGTATGGGATTTAATGTTTGAGAGGGTGAAATAATGGCCACACAACGCAGCCGCCGTTTACGTAAAAAACTGCACATCGATGAGTTCCAGGAACTGGGCTTCTCGGTTGCCTGGCGCTTCCCGGAAGGCACCAGCGAAAGCGAAATTGATGAGACGCTGAACCAGTTCATCAATGAAGCGATCGACCCTAACGGCCTGGCCTTCGATGGCAGCGGTTACCTGGTGTGGGAAGGTCTGGTTTGCCTGCAGAAAACCGGCAAATGCACCGATGAGCATCGTGCTCTGGTTCGTAAATGGCTGGAAGATCGCAAGCTGCAGGACGTTCAGATGACTGAACTCTTTGACGTCTGGTGGGACTAAGTCGTCACACAGTGTCGGGCTGAGGCCCGATCAAAGGGTTTCAGACCCGATCTTAGGGAGTAGATATGATGCGTAAAGCGCTTCTTGCTGTGCTGCTGGTGGCAGCAACCCAGGCTCAGGCAGCCTATGAATGCAGCGTTAAGCCGCAGGACGATGTGGTGATTAAGCCGCAGAGCGTGCAGGTGGTCGGTGCCAACGGCAATATGGAAATCTCGCCGCAGGGCGACGTGCAGTTCAATGGACAGAAGGTCACGCTCGATACGGCCGGACGCCAGAAAGCGATCGACTATCAGAACGCGCTGCGTCGCGATCTGCCGTGGATCGACAGCGGGGCGACATCACGTCTGGAGAAAGGGCGTGCGGCACTGGATCAGGTCATCGTTGAAAAACTGGGCACCGACAGCAACGTGCGTAATCGCCTGACCACGCTGAATGGTCAGCTGAAACAGCAGATGAACCGCATCATTGAACACCGTGAAGATGGGCTGACGTTCCACCATCAGGCGATTGATCAGGTTCGCGCCGAAGGTGAAAGGCTGGTGCAGTCGACACTGGGCGGCGTGATGCAGGATAGCCTGAACGAGATGGGCAGTAAGCAGGGCAGCGGCGGCAGTAATCCGCTGCAGGCGATTATGGGTAATCTGGGCGGTTTGCAGCAGTCGATTCAGGCTGAGTGGAGCAAGCAGGAGCAGGATTTCCAGAACTTCGGTCACGAGGTGTGTAATCGCGTTATTTCGTTGGAAGATCAGCGTAAACAGCTTACCGGCGCACTGAAAAAATAGGTCAACGCCTCAGCCTGTCGGGCTGAGGCGCTTTTGTTACTCTTCCGCTAAGAACAGCTCCAGCAGCGAATTCAGGAACAGCTTCCCTTTCTCCGTAATCTGCCACTGCTCCGCGGTTTCAGTCACGTAACCCGCGGCAATCGCGGCATCCATCTGCGGACGGATCACCTGCTCTGACAAACCGGTATAGCGGCTGAACTCGTCGCGCGGCGCGGCTTCCAGCAGGCGAAAGCGGTTCATGAAATATTCAAACGGCTTGTCGCTATCGGCAACGTCATACTGTTTTTCGCGGTAGTTCCCCTGCATAAATCCACGCGGATGACGGGTTTTCACCGTGCGGACTATGCGGCCATCCGGTTGCGTCAGCTTGCCGTGTGCGCCACACCCAATCCCCAGATAGTCGCCAAAGCGCCAGTAGTTGAGGTTGTGCTCACAGCGATAACCCGGCTTCGCGTAGGCAGAGGTCTCATACTGCTGATAACCGGCAGCCTGCAGCAGCTGATCGCCCTGTTCGAAAATATCCCATAGCGCATCATCATCCGGCAGCACCGGCGGGCGTGAGCCAAACAGGGTGTTGGGTTCAATCGTGAGCTGATACCAGGAGAGATGCGGTGGATTAAGCGCAATCGCCCGACGTAAATCATCGAGCGCCTCTTCCAGCGACTGATCGGGCAGGCCATGCATCAGGTCAAGGTTAAAACTGCGCAGCGAGAGCGACTCGGCCAGTTCAGCGGCGCGGACCGCCTCTTCCGGGCCGTGAATGCGGCCAAGACGCTGCAGCTTTTGCGGACTGAAACTCTGTACGCCAATCGAAATACGGTTGATACCGGCGCGCTGATAGGCGCTGAACCGGTCCGCTTCCACGGTGCCCGGATTGGCTTCCATGGTCACTTCCGCATCGGGCGAGAGCGTCAGACGCTCCCGCACACCATCCATCAGCATCTGCATCGCGCTGCTGCTCAGCAGGCTGGGCGTGCCGCCACCGATGAAGATCGTGCGCACTTCCCGGCCATTGATCAGCGGTAAATCGATCTCCAGATCGCGCAGCAGGTGCTGCACGTATTCAACGTGCGGCACCTCATCTTTCAGCGCGTGGGAATTAAAATCACAGTAAGGACATTTCTGTACGCACCACGGAATGTGGATATAGAGACTTAACGGCGGCAGATTAGGCATTACGCATCGCTTCCAGCAACAGCGTCAATGCTTTACCCCGGTGAGAAACTGCACCTTTTTCCGCTTTACTCAGTTCGGCCGCGGTTTTACCCAGTGCCGGGACAAAGAAAATCGGGTCGTAACCAAAACCACCGGCACCAGCGGTGGCGCGGGTGATCTCACCCTGCCAGCTGCCATGGAACACCAGCGGGGTCGGATCTTCCGCATGACGCAGATAGACCAGCACGCAGTGAAATTGTGCCTGGCGCTGACCGTCCGGCACGTTTTCCAGCGCCTGCAGCAGCTTCTCCAGGTTCTGTTGATCGCTGGCCTCTTCACCGGCGTAGCGCGCCGAGTAGATGCCGGGCGCGCCGCCCAGCGCATCTACGGCCAGGCCGGAATCATCGGCAATAGCCGGTAATCCGGTGATCTGTGCCGCGTGACGCGCCTTGAGAATCGCGTTCTCAATAAAGGTCAGGCCGGTCTCTTCCGCCGATTCAACCCCAAGGTCGGTCTGTGCGACGATATCCAGACCAAAGGCGGAGAGTAACTCCGCCAGCTCACGCACTTTGCCGGGATTGCCGGTTGCGAGGACAACTTTTTGCATAACAGTTCCAGTTTGATTCATTTACAGCAGATACCAGAGACCCGGGAACAGGTCCATGCCGAGAAAGTTCAGGGCATACAGCACCAGGATGACGATCATCGCTGAGAAGTCGATGCCGCCCATCGCAGGCAGAATACGGCGAACAGGTGCCATCATCGGCTCGGTTAACTGCACCAGCAGATAGTCGACAGGACCCCGGCCCTGGCTGATCCAGCTCATCAGGGAGCGAATAATAATCACCCAGAAGACCAGATAGCCGGCGGATTTAACCAGCGACAGCAGGCCGACCAGCAGATTGGTTGGGTCGACTGAGAAGACGCCCACCTGAATCAGCAATAAAATCGGGTATTTCAGCGTAGTCAGCACAAATGCCAGCAGCAGCGAGGCGGTATCTATCGGTCCCAGTGCCGGCAGTATACGGCGCAGCGGCTTAACAATCGGCTGTGTCACTTTTACGACAAACTGCGCCACTGGATTGTAAAAATCGCAGCGGGACCACTGCATCCAGATGCGTAACAGCAGCACCATGACGTAGAGATCGATCAGCGTTTTTACTAAAAACGTCAGTGTTAACATGAAGTTCCTCTGTTATTGTTGTGAGTTGTGCGCATAATCTCGTGCGCCAAAAATGGCGGTGCCGATACGCACCATCGTACTGCCTGCGGCGATTGCCGCCTCCATGTCATCGCTCATTCCCAGCGAAAGCGTGTCTGCATGCGGATAGTGCTGTTGCAGCTGCCGGAAGGCTTCCGCCATCTGCTGACACACCGCCAGCTGCCGCGCGTAATCACTCTCTGCTGCCGGAATCGCCATTAATCCGCGCAGCCGCAGTTGCGGCAGGGCAGCGATCTGCTCCGCCAGCCCGGAAACGGCCTCCAGCATGATGCCAGATTTGCTGTTCTCGTCACTGATATTTACCTGAATTAACACATTCAGCGGTGGCAGCGAAGCAGGCCGCTGATCGTTGAGCCGCTGCGCGATGCGCTGGCGGTCAATGGTGTGACACCAGGCGAAATGTTCCGCCACCAGACGGCTTTTATTGGACTGCAGCGGGCCGATGAAGTGCCACTCCAGCTCAGGATGTGCGGCCAGTGCCTGGACCTTTTCAACCCCTTCCTGAACGTAATTTTCACCAAAGGCAATCTGGCCAGCGGCAAAGGCTTCTTCGACCGCGCTCGCAGGTTTGGTTTTACTGACTGCAAGCAGGGTAATTTCTTCTGGTGCGCGGCCGCAACTCGCGGCAGCAGCAGCGATTCGCTGCCGCACTTGCTGTAGGTTCTGCTGGATTGAGGTCATAGTCAGGAGAAATTATGAATCTGGATGAAATGGTGGGGCTTAGTGTAAAGCATAATGCCGCCGATCTGCACCTTTGCAGCGGACATTTGCCCTACTGGCGGCGTCAGGGAAGGCTGGAGGCGATGCCGCAGCAGTGCCCGCTTTCTGGTGCATGGATGGCGCAGTTTATGGCCCGCTGGCTCAGTGACCCGCAGCGTCAGGAGCTGGAGCGCGCAGGGCAGCTCGATTTCGCCCTGAGCCTGGCCGATGGTCAGCGTCTGCGCGCCAATCTCTTTATGCAGCGCAACGGCCTGTCACTGGCACTGCGCATCATCGCCACGGCATGTCCGACGCTTGCGAGCCTGCAACTGCCCGCCATTGTCCCGACGCTGCTGGAGCAGCAGGATGGGCTGATTCTGGTGACGGGTGCGACCGGCAGCGGTAAATCAACCACGCTGGCGGCGCTGGTCGATGCGCTGAACCGCCAGCAGGCGCGGCATATCATCACGCTGGAAGATCCGATTAAATTTATCCATCACAGCCAGCAGTCGCTGATACAGCAGCGTGAAATCGGCCTGCACTGCGGTTCGTTCTCGCTGGGGGTAAAGGCAGCACTGCGTGAAGATCCCGACGTCATCCTGCTGGGCGAACTGCGCGACAGCGACACTATTCGTCAGGCGCTGACTGCTGCGGAGACCGGCCATCTGGTGCTGGCGACGCTGCACACCCGTGGCGCAGCGCAGGCGGTGGATCGGCTGGTTGATGTCTTTCCGGCAGAGGAGAAACAGCTGGTGCGTACTCAGCTGGCGGGCAGCCTGAAAGCGGTAATTGCACAGCGGCTGGTGCCATCAGTTGCCGGTTCGCGCATCGGACTGTTTGAGGTACTGATCGCCACACCGGGCATCACCAATCTGATCAGAGAAGGCAAGATGCACCAGATCCCTGCGCTGTTACAAACCGGCGCACAGGCCGGTATGCAGACGTTTGAGCAGAGCAGGCTGGCGCGTCAGGCTGCCGGACTGATTGAGTGAGGATGTCAGTAATGGTTTTCGAACCAGTCCTGCAAAATGATGGCAGCAGACTGTGAGTCGACCGATCCTTTATTGAGCGCACGATAGCCGCCGCGTTCAAACAGGCCAGCACGCGCTTCTACCGTGCTGAGTCGTTCATCCTGCAGCTCCACGCGGATGCCAAAGCGCCCGTGCAGGCGGTTGGCAAATTTACGTGCGCGATCGGTCAGCGGCTGCTCGGTGCCATCCATATTCAGCGGTAATCCCACCACCACAAAATCGGGCTGCCACTCTTTCAGCAGTTTTTCAATTACCAGCCAGTCCGGGATGCCATCCTGCGCTTTCAGGGCGGTCAGCGGACGGGCGCTGCCAGTGAGTTGCTGACCTACGGCGACACCAATACTTTTGGTGCCGAAGTCGAATCCTAACAGAGTTTGAGTTGACATCAGGCGTGTCCGGCGTCGCTGGCCATGTTGTGAATATCGACGCCAATACTGCGCGCCGCTTCGCGCCAGCGCTCTGAAATCGGCGTCTGGAACAGGATGTTGCTGTTAGCGGGCGTGGTCAGCCAGGCATTTTCCATCAGCTCATTCTCCAGCTGATCTTTTTCCCAGGCGCAGTAACCCAGCGCTACCAGCACGTTAGTGGGCTGAGACGCCGTACCGATCGACTCCAGCACGTCACGGGACGTGGTGATGATCGTGTTATCTGAAACACGAATACTGGAGGTAAAGGTGCGTTGCGCGGAGTGCAGGATAAAGCCACGATCTTCCGCCAGCGGGCCGCCGGTAAACACCGGTTTATCCAGCTTGATCGCCGGATCGCGATCGTCAGCAGAGATTTTGAGCTTCTTCAGAATGCCTTCAACCGTCAGGTTTTCCATGGGTTTATTGATGATCAGTCCCATTGCACCCTCTTCGTTATGTTCGCAGAGATAGACCACGGAACGTTTGAAGAAAGGATCCTGCAATGAAGGCATGGCAATCAAAAAGTGATGTTGTAAATTCATTCTCACACGATGTACCAAAAAAATAACCGGCACGCGACGGCCGCACCGGTATTGGGTTGATCACGGAGCTTCGCCCCGGCGTCATGCTCAGCCCAGGCGCTTCTCAATGGCATCCATCAACATGCCGGTGATGGAGATCGGGAACGCAGCCTCAATTTCACGAATGCAGGTTGGGCTGGTCACGTTAACTTCAGTCAGTTTATCACCGATGATGTCCAGACCGACAAAAATCAGCCCTTTTGCTTTCAGCGTCGGGCCAACACGGCGCGCGATTTCCCAGTCGCTTTCGCTCAGCGGACGCGCTTCACCGCGACCACCGGCGGCGAGGTTGCCACGCGTTTCACCGCCCTGCGGGATACGCGCCAGGCAGTAAGGCACCGGCTCGCCATCGACGACCAGCACGCGTTTGTCACCCTCGGTGATCGCCGCAATATAATTCTGCGCCATGCAGAAACGGCTCTCATGCTCGGTCAGGGTTTCGGTAATCACGCCAAAGTTAGGATCATCTTTCTTCACGCGGAAAATCGACGCACCACCCATGCCATCCAGCGGCTTCATGATGATGTCGCCATGCTCCTGCCAGAAAGCGCGCAGCTGCGCTTTGCTGCGGGTCACCAGGGTGTCAGGCGTAAACTCGGCAAACCAGGCGGTGTAGAGCTTTTCGTTACAGTCACGCAGGCTCTGCGGTTTGTTCACGATCAGCGTACCCAGCTCTTCAGCGCGCTCCAGAATATAGGTCGCATAGATGAACTCGGTATCGAATGGCGGATCTTTGCGCATCAGCACCACATTCAGGTCAGCCAGCGGGATCACCTGCTCGCTACCGAACTGATACCAGTTCTCAGGGTTCTGCTCGACGGTCAGCAGGCGGGTGCGGGCCGAGGCCACGCCACCGCGCAGTGAGAGATCGTGCATCTCCATGTAGTGAATTTCATAACCACGGCGCTGTGCTTCCAGCAGCATAGCGAAGCTGGAGTCTTTTTTAATATTGATGGACGAAATAGGGTCCATCACGATGCCAAGTTTAATCATTATTATCTCCTCGGTGAGGCGGCATTTACCGCCTCGTCTGGTTCGGTCTGCAGTGGGCCGATCGGTCAGGACATCATGCCTGCTCTCTTTCCGCTGAAAGTATCGCTTAACCCAGGTCGCCAAACCTCACCTGAAGTGCCGTAATGGCCGTCAGCGCGGTAGTTTCGGTACGCAATACCCGTGGGCCAAGCAGAATGTCAGTAAAATCGTGCTGCGCCGTCATCGCAATCTCGTCCGCAGACAAACCGCCTTCAGGGCCAATCAGCAACCTTACCCGCTCAACAGGCTGGGGCAGCGTGTTGATGCTGTGGCTGGCGCGCGGATGCAGATTAAGCTTCAGTCCGCTATCTGCTTCTGCACACCAGGCTTCCAGCGTCATCGCTTCACGAATCTCCGGCACGCGATTACGGCCGCACTGCTCGCAGGCGGCAATAGCAATTTTCTGCCACTGCTGGATCTTCTTCGCCAGACGCTCAGCATCAAGCTTTACGCCACAGCGCTCGGAAAACAAGGGTGTAATGACATTCACGCCCAGTTCGATCGATTTCTGGATAGTGAATTCCATTTTTTCACCTCGCGACATCACCTGACCTAAATGCAGATGTAACGGTGACTCGCGATCGTCCGGCTGGCTCTCTGTGACCGATACTTTTACACGCTTTTTATCTACATGCGTGATCTCTGCTGCAAAAGTCAGATTAGTGCCATCAAAGAGTTCCAGACGCTGACCTGCCGTCATCCGGAGCACCCGGCCCACATGATTGGATGCATCTTCATCCAGGGTAATTTCACTGCCGATGCTTAATGGACCGGCGTGATAGATGCGAGGTATGCGCATAAGGTTCCTGAGACCGGACGCCGCGCTGCAGCGGCGTCATTGGAAAAAGAGCTAGTGTAGGGCAGGGATTTTAGCGCTGGCAAGCCTGCTGCACATAAGGATTGTGATTGCCCTGAACCTTTGCAATGCGCTGGTCGCGTTCGCACTCCCATTTTGTCACGGGATAGAGCTTGTTCCAGGCGGTAAACAGCTGCGTCTGCTGGCGCGAAATACGCAGATGATACTGGTCGCGCATATAGAAATAGGTGCGGGCAATGGCACCTCGCGCACGCGCAGGTGGCTCCGCCTGTTTGAGTTTAAAGTCGATCTTCATCTCACACTGGCCGTACTGCTGCTCGCTGCCGTTCCATTGACTGTAGGCGAAGTTGCCACGGTCGCCATTCACTTCACCCACCGCAGGCTGCAGGTTGTGCAGGTCGGTTTCGATGCGGCGGTAGTCGGGATCTTTGCTGCAGTTTTTACGACCGCCATCCTGCCAGCACTGGCGCTGATGACCAAACTCCCAGGCGGGCATCACATGTTCCCACTCAATGCGTGCGGCGCGATTGGCGTTTTTGCGCACCTGATAGCCACAGCTGTTGAGATCGGGAATCCCCTTTTTTCCCTGCCACTGAATCTTACAGCCACAGTAAAAAGAACCCGGCGCATCGGCGTTGATCGCCGCCGCAAAGGTTTTGGCCTGCTGAAAGTTATTTTGATGATAGTTATTCAGGTTAAGGGCGTCAGCGGCGGGCGCAAACAGCAGCGCAACCGCCAGACTTAGTATGCGAGACATATTCCAGATTTCTACTCAGTACGAAAAAGGGCGGCAGGGTAACAGAATGTGGAATAGGGCGGAATGGGGATTCTTCTCAGGACGCGACAAATTCACCCGCGATCAGCAGGCTGCCACAGTGCACGCAGCGATATTCACTCTCTTTGCGCAGTATACGATTGTGGCGGCGCACGGTCAGCTGATGCTGCTGACACTGACAGCGGTAGGCAAAGGTGTTGCTGCGTACGGATGCGATCTCAAACTGGTGAGTACGCCGTGCCGGAACGCCCAGCACCTGCTCCATCATCCACTTCCACTCTTTGCCGTGCGGCGCAACGCGACCAAATTGCTTCCAGACCAGCAGATGCGCCAGCTCATGCGGCACCACTTCATCGATAAATGCCTGCTGGTTTTCCAGCAGCAGCACAGGATTGATGCGAATTTCCCAGGACGCCAGCCAGGCGGTGCCCGCCGCCGTACCACGCTGCTGGTAGAGCAGCTTCGGTTCCGGATAACGGGTTTTCAGCGCCTGATTCGCACGTTCAAGCGACTGGCGCAACGAGCGCATTACGGCCTGCTGCAGGGCAATGGGGAGACGAGGCGTTTTCATGGCGCTCAGAATAATCGCCGCCGCGCAGGAACTCAACGTCGCCAGCGACAAGTGTGGTTCTGGCTGGGGGAAAATTTCTGGTTTAAATATTGTTATGGGCTTTTTTAGAATATTCTATTAATGACATTCACCGCAGAGTGGATGGATGAAAAGCGAACGGCACAGGGCATGGATAAACCAATGAAAAATAATGATAACGTCAGGAAACAACGGATTGTGCTGGTGACGGATCTGATGGCCGGTCGTGGTGGGATGGAAAATGTGACCGGTCAGTTGATTAAGGCCTTGAATGCGGAACCCGGTACCGAAGCAGGGCTGTTTATTATCAACAGCGGAGAGGAGAGCCACTCCCGCGCCTGGACCGCCAATGCTGTTCTGGCTGAGAGCGTCTGCACGCTGCGGAATAAGAAAATAAAAAATCTTATTCATACGCTGAGAATGGCCGCCTTCTTTCGTCGTTATCAGCCCGATCATATCCTGACCCTCAACACCATTCCCTGCCTGATGACGCGCCGGGCAATCACGCTTTCAGGACGTAAAATCGTATTGTCGAGCTGGATGCACCTGCCTCCGCGTGAACGTTATCGTCCCCATTATCTGCTGCGGGCCGATCACCATTTTGCGATCAGTAATCAGATTAAAGAGCAGCTGGTGGAACTGGGTGCACGCGCCACTGACGTTGACGTGATCTATAACCCGATCAAACGCAATGACACGGTAATCGGCAGACCCCAGGCGCTGAAGTTTCTCTATATTGGTCGCGTCCATTATCAGCGGCAGAAACAGCTTAAAGATCTGTTTGATGCCCTGCAGCAGCTGGATGCGCCCTGGACGCTGGAGATAGTGGGTGACGGGGAAGATCTGACGCAATGTCAGCACTACGTGACGCAACTCGGCATTCAGGATCGCATCACCTGGCATGGCTGGCAGGAGAATGCCTGGGAGTATGTCATCCGCCATATCAGACAGGTCACCTGCCTGGTCATGACCTCTAACTTCGAAGGCTTCCCGCTGATCCTGCTGGAGGCGATGTCGCGCGGCGTCTACTGTGTTTCATCCGACTGCATCAGCGGCCCGGCGGAAATTATTCAGAACGGTATTAATGGTCAACTCTATCCCACCCATGACAGCATGGCGCTGGCCGCGATTCTCAACGCTATGAGCGGGGATTTCCACTTCCCCGATCATCAGGCTATTAAAGCGAGCATCACCGGTTTTTATGAGGAAAATTATATGAAGCACCTGATGAGTGTGTTTAACCGCCTTACTGAGGTTAAGCATGACGAATAAAATCAGTCGCAATGGATTAACGTTAATGGTTAATTTTTCAGTTATTGCGCTCTGCCTGGCGCTGTCACTGAATATGTTTGTTACTGGCCTGCCGCAAAAAATATTTTATCTGGTCTCTTATCTCTCTGTCGCGTCCGTGCTGTATGGCCTGGTGCGCAGGCGGGTGGACTTTAAAGAGAACGGTTTTTATATCGCCCTGTTTGCTGTGCTGATTATCTTTGCCCTGATTCGACTGTTCTGGGCGATTCACGTGAAGGGGATCGAAACCGCGCCCTCAGGCGATGCCATCACTAATATGGGCAACTATCTGCTGGGCGCGAAGCGGCTGTTGATGGGTGCCTTTGTGCTGCTCAGTCTGGCTGTTTATGGGGATCGTGTCTCCCTGACTACGCTACGCGTCGGAAAAGGGCTCATCCTTCTTGGCCTGCTGATTACGCTGGGCTTTGGTATCCACGAGCATCTCTACACTGAGAATATCCGCATCAAGCTCACCACCGAAGCCGCCTCCATGTCTTCTTACATGATTCTGTTTATCTACTGTGCCTGGCTGTGGCTAAGCCGCTATGAGACGCACGCTTACTGGAAGGTTGCCGATATCGCTGTGCTGGCAGTGACCTTTGCCTTGCTCTACCTGTGCGGCACCCGTGTGACCCTGATTGCGCTGATTGCCGTGGGGCTGCTGTTCCTGGTGCAGACCTACCGGCTGTCGCTGCTGACCAACTGGCGGATTAGCGCTCTGCTGGTGGGCGTAATGGCGGTACTGATTCTGATGACCAGCAACCGCTGGGTGGAGGGGGTGCAGGATATTGAGAACTTTGGTTCAAACAGTTCGACCTCGCTGGGCGCACGTGTCGCCATCTGGGGCGGGGCGGTCAACTTTATTGAGCACCATGGCGGTTTTGCGACGCCGGATGCGCGCACCACTGAGGCGCGTCAGTTCATCACTGCGCACTATCCTCTCAATGTTGAAGGCTTCACCAACGTTAAATACAACATGCACAACGAGTTCCTCGAGGTGACGTCATTGCAGGGCTGGCTGGGTACGGCGTCGCTGGCGCTGCTCTATCTGACTGTGCTGGCGGGCTGGATGAAGAAGTGTGATCTGCGCGGCGTGGCGCTGCCGATGGTGGCGCTATTTACCACCGGACTGACCGATTCGGTGCTGCCCTATAATCAGACCGCGACCATTTTCATTATGGCACTGGCGCTCTGCTGCATACGGCGGCCCCTGCCGGTAACGCGGGTAACCACAGCGTAGTGGGGCGTTGAACAAATAAAAACGGCGGGGTTTCTCTGGAAACCCCGCCGTTTTTTTTACCGCGTTTTTTACCGGGTAAAGTTAGTCGCGTGAACCGATGTCGCGCAGTTTTTTACCTGCCATCAGGTTACGTTCGATGTGTTCCAGCGAGACGTTTTTGGTCTCAGGGATCAGCATCACCGTCAGCAGAATGAAGAACAGGTTAAGCAGTGCGTAGACCCAGAAGGTGTTCGCATTGCCCAGCGTATTCAGCATCGTCAGGAAGGTCGCACCTACGATCATGTTCGCGATCCAGTTGGTGGTGGTGGAGACAGTGATACCGAAATCGCGGCCTTTCAGCGGCTGAATTTCGGAACAGAGTACCCAGATCAACGGACCGGCTGACATCGCAAAACCGATGATGAACATCAGCAGCATACCTACCGCAAAGTACTGTGCGCCCGGCGAGTGAATGCCGAAGTGCAGCATCGTACCCAGAACGCCCATACCGGCTGCCATCACCATAAAGCCCAGAATCAGAGTAGGTTTACGACCCCAGCGATCCACCAGGCCAATGGCAATAAAGGTCGCCAGTACGTTAACCAGACCCACAATCACCGTGCCCCACATCTGCTGGGTGGTGTTGGTGAAGCCCGCGATTTCAAAGATTTTTGGCGCGTAGTACATGATGACGTTCATGCCGGTAAACTGCTGCATTACCTGCAGCAGGATGCCGAGATAGACCGCACGACGGAAGTGGCTGCTGCTGGTGAACAGACCCCAGCCAGACTGTTTGATCTTCAGGCTTTCACGGATCTCTTCCAGCTCACGTTTTGCCTGCTCGCTGGTGTCACGCAGACGATCCAGTACGCGTTGTGCATCGCGGAAGTTGCCTCGTGCCGCCAGCCAGCGTGGGCTGTTTGGCAGGAAGAAAACGCCGACCAGCAGCAACAGTGCCGGAATAGTGATGATGCCCAGCATCCAGCGCCAGTTACCGGTAAAGCTGAACGCCGTATCGGACAGGTAAGCACCAAGAATACCGATGGTGATCATCAGCTGATAAAGCGAAATCATACTGCCGCGAATTTTTTCCGGAGCGATCTCAGAAAGATAAAGCGGGGCAGTATAAGAGGCGATACCGACTGCCAGACCCAGCAGAACGCGGGCGCTGATCAGCATTTCCGGGTTTGGCGACATCGCCGACCAGAGTGAACCGATAACGAACAGAATCGCACCGGCCATCAGGCTTTTTTTACGGCCCAGGCGGGATGACATCCAGCCGCTGCCGATAGCACCGACCGCCGCACCAAACATCATGGAACTGACGATCCACTCCTGCTGATGAGGGGTGACGTTAAAGTCCTTTGCGATAAACGGCAGAGCACCGGCGATAACGCCGATATCCAGACCGAACAGCAGACCCGCAAGGGCCGCCAGAAAGCAGACAAATAAGGTCATCGCCTTATTTGAAGTTCTGCTTTTGTGTGTATTGCCAGGCATTTTAGCCTCCAGGTTTATCCATCATTGTTTTTATCAATGTTAAAAAACCTTTTGCGGGAAAAAAGTGAGCCTGATCACATCAGTGTAATCGCTTACACACGCTGAAACCCTGAAATTCAGCATATTTTTCCCGGAAAGATTAATTAACCAGTGAGGTATAGCACTCATTAAGTTTCTGACAATGCTCTATTTACTGGCTATCAGACGACGCTGAAAATAACGCATTTTCAGCAGAATAACTACGTGCGTTAATTCCTAAATATCGGATAAACAAAGCATTTCAATTTGTAATCGTTAACATTTAGTCGTCAGAAAAAGCGAAAAGAAGTGTAGCTGAGAACTGAAAATTTGCTGCAGAGAGAAGAAGATGTCGGGCAGATGCGTTTTTTTTGTCGTCACGCGCTCACCAGAAATTGCGCTGGCCTGTCGTTCAGAAGGGTAGCGGGAGCAAAATTGCTCCGGTTAGCAATGGGGCTGAAAAGGCAATAAAAAACCCTGCCGCAGTGGCAGGGTTTTTTATCAGCAGCCGGTAACCTTACAGGCCAGCTGCTTCACGCAGCAGGGCAGCTTTGTCGGTTTTTTCCCATGGGAAATGTTCACGACCAAAGTGACCGTAAGCTGCGGTCTCTTTATAGATTGGGTGCAGCAGATCCAGCATCTGGATCAGACCATATGGACGCAGGTCGAAGAACTCGCGCACCAGCAGCGTCAGCTGTTCGGTAGAGATTTTCTCTGTGCCGAAGGTTTCCACCATGATAGAAGTGGGTTCAGCCACGCCGATAGCGTAGGAGACCTGGATTTCACAACGGTCAGCCAGGCCGGCCGCTACGATGTTTTTCGCCACGTAACGTGCCGCATAGGCTGCAGAGCGGTCAACTTTAGATGGATCTTTACCCGAGAACGCACCGCCACCATGACGCGCCATGCCGCCGTAGGTGTCTACGATGATTTTACGACCGGTCAGACCGCAATCGCCCATCGGGCCGCCGATCACAAAGCGACCGGTTGGGTTGATGTGGTATTTGGTCGAGGCGCTCAGCCACTCTGCGGGCAGAACCGGCTTGATGATCTCTTCCATCACCGCTTCCTGCAGAT
This sequence comes from Pantoea sp. EKM20T, assembly GCF_011800485.1. Classification (NCBI taxonomy): domain Bacteria; kingdom Pseudomonadati; phylum Pseudomonadota; class Gammaproteobacteria; order Enterobacterales; family Erwiniaceae; genus Pantoea; species Pantoea sp. EKM20T. Next base: position 77,053 of record NZ_JAALFW010000006.1, on the reverse strand, counting down.
CTTTCTGGCTGATGGATTCAGCGTGCTGGGTAGAGAGCACAACTGCATCGATGCCCACGATTTTGCCATCGTCATACTGGAAAGTGACCTGGCTCTTGGCATCCGGGCGCAGCCACGGCAGGGTGCCATTTTTACGCACTTCAGCCTGACGCTGTACCAGACGGTGCGCATAGGTCACCGGCGCAGGCATCAGCACGTCTGTTTCATTAGTGGCATAGCCGAACATCAGGCCCTGGTCGCCCGCGCCCTGTTCCAGCGGATCGGTACGGTCAACGCCCTGATTGATATCCTGAGACTGTTTACCAATCGCGCTTAATACCGCGCAGGAGTTGGCGTCAAAGCCCATATCGGAATGGACATAGCCGATTTCACGTACGGTTTTACGGGTGATTTCTTCGATATCAACCCAGGCGCTGGTGGTGATTTCACCGCCAACCAGCACCATACCTGTTTTAACGTAGGTTTCGCAGGCCACGCGCGCTTTAGGATCCTGTTCAAGGATCGCATCCAGCACAGCATCGGAGATCTGGTCGGCGATTTTATCGGGATGTCCTTCTGATACAGACTCGGACGTAAAAAGGTGTTTAGCCATTCTGTTCTTTACCTTAAATATGGTTTGAGTACGACTGCATAGCGCCAGTGAGGTGGTCTGACCTGACGCCCCTTCAGGCAAAGCCGCGAGCAGTGAGGTTGTGTCAGCACAGCAGGCCAACACCGCCTGGATAGTAACCTGTTTAGATGGAAAACCATCTGGACGGCTATTTTAGGATAGAGGGTAAACCAATTACCAGCCCTTTTTCTGTTTCAGCCTTTAACCTGTCTCTGTTATCGGCATAATTTGCTGACGCTACACGCAATTCCCCGATAATATTTTTGCATTTTAGGGCTGTAAACTGTATAAAACGCCGCTGCTTTGATAGCAGCAGCAAGGATGACGCCACTGTTTGCGTCGCGCCTGTCAGACTCTGGTCTGGCTTTCACCCAGGTTGTTTTCCATGTGCCCCTGGCATATGCGGAGGTGATACAAGTAATGAACCACGCTTTTTCTTCTTCCGGTTCTCTGCGCTGCGGCGCTGCGCTGGCTCTCTCCTGCCTCCCATCTGTTTCTCTTTCCTGCCGACGCGATGTCCGATGCGGTAATTTTACCGACACAGGCGCAGGCTAATCTTTATCTCTGCTCGATCGGTTTTGTCTCTTCTCTGCGCACGCGCAGCGGAACGACGCAGGTTATCCATGGTCAATACAGATCAGTTAAATGTTCTCTGTTTAAACGGAGATGGCCCGGGTGTTTTACACTTAACTCTCATGCGTGAATCGCGCTGACGGCAACGTCAGGTGAACAGGACATTGCGTTTAATGTGGCAACAGGTTTTCAGATTAGCGGCCATAAAGCCGGTTAACAGTTTCATCTTTCAACGGAAAATTGAGGTTCGCGATGTCTGACGACATGAAGAATATCAAAGGTTCGTCAGCTGGCGAACAGGGTACACTCCGCTCCATGCAGGAGGTTGCAATGAACGATCAGGATGCGAGCAAAATGTTGCGTACGTACAACATCGCCTGGTGGGGCAACAACTATTACGACGTTAACGAACTGGGCCACATCAGTGTCTGTCCCGATCCGGATCGTCCTGACGTGCGCGTCGATTTAGCTCGTCTGGTCAAAGAGCGCGAAGCGCAGGGCCAGCGTCTGCCTGCTTTATTCTGCTTCCCGCAGATCCTGCAACACCGTCTGCGTTCCATTAACGCCGCCTTTAAACGTGCGCGTGAATCTTACGGTTACAAAGGCGACTACTTCCTGGTTTACCCGATTAAAGTTAACCAGCACAAACGCGTGATTGAGTCACTGATCCACTCCGGCGAACCGCTGGGACTGGAAGCGGGCTCAAAAGCCGAGCTGATGGCGGTGCTGGCGCACGCCGGTCAGACCCGTTCAGTGATCGTCTGTAACGGCTATAAAGATCGCGAATATATTCGTCTGGCGCTGATCGGCGAGAAGATGGGCCATAAGGTCTATCTGGTGCTGGAGAAGATGACCGAAGTGCGGCTGGTACTGGAAGAAGCAGAGCGTCTGAATGTGGTGCCGCGTCTTGGTATCCGTGCGCGTCTGGCTTCGCAGGGCTCCGGTAAATGGCAGTCGAGCGGCGGCGAAAAGTCGAAGTTTGGCCTGTCAGCCACCCAGGTGCTGAAACTGGTTGAGATCATGCGCGAAGCGGGTCGCATCGACAGCCTGCAGCTGCTGCATTTCCATCTGGGCTCGCAGATGTCCAACATCCGCGACATCGCTACCGGCGTGCGTGAGTCGGCGCGCTTCTATGTCGAACTGGCCAAGCTGGGCGTCAACATCAAATGTTTCGACGTCGGCGGCGGTCTGGGCGTCGATTACGAAGGAACGCGCTCGCAGTCTGACTGCTCGGTCAACTACGGCCTGAATGAGTATGCCAACAACGTAATCTGGGCGATTGGTGCTGCCTGTGATGAGCACGGTCTGGAGCATCCGACGGTGATCACCGAGTCGGGCCGTGCCGTAACCGCGCACCACACGGTGCTGGTCTCCAACATCATTGGGGTGGAGCGCAACGAGTTCAGCGAACCTGAAACGCCGGATGCGGATGCGCCGCGCCCGATCCTCAGCATGTGGGAAACCTGGCAGGAGATGCACGAGCCAAGTACCCGCCGTTCGCTGCGTGAATGGCTGCATGACAGCCAGATGGATCTGTTTGATATCCATACCGGCTACTCATCAGGCACCTACGATCTCAAGCAGCGTTCATGGGCTGAGCAGCTCTACCTGAGCATCTGCCACTATATTCAGCAGCATCTCGATCCGAGCAACCGTGCACACCGTCCAATCATCGACGAACTGCAGGAGCGGATGGCGGATAAGATCTACGTTAACTTCTCGCTGTTCCAGTCAATGCCGGATGCGTGGGGTATCGATCAGCTGTTCCCGGTACTGCCGCTGGAAGGCCTGAACAAGAAGCCGGAGCGCCGTGCCGTGCTGCTCGACATCACCTGTGACTCCGATGGCACCATCGATCACTACGTGGATGGCGACGGTATCGCGACGACCATGCCGATGCCGGAATATGACCTTGATAACCCACCCATGCTGGGCTTCTTTATGGTGGGCGCTTATCAGGAAATTCTGGGCAACATGCATAACCTGTTTGGTGACACCGAAGCGGTGGATGTCTACGCACGCGAAAATGGCGATGTGGAAGTGCAGCTCTCCGATGAAGGCGACACCGTGGCGGACATGCTGCGTTACGTGCAGCTTGATCCCAACGAGCTGATGGCGCTGTTCCGCAATCAGGTTCAGGCATCCGATCTCGACGAAGAGCTGCGCGCGCAGTTCCTGGAAGAGTTCGAGAGCGGCCTCTACGGCTATACCTATTTAGAAGATGAATAATCGATCCTGGCGACCGGTAATCGCATATTGCAGTTGCCGTTAACTATGTCGATAATCTGACTCACTCAATCCCTTCCTCGTCGGGCCTAACGACGCGGAGGGGATTTTTTTCATCTCAACCTTAATGGTTTGCGGGCTGGCCCGACTTACGCACATAGAGAGAGCAATTATGCATAACACGCTTGGCAATCAGTACGACAACTCCCTGGTTTCTAACGCCTTTGGTTTCATGCGTTTTCCGCTGAATTTTCAGCCTTACGACAGCGACGCCGAGTGGGTTATCACCGGCGTGCCGTTTGATGCCGCGACCTCGGGTCGTCCGGGCAGCCGCCTGGGTCCGGGTGCGATTCGCCAGATCTCCACCAATCTGGCCTGGGAAGGCTGCCGCTGGCCGTGGGATTTCGACCTGCGTCAGCGTCTGAACGTCGTCGATTGCGGCGATCTGGTTTACGCCTTCGGTGATTCGCAGGATCTCTCCGACAAATTGCAGGCCCATGCTGAAAAACTGCTGGCCAATGGCAAGCGCATGATGACCTTTGGCGGCGACCACTACGTCACACTGCCACTGCTGCGCGCGCATGCAAAACACTTCGGCAAGATGGCGCTGGTGCACTTTGATGCGCATACCGACACCTACTCCAACGGCCCGACCTTTGACCACGGCACCATGTTCTTTACCGCGCCGAAAGAGGGTCTGATCGATCCGCAGCACTCAGTGCAGATTGGTATCCGCACCGAATTCGACAAGAGCCTGGGCTTCAACGTGCTGGATGCGGCGCAGGTCAATGACCGCAGCGTTGACGATATCCTCGCCGAAGTGAAACGCACCGTCGGCGATCTGCCGGTCTATCTGACCTTCGATATCGACTGTCTGGATCCGGCGCATGCGCCTGGCACCGGCACGCCGGTGATTGGCGGCCTGACCACCGATAAAGCGACCAAGCTGATCCGTGGCCTGCAGGGCATGAACGTTGTCGGCATGGATCTGGTGGAAGTCGCACCGGGTTACGATCATGCTGATCTGACGGCACTGGCAGCGGCTACGCTGGCGCTGGATATGCTGCATGTTCAGGCTGTAAACAAAGGCTGATGCCTGCTGCCTGTCGGCTTCAGTCCGGCAGGCGCTGAACGCGGCGTCCTGTCCATCGGGCAGACGCCGCTGCTGTGATCTTCCTCTCTTTGCCATGATCCGATCGATTCCCTTCTGACCCCGACGGGTAACCGTCAGGCGCGAACCCCTATCTGCAACTAAACTTACAGCGTAAAAATGGCGTAGTGGAGATAATCATGGGCTTTCTTGATGAACTGGCTGGCGCACTGGATGGCAACCAGAGTGAAGGGCATCCGCCGGGACAGTTACAGGCTGTCTGGCATTGGGTGCAGGAGCAGGGCGGTATTGAAGTGCTGCTGCAAAAATTCCAGCAGGGCGGGCTGGGTGAGGTGTTTGGTTCCTGGATCGGCACCGGCGATAACCATCCGGTTGGCCACAGTGAGATTCAGTCTGCTTTTGGTCAGGATGAACTGCAGTCACTGGCCGACAAACTCGGCACCGATGTGAAAGGGGCATCGGGTACGCTGGCCGCGCTATTGCCGCAGCTGATTGATAAAATGTCGCCGCAGGGACACATGGATGAACAGGCGCTGCATGACAATAAGCTGGATCTGGGCTCGATGGTGGATCAGATATTTAAGCGCTAGCGGACTTCGCACGGCTAAGCGCGCACGCCGGATGCATGCGCGCTCAGAGGCAGGATTACTTGCTGTCGGCAGCAATTCGCTCACGAATATGCGCTGCGCGCGCTTCAGAGGCGGGATGCGAGTCAAACATCGAACTCTGACGTCCCTGTTCCATCTTCGCCAGCTTTTCAAAGCTGGTGGCCAGGCCCATTGGATCGATATTGCGCTTCTTCATCAGGTCGTAGGAGTAGTCATCCGCCTGTGACTCCTGCGTCTGGGAGAACTGCGCATTCACCAGTTTTTCACCCATTTCACCCAGCTGCGACTGCGACAGTGAACCAATCACGCCGCCAACCGAGGCGGCTGCGGTGCGGGCCGCGGTTGTGGCATACGCCAGCTGCATCGCCTTGCGCGTATGGCCTAACGCGACGTGACCCATCTCATGACCCAGCACGCCTTCCACTTCATTGTCAGTCATCATATCCATCAGACCGCTGTAAACACGAATACAGCCATTTGCCATCGCCCAGGCGTTGACATCTTTGGTCTGATAAACCTTGTAGTTAGCCGGTACGCCGTTGATGTTATCGCCCAGCGCCGCGGCGATCTTGTTCAGACGCTGCTGATAATCACTGTTAGCAGGCGCAATCTGATTATCTTTGTCCATCTGCTCACAGGATTTATCGCTCAGCTGTTTTACCTGATCGTCGCTGAGGGTATAAGCCTGATACGCCTGCGCGCCCGACTGCATCAGCGCATTATTGTCTAAACCCTGACAGCCACTGAGCAGCGTCGTCAGTCCAAGCGCTAACACCATTTTTTTGATTTTCATGCTGTATCCCATTCATAACAAGGTAAGAAAAACAAACACCTGAAACTCAGACAGGTGAATAAACGATTTGGTTATAGCGTGCCAGTCTGCACTTTGCTAGCAGATATGGCTGGAAAAGCCATACGAAGCGGCTGCATTTAGCGTTTTACAGCATGTACTTTTGCCCCGTTTCTCATGTACATTGATGGGCAACTTTTTCCTTGTTTTGCCCGGTAACTCATTAATAACAATAAGTTAAGGTGCGAAGCATTAATCCGACCTGGAGTAGAAAATGCCCTCTCGTAAAGAGCTTGCCAACGCCATTCGTGCGTTAAGTATGGATGCAGTACAGAAAGCGAAATCGGGACATCCGGGTGCCCCAATGGGCATGGCGGACATCGCTGAAGTACTCTGGCGCGGCTACCTGAACCACAACCCAACCAACCCGCTGTGGGCTGACCGCGACCGTTTCGTGCTCTCTAACGGTCACGGCTCAATGCTGATCTATAGCCTGTTGCACCTGACCGGCTACGATCTGCCCCTGAGCGAACTGGAAAACTTCCGTCAGCTGCACTCAAAAACTCCAGGTCACCCGGAATATGGCTACACCGTGGGCGTTGAAACCACTACCGGCCCGCTGGGGCAGGGCATCGCTAACGCAGTAGGTTTTGCCATTGCTGAGCGCACGCTGGCAGCACAGTTCAACCGTCCGGGTCATGACATCGTAGACCACAACACCTATGTCTTCATGGGTGATGGCTGCATGATGGAAGGTATCTCGCACGAAGTCTGCTCACTGGCCGGTACGCTGAAGCTGGGCAAACTGGTGGCGTTTTATGATGACAACGGTATCTCTATCGACGGTCACATTGATGGCTGGTTCACCGACGACACCGCTAAGCGCTTTGAAGCTTATGGCTGGCACGTGGTGCGCGGCGTCGATGGTCACGATGCGGATGCGATTGCGAAAGCGATCGAGGAAGCGAAAAGCGTCAGCGACAAGCCTTCCCTGCTGATGTGCAAAACCGTTATCGGTTTTGGTTCACCGAACAAAGCCGGTACCCATGATTCACACGGCGCACCGCTGGGTGATGATGAAGTGGCACTGACCCGCAAACAGCTGGGCTGGAACCACGCGCCGTTCGTTATTCCTTCTGATATCTACGCTGAGTGGGACGCGAAAGAAGCAGGCCAGGCGAAAGAGTCTGCATGGAATGAGAAATTCGCCGCTTACGCACAGGCTCATCCTGAACTGGCTGCCGAGTTTAAACGCCGCGTCAGCAACGAACTGCCAGCTAACTGGCAGGAAGAGTCGCAGAAGTTCGTTGAGCAGCTGCAGGCGAACCCGGCGAAGATCGCCAGCCGTAAAGCCTCACAGAATGCTATTGAAGCTTTCGGTAAAATTCTGCCGGAATACCTGGGCGGCTCAGCCGATCTGGCACCCAGCAACCTGACAATCTGGTCTGGCTCTAAGCCGATCAACGAAGATGCTGCGGGTAACTACATCCACTACGGCGTGCGTGAGTTCGGTATGACCGCAATCGCCAATGGCCTGGCGCTGCACGGCGGCTTCCTGCCTTACACCGCGACCTTCCTGATGTTTGTTGAATATGCGCGTAACGCAGCGCGTATGGCGGCACTGATGAAGATCCGTCAGATCATGGTCTACACCCACGACTCTATCGGTCTGGGCGAAGATGGCCCGACGCACCAGCCGGTTGAACAGATGGCGAGCCTGCGCACCACGCCAAACATGAGCCTGTGGCGTCCATGTGACCAGGTTGAATCCGCGGTGGCGTGGAAATATGCCATTGAGCGTAAAGATGGCCCGACTGCGCTGATCTTCTCCCGTCAGAACCTGGCGCAGCAGGATCGTGACACGGCACAGCTGGCTAACGTAGCGCGCGGCGGTTACGTGCTGAAAGATTGCGATGGCACGCCTGAGCTGATCCTGATCGCCACCGGTTCCGAAGTTGAACTGGCTGTCGGTGCCTGGGACAAACTCACCAGCGAAGGCCGCAAAGTGCGCGTGGTCTCTATGCCATCAACGGATGCCTTCGACAAGCAGAGTGATGAGTACCGTGAATCCGTGCTGCCAAAAGCGGTCAGCGCACGCGTCGCAATCGAAGCGGGCATCGCTGATTACTGGTTCAAATACACCGGCCTGAACGGCGCTATCGTGGGCATGACCAGCTTCGGCGAATCTGCACCTGCCGATCAGCTGTTCGAACTGTTTGGCTTTACCGTCGACAACGTCGTCGCGAAAGCGAAAGCGCTGCTGGCGTAAAACCGGTCAGGCGGGCCTGTTCCCGCCCGACTGTAAAAACAGAGGGACGAAATTTTCGTCCCCTTTTATTTTTTATTCCTGCAGTAATAACCGCCTCTTGCCTTAATTTGTGACGCAGATCCAAATTTAAGCAGCCAGATTGATCACAATCATTCCTGTTATTCCTTCCTTCTATTATTGTAGCTGAACCGTTTCAGTCGCCAGGCAAATCGCCCTGGTTTCGGACAATGCCGGGTAAGAATCTCCTGTACAAAATGCAGTGAAACGCTCAGGCTAACGGCACGTTTTTTTCAGTCTGACGTGGCAGGAGAGAAATGACGGTACGGATAGCGATAAATGGTTTTGGCCGGATTGGACGCAACGTCCTGCGCGCGCTGTATGAAACGGGCCGACGTGCAGAGATCACCGTGGTCGCGATTAACGAGCTGGCAGAAGCCACCGGTATGGCGCATCTGCTGAAATACGATACCAGCCATGGCCGTTTTGCTTTCGATGTCCGCCAGGAGCGCGATGTAATGTGGGTGGGTGGCGATACCCTGCGCATTTTGCACCGTGCAGCCATTGCCGATCTGCCGTGGCGTGAACTCGACGTGGATGTGGTGCTGGACTGCACCGGCGTCTATGGCTCACGCGCTGATGGCGAAGCGCATCTTCAGGCTGGCGCCAAAAAAGTGCTGTTCTCTCATCCCGGCGGAAACGATCTCGACGCCACAGTGGTGTATGGCGTTAACCAGCAGTCACTCACCGCCAGTGACCGCATCGTCTCCAACGCTTCCTGTACCACTAACTGCATTATCCCGGTGATCAAACTGCTGGATGATGCGTTTGGTATCGAATCCGGCACCGTCACCACGATCCACTCGGCGATGCACGATCAGCAGGTGATCGACGCCTATCACAGCGATCTGCGCCGTACGCGTGCAGCCAGTCAGTCGATCATCCCGGTGGACACTCGCCTGGCGGCAGGCATTACCCGTATTTTTCCGAAATTCAACGATCGCTTCGAGGCGATAGCCGTTCGCGTTCCGACGATTAACGTGACGGCCATTGATCTCAGCGTTTCTGTGCATCAGGCGGTGACGGCGTGTGAAGTTAACACCCTGTTGCGAAGCGCGGCAGAAGGGACATTTCGTGGTATAGTTGACTATACGGAATTACCGTTAGTCTCAGTAGATTTTAACCATGATCCGCACAGTGCCATTGTGGACGGAACACAAACGCGGGTCAGCGGTCAACACCTTATCAAGACCCTGGTCTGGTGTGACAACGAATGGGGCTTTGCTAACCGAATGCTCGACACGACGTTAGCGATGGCCGCAAGCGGTTTCAGGTAAGACGCGGTATGCGTCTGGCAAAACTTATGAGAATCAACGAGAGGATTCACCATGTCTGTAATTAAGATGACCGATCTGGATCTGGCTGGTAAACGCGTTCTGATCCGTGCCGATCTGAACGTACCGGTTAAAGAAGGTAAAGTGACGTCTGATGCACGTATCCGTGCTTCTCTGCCAACCATTGAAGCGGCGTTGAAACAGGGCGCGAAAGTAATGGTTACCTCTCACCTGGGTCGTCCGACCGAAGGTGAATACAATGAAGAGTTCTCGCTGCTGCCGGTAGTTAACTACCTGAAAGACAAGCTTAGCGGCACCACCGTGACCCTGGCAAAAGATTACCTCGATGGCGTTGAAGTCGGCGCTGGCGAACTGGTTGTGCTGGAAAACGTTCGCTTTAACAAAGGCGAAAAGAAAGATGACGAAGCACTGTCTAAAAAATATGCTGCTCTGTGCGACGTCTTTGTGATGGACGCCTTTGGTACCGCGCACCGCGCACAGGCTTCTACCCACGGCGTCGGCAAATTTGCCCCTATCGCCTGTGCTGGCCCGCTGCTCTCTGCAGAACTGGAAGCGCTGGGTAAAGTCATGAGCAATCCGGAGCGTCCGCTGGTGGCTGTGGTAGGGGGTTCTAAAGTCTCTACCAAATTTGATGTGCTGCAATCTCTGGTCAAAATCGCGGACACCGTGATTGTGGGCGGCGGCATTGCCAACACCTTCGTCGCTATCGACAACAACGTCGGCAAATCTCTGTATGAGCCAGACTTCGTTGAAGCGGCTAAAGGCCTGCGCGATCAGCACGGTATTCCGGTTCCAACTGACTCACGTGTCGGCACAGAATTCTCTGAAACTGCGACCGCTACCGTGAAAAAGGTTTCTGAAGTTGCGGATAACGAAGAGATTATGGACTTTGGTGATGAAACCGCACAGGCGATGGCTGCCATCCTGAAGGATGCTAAAACCATCCTGTGGAACGGCCCGGTGGGCGTGTTTGAGTTCCCTAATTTCCGTAAAGGCACCGAGATCGTGGCTAACGCCATTGCAGACAGCGATGCCTTCTCTGTTGCAGGCGGCGGCGATACCTTAGCGGCTATCGACCTGTTCGGCATCGAAGACAAAATTTCCTACATCTCTACCGGCGGCGGCGCGTTCCTTGAGTTCGTGGAAGGCAAAAAACTGCCTGCAGTTGCCATGCTGGAAGAGCGTGCGAAGCAGTAATCCTTTGGGGGCGATGCCTGGCGGCATCGCCTGAAGTCTTGCCCGTCTGGGCGTTTAAATCGACGTTCCTCAAGGGGAACAACGGTCACGAAACAGGACACAATCATGTCTAAAATTTTTGATTTCGTAAAACCCGGCGTTGTCACTGGTGATGACGTACAGAAGATCTTCAAAGTTGCGAAAGAGAACAAATTCGCACTGCCAGCCGTAAACTGCGTCGGCACCGACTCCATCAATGCGGCACTGGAAGCAGCGGCGAAAGTTAAAGCGCCAATCATCATCCAGTTCTCTAACGGCGGTGCTGCATTTATCGCGGGTAAAGGCTTCAAAACTGACAAACCACAGGGCGCGGCAATTTTCGGCGCTATCGCGGGTGCGCACCATGTCCACCTGATGGCTGAGCAGTATGGCGTGCCGGTTATCCTGCACACTGACCACTGTGCCAAGAAACTGCTGCCATGGATCGACGGTCTGCTGGACGCAGGTGAAGAGTACTTCCAGAAAAACGGTAAGCCACTCTTCTCTTCTCACATGATCGACCTGTCAGAAGAGTCACTGGAAGAGAACATCGAGATCAGCAGCAAATATCTGGCGCGCATGGCGAAACTCGACATGACGCTGGAAATCGAACTGGGCTGCACCGGTGGTGAAGAAGATGGCGTTGATAACAGCCACATGGACGCATCTGCACTGTACACCCAGCCAGAAGATGTGAACTACGCGTACGAAAAACTGAATGCTATCAGCCCGCGCTTCACCATTGCGGCATCATTCGGTAACGTTCACGGCGTTTACAAGCCAGGTAACGTGAAACTGACCCCAACCATTCTGCGCGATTCGCAGAAATATGTGTGTGAAAAACATGGCCTGCCGCACAACGCGCTGGACTTCGTTTTCCACGGCGGTTCAGGTTCTTCTGCTGCAGAAATCGAAGAGTCTATCAGCTACGGCGTGATCAAGATGAACATCGATACCGATACCCAATGGGCAACCTGGGACGGCATCCTGCAGTACTACAAAAAGAACGAAGGCTATCTGCAGTCGCAGCTGGGTAACCCGGAAGGCGCTGACAAGCCAAACAAAAAATACTACGACCCACGCGTCTGGCTGCGTTCAGCCCAGGCCTCTATGGTGGTGCGTCTGGAACAGGCTTTCAAAGAGCTTAACGCTGTCGACGTGCTGTAACTGACGAGTCGTTACCGTACAAAAAAGGCCCGAAAGGGCCTTTTTTTATGCACAATTTCTGGAAAAACAGGGTTAAACGCCGGTCGGTTTGGCGCTTAAGGAGATAATTGATTACCCTTGATGGCAGGGTGTCGGATGTCATCTGGCAGTTTTTTCATTCCCGGTGGGAATCTAACAACAGGGCTTATTAATGGAAGAGTTACACGTCGTCGACGGCTTAAACAACGCAGGTAACTGGCTGGTTCGCAATCAGGCGCTGATCATCAGCTATGCCGTAAATATCGTTGCAGCTATTGCCATCATTATTATCGGGATGATTATCGCCCGTATCATTTCTAATGCCGTAAATCGCCTGCTGCGCGCCCGTCACATAGACGCTACCGTGGCGGACTTCCTCTCCGCATTGGTGCGCTATGGGGTTATCGCCTTCACCGTTATCGCAGCGCTGGGACGCATCGGTGTGCAGACCGCCTCGGTGATTGCCGTGCTGGGTGCTGCGGGTCTGGCCGTGGGTCTGGCGCTGCAGGGGTCACTCTCTAACCTTGCTGCAGGCGTTCTGCTGGTCACCTTCCGTCCGTTTCGCACCGGCGAGTTCGTCGATCTGGGCGGCGTTATGGGAACCGTGCTGCATGTGCAGATTTTCTCCACCACGCTGAGAACGGCAGACGGCAAAATCGTGGTGGTGCCAAACGGCAAGATCATCAGCGGGAACATCGTCAACTTCTCGCGTGAACCGGTTCGCCGTAATGAATTTATCATTGGCGTGGCTTACGAGGCGGATGTGGATGAAGTGATCGCCTTACTGCAACAGGTTGTTGAAGCGGATAGCCGCGTGCTGAAAGATAAAGGTATCCAGATCGGTCTTAACGAACTGGCAGCCTCCTCTATGAACTTTGTGGTGCGTTGCTGGAGCAACAGCGGCGACCTGCAGGACGTTTACTGGGATCTGCTGAAGAACTTTAAGCGAGCGCTGGATGGAAAAGGGATTGGTATTCCTTATCCGCAGATGGATGTGCATCTGCATCAGAAGCCGGCGCCTGAAGCAGAAGCAACCCAGGTTCAGCCACAGTAATCTTTCAGTGGGCGGCGTCTGTCGCCCATTCATTTTGCTAATCGCAGATTAATTCTTTCAATTTCCGCTAATCATCCTCTCTCTTTATACTTCTCCTCCTCTAACGATGTGAGGAAATAATCCTGTGTTATCTCTCTATTTTCAGGGGCTTGCCCTGGGCGCCGCGCTGATTCTGCCGCTGGGACCACAGAACGCTTTTGTGATGAATCAGGGCGTGAAGCGTCAGTATCATCTGATGACGGCGGCCCTCTGCTCGCTGAGTGATATTCTGCTGATCTGCGGTGGGATCTTTGGCGGCAGTGCCTTGCTGAGCCAGTCTCCACTGCTGCTGATGGTGATCACCTGGGCGGGCGTAGCCTTTCTGTTGTGGTATGGCTGGGGCGCACTGCGTAGCGCTTTTCGCGGCGACGCCGATCTGGCGGACGGTGAGCCATTAAAGCAGAGCAGGGGACGCATTATCGCGACGCTGCTGGCAGTGACCTGGCTCAATCCGCACGTCTATCTCGATACCTTTGTGGTGCTGGGCAGTCTTGGCGGTCAGTTGCCGACCACCACCGCGCGTCAGTGGTTTGCGCTGGGCACCATTAGTGCGTCGATCCTGTGGTTCTTTGGTCTGGCGCTGCTGGCCGCCTGGCTGTCACCACGCCTGCGCACCGCCAAAGCCCAGCGCATCATTAACCTGCTGGTAGGCGCGGTGATGTGGTTTATCGCCCTGCAACTGGCGCGCCAGGGCATTGCCGGATTTTGATCCCAACGTCGATCCGGTGCGGTTATTGCCGCGCGGAGGCCGAACTTTTGCCATAATGACCACTCAAAGCATGGCGCATACCGATGCGCTGTTGGGCTTCGCCGGTTGGAAGCCGTCATAGTACCTTTTCAAGGAGGACTTTCATGAAACTGAAAGCATTGGCTCTGGCCGCAATCATGAGCGCCGGGGCATTGCCTGGCGTACACGCTGATGAGTTACCGAACGGGCCACACGTGGTGACCTCAGGCAAGGCAACGGTCGATGCCCGTCCCGATATCGCCACGCTCTCTATCGTTGTGAACGTGTCGTCAAAAGATGCCGCAGATGCGAAAAAGCAGGCGGATAGCCGGGTTGCACAATATTTCGATTTTCTGCAAAAAAACGGCATTGAGAAGAAAGATATTGATGCGGCAAACCTGAGCACCCAGCCTGAGTACGATTACACCAAAGAGGGTAAATCCGTCCTGAAAGGCTACCGTGCGGTGCGTCAGGTGCAGGTAACCCTGCGTCAGCTGGACAAGCTGAATGATCTGCTGGACGGGGCGCTGAAGTCCGGTCTGAATGAGGTGCGTAGCGTCGAGTTAGGCGTGGCAAATCCGGAGAGTTACAAAGAGCAGGCGCGTAAAGCAGCGATTAAAAATGCGACTCAGCAGGCATCACAGCTGGCTGAAGGCTTTAACGCGAAGCTGGGATCGATCTACAGCATTCGTTATCAGGTCGCTAACTATCAGCCGATGCCGATGAACCGTATGTATAAAGCGGCTGCAGCGGCAGATACCTCGGCGCAGGAGACCTACGATCAGCAGAGCATTAACTTTGACGATCAGGTTGATGTGGTGTTTGAGATCAAGCCCAATACGCCATAGTGCAAAACGGGGCTGATGCCCCGTTAAGACTGCCGATGAATCTCAGGATCTGACCGCAATGAATAAATTCAAAGCGAAGGGAACATGGTCAGAGGAGGAAAGCGTCCCGCGCCATGGACGGCGCGGGCCGAGCGGCCAGGGATTGGCTTAAGCGCCTTTCCGATCTGACCTTGTTCCCTGAGCCAATCCATCCTTACAGCCGTTCGGGGCATAATTTGTCAGCAGTAAAAACGGGGCTTTCGCCCCGTTTTTGTTTTCAGGCTGCGACGTCATCCTGACGCAGCACCCGATGTCCATGCGCAATCAGCGCATCGGTCACCCGACGCATTAACCGGCTTTCCGGCGCAAAACGATGCCAGTAGAGCATCCGGCGCTGACACAAGCCTGGCGTCAGATCTATTAACTCACCGCTCGCCAGCTCACGCTCAATCTGCAGATGCGGGATCATACAGCAGGTTGAACCCTGTCGCGCCATCTGCACAAAGGCTTCAGAGGAGTTCACGATGTGGCAGGGCACACTGCCCGGTGAGAGATCAAAGTTCTGTTGCAGGAAGGCCTGATGCATATCATCAAGATGGTCAAACGCCACCGCAGGCGCTTTCAGCAGGGCAGAGCGGGTGACGCCGTTGGGGAAGAAGCGATCGGCAAAGTCGCGCGATGCCACAAACAGGTAGTCGAGCGCACCGAGCTGATCCACCAGGCAACTGGGCAGCGGCTGCGGCTGAATACTCACCGCACCCACCACTTCACCACGACGCAGACGCTCCTGGGTGCGGGTTTCATCTTCGACCTGCAGATTCAGGCGTACGGGTGAATCTGCCAGCACATCCTTCAGCGCAGGCAGCAGCCAGGTCGCCAGACTGTCGGCATTGACCGCCAGCGACAGCAGCAGCGGCGTGGTGCCACTGTTCTCATCGCCCAGCCACTCCTCTTCCAGCAGTTCCACCTGGTGCAGCAACGCCAGCAGTTTCTGACCCTGTTCGGTCGGACGTGGTGGCACCGTGCGCACCAGCAGCGGCTGACCAAACAGATTCTCCAGCTGCTTGATACGCTGTGAAACCGCTGACTGGGTGATACATAATTTTTGAGCGGCACGCTCAAATCCGCGTTCGCGGATCACTGAATCCAGCGCCTGAAGCGTTCGATAATCCGGGCGTTTCATTATTCTTCTCTCTCCTTCAGGATGGATGTCACTATGCCACAAAAGTATCACCTGTGATGGCTCTCTTGTTTTTTGTGGGCTGGCTTCCAAAGCGATAAATCCGCGTCGGTCAGCCGAGCATTTTCAGCAAGCCTTGTTTTATACTACGCGCACTTCGTTGTCGCACAGGTTTTAAACATACCATGACCCAGGATGAACTGAAAAAAGCCGTTGGCTGGGCTGCACTTGAGTACGTGCAGCCGGGCACCGTTGTTGGTGTGGGCACCGGATCCACCGCTGCCCACTTTATCGATGCGCTTGCCACGGTCAGGCATCAGATTGAAGGTGCCGTCTCCAGCTCGGATGCCTCAACCCAGAAGCTGAAGAGCCTGGGTATTCAGGTGTTCGACCTGAACGAGATTGACCTGCTGTCGGTGTACGTAGATGGCGCGGATGAGATCAACCCACAGATGCAGATGATCAAAGGCGGCGGCGCGGCGCTGACGCGCGAAAAGATCGTGGCCGCCGTGGCTGAAACCTTTATCTGTATCGCTGACGCTTCAAAAGAGGTCGATGTGCTGGGCCGTTTCCCGCTGCCGGTCGAGGTGATCCCGATGGCGCGCAGTTATGTGGCGCGTCAGTTGGTGAAAATGGGCGGCTTGCCTGAGTATCGTCAGAACGTGGTCACCGATAACGGCAACATTATTCTCGATGTGCATAATCTGCGCATTCTCGATCCCATTGAGCTGGAAAAAACCATCAACGCCTTGCCTGGCGTCGTTACCGTGGGCCTTTTTGCCGCGCGTGGTGCCGATATTGCACTGATTGGCGGGCCTGATGGCGTGAAAACCATCAAAAAATGATCTGTCCGGCGTCGATGCGGCGTCGGTTATTTCTGCCTGCAAATCATCTTTTCTCGCTGCGGTGAAATTTGGTGACTTATGTCACATAACCGTCATCGGCAGTGGGTTCGTTCTCTCTTCCAGTCCGACCTCCTTATTTTGTCCGGCAATGTGCTGCCGTCAGCCGCTGCCGTGCTGGCGGCCGGGCAATCGTTTGTATTGCCCGACGCGATTTTTTTGATATTTTGACAGAAGGCTGGCTTATGGTAGTCCTCATTGAATGCTGAATAGGATCGGGAAATGGCAAAGGTATCACTGGAAAAAGATAAGATTAAGTTCCTGCTGGTGGAAGGTGTCCATCAGAGCGCGCTGGAGAACCTGCGGGCTGCAGGCTATACCAACATCGAATTCCATAAGGGCGCACTGGACTCCGACGCGTTAAAAGCATCGATCCGTGATGCACACTTTATTGGTATCCGTTCCCGCTCCCAGCTCACTGAAGAGATTTTTGCGGCGGCTGAAAAGCTGGTCGCCGTTGGCTGTTTCTGTATCGGCACCAACCAGGTTGATCTGCAGGCGGCTGCCAGCCGGGGTATTCCCGTGTTCAATGCGCCGTTCTCAAATACCCGCTCGGTTGCGGAGCTGGTGATTGGTGAGATGCTGCTGATGCTGCGTGGCATCCCGGAAGCGAATGCGAAAGCACACCGTGGCATCTGGAATAAGATTGCCAAAGGCTCATTTGAAGCGCGTGGCAAAAAACTGGGTATTATCGGTTACGGCCACATCGGAATGCAGCTGGGCGTGCTGGCAGAAAGCCTGGGTATGCATGTTTTCTTCTACGACATTGAAAACAAGCTGCCGCTGGGTAATGCCACGCAGGTACGCCATCTGGCCGATCTCCTCAACATGAGCGATGTGGTCAGCCTGCACGTGCCGGAAACCGTCTCTACACAGGATATGATTGGTGCAGAGCAGCTGGCGCAGATGAAGCCTGGCGCGCTGCTGATTAACGCCTCACGCGGCACGGTGGTGGATATCCCGGCGCTGTGCGATGCGCTGGCCAGCAAGCATGTGGGTGGCGCAGCCATCGACGTCTTCCCGAGCGAGCCAGCTACCAACAGCGAGCCGTTTATCTCTCCACTGAGTGAGTTCGACAACGTGATCCTGACGCCGCACATTGGCGGCTCGACGGAAGAAGCGCAGGAGAACATCGGCATTGAAGTGGCGGGCAAGCTGGCGAAATACTCCGATAACGGCTCGACTCTTTCGGCTGTTAACTTCCCCGAAGTGTCACTGCCGATTCACGGTATCAGCGCCAGTCGTCTGCTGCACATCCATGAGAACCGCCCTGGCGTGCTGACGGCCATCAACCAGATTTTTGCCGAGCAGGGCATCAACATCGCCGCCCAGTATCTGCAAACCTCGCCGTTTATGGGCTATGTGGTGATCGACATTGATGCAGAGCCGGAAGTGGCTGAGAACGCGCTGCAACTGATGAAGGCGATTCCGGGTACCATTCGCGCCCGTCTGCTTTACTAAGCGCTACCAACCTGAACAGGCGCTTAGTCGCGTCTCTTCAGGTAGTTAATACAGGCTCTCCCGATTTGCTGTAAGACCGAGACTGCGAAGAGAACACGGTCAGATCGGAAAGATGCAAAAGCCGCCATCCATGGCATGCCCGGCCCGCGCGATTACGCACCTCATCCCTGAGGTGCGCCCGTAACCGGGCCAACGCGTTGCGTTGTTTAAAAACGCTCCCGGCGTTTTTATCCGGGCGGCGGGACGCTTTCCTCTTCTGACCATGTTCCCTGCGCGTTAAGCTATTTTATTGCTGCCAGATGCGCCCAGGTATGGGTTTTCACTTGTCTGCAAAAGCGACTCTTCTACTCCCACTGCCAGAGTTTTGATGGCGTCATTACCGCCGGCAACGGCACATCCCATTCTGCCACCGGCAGGCTATCGACCTGCTGACAATCGTGTGCCAGGCCCACCGGCAAAAAACCGTGCTGCCGCCAGTTCTGCAGGGTGCGATCATAAAAGCCGCCGCCCATCCCCAGACGCTGTCCATGCTGATCAAACGCCACCAGCGGCACCATCATCAGATCCAGTTGATCAAGGGTGATCACCTGCCGGATATCCAGCGGCGGTTCAGGAATGCGCAGCTTATTTTTGAGCAATGGGGTATCGGGCGAATAGCGCAGAAACAACAAATTACCGGGGGAGAAGGGGTGTAAAACCGGCAGACAGACCGTTTTCTTCAGATGCCAGAGGCGGGCAATCAGCGGACGGGTATTCAGTTCGCCATCCACCGACAGAAACAGGGCGATATTGCGCGCTTCAGTCACCGGGGCGTAGTTGAGCGCATGTTCAGCAAGCTGCTCAGCGGCCTGCGTTTGCTGCTCATCGGTAAGTGCCCGTCGCAGATGTCGCACATGCTGGCGAATCGCCTGACGCTGGGTCATTGAAGGTTCAGACATGGAAGGTTCAGACATGATTTCCCCGCCGGATAAGTCGCTGTTGAGCGACTATAACATGTCAGTCAGGGGAAAAAAGCAGGACTACAGGAAGAGAGATCTCCGAGATGCCGCCGTAGGCTGTAACCCTTGAACCCTTGGTTCAAGGTGAACATGCCGTCATAACCATCAGGCTTCTCGGACGAACCGAGCATGCACACAGGTTACGAGCGTCACATTCTGTTTTTTCGAAATATCGGCTCAGGGGACTGGCCCACATGCAAACATCTCAGAGAAAATTTACCTCACCGTTACTTAAGTATAGCAACCATGAAGTTTTATTCGAACTTCGCACCCTCACGCTCAGAGATGCGACCCTGCTCAACTAATGCCTGTTCAATCGTCTGCTGCAACATACGGATACGCTGTTCCATATTAGCAGCATAATCGCGCGTTTTCACTTTCTCTTGCGCCAGCTCGTGGCAGACGTTTAACGCGGCGATGAACACCAGTTGTTCTGTATTGGTGACTCTAGTGCGAACTTTTAGATCTTGCAACCGTTGATTGAGATCTTCAGCCGCGCTATTGAGCGCATCTTGCTGCTCTGGCGGACAATTTACTCTCAACGAACGACCAAAAATTTGTAAATCTACCGGTTGTGCAGACATGCCACCTTCCTGACTGATTACTTCGCTCGCAACTCCCTTAGCAGTCAATGGCTTGGGAGGCGGGCAACTATATAGACCCACGAAATAAGATACAACCCCTTTTCTGGAAACCTTGAGGCAGCTAGTGGTAGCATAACACGAACTTATTCTGCCAACGACGATGAAAACTTATGTCCTTACAGAACGCAACCCCCGATTACAACGCGCTCGCGGCGGTGCTCTCACAGCAGGGCGTTGGAATGACGCCCGCGGAAATGCATGGCCTGCTGAGCGGGATCCTCTGCGGTGGTAACCAGGACACCAGCTGGAAGACGCTGGTACACGATCTGGCTAACGAAGGCATGGCGTTTTCACACACTCTTGCCGTGCCGCTGGCGGAACTACACGAGCATACGGCGACTACGCTGGAAGATGAAGGCTTCCTGTTTCAGCTGCTGCTGCCTGCTGACGACGACATCACTGTATTTGACCGTGCCGACGCGCTGGCGGGCTGGGTTAACCATTTTCTGCTCGGCCTGGGCGTAACACAGCCTAAACTGGATAAAGTCACCGGCGAAACCGGCGAAGCAATCGATGATCTGCGCACTATCGCACAGCTCGGTTACGAAGAAGATGAAGACCAGGAGGAGCTGGAGCAGTCGCTGGAGGAGGTGATTGAGTACGTTCGTGTCGCCGCGCTGCTGTGCCACGATACGTTCACCCGCCCGCAGCCAACCGCGCCAGAAGTGCAAAAACCGACGCTACACTAATTTCAGGTCAACGAGTTTAACCGGTCAGTTTACAGGGAGTGCAGAGATGATTTCACTGGAACGATTCCTGCAGCGTCGTCAGGCGCTGCTGGCGAAGATGGTGCCTGGCAGCGCAGCGTTAATCTTTGCTGCGCCAGAAGTGATGCGCAGTAATGACACCGAATATCCGTTCCGCCAGAGCAGCGACTTCTGGTATTTCACCGGTTTTAACGAGCCGCAGGCGTTGCTGGTGCTGATCAAAAGCGATGAGAATCATAACCACAGCGTGTTGTTTAATCGCGTGCGCGATCCTGCGGCGGAAACCTGGTCTGGCCGTCGTCTGGGTCAGGAGGCCGCACCCGACAAACTGGGCGTCGATCGCGCTTTACCCTGGAATGATATTGGTGACCAGCTGCACCTGCTGCTGAATGGCCTGGATGTGGTTTACCATGCGCAGGGCGAATATGCCCACGCGGACACACTGGTGTTCAGCGCGCTGGATAAGCTGCGTCGCGGCTTCCGCCAGCATCTCAGTGCGCCCGATACCCTCACTGACTGGCGTCCCTGGGTGCATGAGATGCGCCTGTTTAAAGATGCGGATGAGATTGAACTGTTACGTCGCGCCGGGAAAATCAGTGCACTGGCGCATACCCGCGCCATGCAAGCCTGTCGGCCAGGCCTGTTCGAGTATCAGCTCGAAGGGGAAATTCAGCACGAATTTAACCGTCACGGTGCGCGTTTTCCCTCCTATAACACCATTGTGGGTGCCGGAGTTAACGGCTGCATTCTGCACTACACCGAAAACGAAAGCGAAATGCGCGACGGCGATCTGGTGCTGATCGATGCAGGCTGTGAGTTCCACGGCTATGCAGGCGATATCACCCGCACCTTCCCGGTTAACGGCAAATTCAGCCCGGCGCAGCGCGCGATTTATGACATTGTGCTGGCTTGCCTCAACCGCTCGCTTGAACTGTTCCGGCCGGGCATCAGCATTCGTGAAGTGAATGATGAAGTGGTGCGTATCATGGTCACCGGGCTGGTGGAGCTGGGCATCCTGGAGGGCGACGTCGATACATTGATCGCCGAGGAAGTCCATCGTCAGTTCTATATGCATGGCCTGGGCCACTGGCTGGGGCTGGATGTGCATGATGTCGGCCACTACGGCACCCCGAGCCGCGACCGCGTACTGGAGCCTGGCATGGTGTTAACCGTCGAGCCGGGTCTTTATATCGCACCGGATGCCGACGTGCCCGCGCAGTATCGCGGCATTGGTATCCGAATCGAAGATGACATTGTGATCACTGAAGATGGCATTGAAAATCTCACCGACAGCGTCGTAAAAGAGGCGGATGAGATTGAAGCACTGATGGCGGCGGCAAAACAGGCATGACGATTCTGATTGCCGGTGGCGGCATGACCGGGGCGACGCTGGCGCTGGCGATCTCCCATCTGACCCAGGGCACTCTGCCGGTAACGCTGATTGAAAGCAGCGAGCCCGGCAGCCGGGCGCATCCCGGTTTCGACGGCCGCGCTATTGCGCTTTCTGCCGGTACCTGCCAGCAGCTTGCGGACATCAATCTGTGGCAGCACATCGCCCGTTGTGCCACGCCGATTACCGACATTCATGTCTCCGATCGCGGTCACGCCGGTTTTGTGTCGCTGGCGGCGGCTGACTACGCTATTCCGGCGCTGGGACAGGTTGTCGAGCTGTTTGACGTCGGTCAGCGTCTGTTTGCTGAGCTGAAAAAAGCACCCGGCGTAACGCTGCGCTGTCCGGCTCGTGTTACCCAGGCTAACCGCCGTGAGCAGCAGGTTGAGGTGACGCTGGACAGTGGCGAACAACTCAGCGGCAAACTGCTGGTGGCGGCGGATGGCACGCGCTCTGCGCTGGCGGCTTCGTGCGGCATTCAGTGGCAAAGAGACGACTATGAACAGCTTGCCGTGATTGCCAATGTTTCCACCGCGCTGCCCCATCAGGGCCGGGCATTTGAACGTTTTACCGAACATGGCCCGCTGGCGCTGTTGCCGATGTCCGGCAATCGCCTGTCGCTGGTCTGGTGTCATCCGGTTTCACAGCGTGAACGCATTGAGCAGTGGAGCGAGGCTGAATTCCTCCGCCAGCTGCAGCGTGCCTTTGGCTGGCGGCTGGGTAAATTCACCCATACCGGTCAGCGTGAGTATTACCCGCTGGCGCTGCACCGGGCGATGTCGCCGGTGACGCATCGCGTGGCGGTGGTGGGCAATGCGGCGCAGACGCTGCATCCGATTGCCGGGCAGGGCTTCAACCTGGGCCTGCGCGATGTGATGTCGCTGGCTGAAACGCTGGCAGCCGCCCATCGACAACAGCAGGACCCCGGCAGCTATGCGGTGCTGCATCATTACCAGCAGCGTCGTCAGCCCGACCGCGCTGCCACCATCGGTATCACCGACGGACTGGTTCGCGTCTTTGCGAATCGCTATGGCCCGCTGGTGGCAGGACGTAACCTGGGCCTGCTGGCGATGGATCATCTGCCGTGGTTAAGAAATCAACTGGCTGAGCGCACGCTTGGCTGGGTTAAGCGTTAATAAAGAGGCTCAGATGCAAACTTTTGATGTGGTGATTGCCGGTGGCGGTATGGTGGGACTGGCGGTGGCCTGCGGCTTGCAGGGCAGCGGACTGCGCATCGCCGTACTGGAAAAATCACCGGAGCCACCGCTGGCGCTGAGTGCGTCACCGTCAGTTCGCGTGTCGGCAATCAATGCCGCCAGCGAACGGCTGCTGCAGAAGCTGGATGTCTGGTCGACCATTCTCTCGCTGCGCGCCAGCGCTTATCACGGTATGGAAGTGTGGGATAAGGACAGTTTCGGCTCCATCGCCTTTGATGATGAGCAGCAGGGCCTGTCGCATCTGGGCCATATCATTGAAAACCCGGTGATCCACAATGCGCTCTGGCAACGTGCCAGCGCCTGCAGCGACGTGACGATAATGGCACCTTCGCAGTTACAGCAGGTCGCGTTTGGTGACAACGAAGCCTTTGTTACTCTGCAGGATGGCAGCATGTTAAGTGCGCGATTAATGATTGCCGCTGACGGCGCTAACTCCTGGCTACGCAACAAAGCCGATATCCCGCTGACCTTCTGGGATTACGATCACCATGCGTTAGTGGCAAACGTCCGCACTGAGAAGCCGCACGACGCAGTAGCGCGCCAGGTGTTCCACGGCGACGGCATTCTGGCTTTCCTGCCGATGCAGGATCCGCATCTCAGTTCCATCGTCTGGTCGCTCTCGCCGCAGGAAGCGAGCCGTCTGGAAACCATGCCGGAAGCGCTGTTCAATCAGCAGCTCTCGGTGGCGTTTGATATGCGGCTCGGCCTGTGCCAGCTGGAAAGCGAGCGCAAATCGTTTCCGCTGGTGGCGCGCTATGCCCGCAACTTCGCGGCACACCGTCTGGCGCTGGTGGGCGATGCGGCTCACACCATTCATCCGCTGGCGGGTCAGGGCGTTAACCTTGGGTTTATGGATGCCGCCGAGCTGATCGGTGAGATTCGCCGTCTGCATCAGCAGGGCAAAGATATTGGTCAGCACCTCTATCTGCGACGCTATGAGCGCAGCCGTAAGCACAGCGCCGCAATGATGCTGGCGGGAATGCAGGGCTTCCGTGAGATGTTCGCAGGCAATAACCCGGCGAAAAAATTGCTGCGCGACGTGGGTCTGAAACTGGCTGACCGTCTGCCGGGTGTCAAACCCATGATGCTGAAGCAGGCGATGGGGCTAAATGATCTGCCCGCCTGGCTACGCTAAATCCGCCCTTCTGATAAGCCAGCTTCTGCTGGCTTTTTTTATGCCTGACACCGCTCTGCACCACAAAAAGGCAACGCTGCACCAGCACAGGTCTTCGTTTGATTTATTCTAATTTTGCGGGCTAATTCGCATTACTTTTTCTCATTCTTCTGCCCGCTGGTCGCGGGATTTTTTTAACATCCTGAACGCCATCCCGCATAAATTTGCTGCGTATATTTAAAATCCCTGCATTTATTGCGCGATTAATCACAAAATTGCAGTTTTATATCCTGTTAGCAGCCGTTCCTGGTTAGGCTGTGCCTCTGCTTTCGACCCCGGTTTGCTTATGGTTAATCGTCAGATTCGGTGGTAACGTCAGCCCTAAGAGAACGTTTGCGTCGGCACTGAATTCCGGCGCACTTTTGCACTCACTCGCTTCTGCACAGGATGGTTATGACTCAGCAAACACCTCTGTTTGAACAGCATCAGGCCTGCGGTGCCCGCATGGTGGATTTTCATGGCTGGATGATGCCGCTGCACTATGGCTCCCAGATGGATGAACATCATGTAGTGCGCACCGACGCCGGTATGTTTGATGTCTCTCACATGACCATCGTCGACCTGACAGGCCCGCGTACCCGTGAATTCCTGCGCTACCTGCTGGCAAATGATGTGGCAAAACTGACCCAGCCAGGCAAAGCGCTCTACACCGGGATGCTGAATGCCTCGGGTGGCGTCATTGACGATTTGATTGTTTACTTTATGAGCGAAGAGTTCTTCCGCCTGGTGGTGAACTCTGCCACCCGTGAAAACGATCTCGCCTGGATCACGCAACACGCGCAGGGCTATGGCATTACGCTGACGGAACGCGACGACCTGGCGCTGATTGCCGTGCAGGGTCCGCAGGCGCAGCAGAAGGCACAGACGCTGTTCAGCGAGGAGCAGCGTCAGGCTGTTGCCGGCATGAAGCCATTTTTCGGCGTGCAGTCAGGTGACCTGTTTATCGCCACCACCGGCTATACCGGCGAAGCGGGATATGAGATTGCTATGCCCGCAGAGGAGGCGGCCGATTTCTGGCAGCGTCTGCTGGCTGCTGGCGTTAAACCTGCCGGACTGGGTGCACGTGACACGCTGCGTCTGGAAGCGGGTATGAATCTGTATGGTCAGGAGATGGATGAAGGCGTTTCACCGCTGGCTGCCAACATGGGCTGGACGGTCTGCTGGGAACCTGCTGACCGCGATTTCATCGGCCGGGAAGCGCTGGAACTGCAGCGTGAACGCGGTACCGAAAAGCTGGTAGGACTCATCCTCACAGAAAAAGGGGTGCTGCGTAACGGCTTGCCGGTGCGTTTCACCGATGACCAGGGGCAGCCGCAGGAGGGGATCATCACCAGTGGCTCTTTCTCTCCGACGCTGGGTTGCAGCATCGCCCTGGCGCGCGTACCGGCCTCAGTCGGCAGCACCGCCATCGTTGAGATCCGTAACCGCCAGATGCCGGTCCAGGTTACCCGTCCCGTTTTTGTCCGCGCCGGTAAACCGGTCGCTCAGTAAATTTTATTCAGGAGAAATGGCCAATGAGCAATGTGCCGAATACGTTGAAGTACCGCGACAGCCACGAGTGGGTGCGCAAAGAAGAAGATGGCAGCTACACCGTGGGTATCACTGAACACGCGCAGGAGCTACTGGGCGACATGGTGTTTGTCGATCTGCCGGAAGTGGGCGCGACGTTTGCCGCCGGTGAAGAGTGCGCGGTCGCGGAATCCGTTAAAGCGGCTTCAGATATCTATGCGCCGATCAGCGGTGAGATTGTGGCGGTCAACGAAGCACTGACTGACTCACCGGAGCAGGTCAACAGCGAGCCTTATGAAGGCGGCTGGTTATTCAAAATCAAAGCCAGTGACGCGTCTGAAATCGACACGCTGCTGGATGCGGATGCTTACAAAGCCTCCATCGACGAGTAGTCGTCAGGCGGCCTCACACAGAGGCCGCAGATTTATGTTTGCTCTCCGGTTCCCCCAGCCCGATTCAGGATTTACTGCTAATGACTCAGACTCTCAGCCAGCTTGAACACAACGGTGCATTCATTGAGCGCCATATCGGTCCTTCACCTGAGCAGCAGGCGCAGATGCTTGACGCTATTGGTGCCCGTTCGCTGGAAGCGTTAATCAGCACGATTGTGCCGGCAGACATTCAGCTGCCAGGCCCGCCAGCGGTTGGCGAAGCCGCCACTGAACAGCAGGCTCTGGCCGAACTGAAAGCGATTGCCAGCCAGAATCTGCGTTACAAATCCTGGATCGGTATGGGATACAGCGCGGTGATCACCCCGCCGGTCATCCTGCGTAATATGCTGGAGAATCCGGGCTGGTACACCGCCTATACTCCGTATCAGCCCGAGGTCTCCCAGGGCCGTCTGGAAGCGCTGCTAAACTTCCAGCAGCTGACGCTGGATCTTACCGGCATGGATATCGCGTCCGCCTCACTGCTGGACGAAGCAACCGCTGCCGCTGAAGCGATGGCGATGGCAAAACGCGTCAGTAAGCTCAAAAATGCCAATAAATTCTTCATTGCCGATGATATCCATCCGCAGACGCTGGATGTGGTCCGCACCCGTGCGGAGACGTTCGGTTTCGAACTGATTATTGATAGCGCGGACAAAGCACCCGATCATGACGACCTGTTTGGTGTGCTGCTGCAACAGGTGGGCACCACCGGCGAAGCGCACGATTACAGCGCGCTGATTGCCGGACTGAAAGCCCGCAAAGTGGTGGTCAGCGTGGCGGCGGACTTTATGTCGCTGGTGTTACTGGAAGCGCCAGGCAAACAGGGTGCAGACATTGTCTTTGGTTCAGCTCAGCGCTTCGGCGTGCCAATGGGCTACGGCGGCCCTCACGCGGCCTTTTTCGCCAGCCGCGACGAACATAAACGCTCTATGCCAGGCCGTATCATTGGTGTTTCACGTGATGCAGCGGGCAACACGGCGCTGCGTATGGCGATGCAGACCCGTGAACAACATATCCGTCGTGAAAAGGCCAACTCCAACATCTGTACGTCGCAGGTGCTGCTGGCAAACATCGCCGGTCTCTATGCGGTGTTCCACGGCCCGGCGGGCCTGAAGCGCATTGCCTCACGCATTCATCGCTTCACCAACATTCTGGCGGCAGGACTGCAACAGGGCGGCCTGAAGCTGCGCCATCAGCACTGGTTCGATACGCTGACGGTGGAAGTGGCAGATAAAGCCGCCGTGCTGAATCGCGCCCTGAGCTTTGGCGTTAACCTGCGTAGCGACATCCATAACGCCGTGGGCATCACGCTGGATGAAACCACCTGCCGCGAAGATATTCTGGCGCTGTTCGCCATTCTGCTGGGTGATGAACACGGTCAGGACCTGGAAAAGCTCGACAGCGAAGTGGCCAGCGAAAGCCACGCGATTCCTGCTGGCCTGCAACGCCACAGCGAGATCCTGACCCATCCGGTGTTCAACCGTCATCACAGCGAAACCGAGATGATGCGCTACATGCACAGCCTGGAGAAAAAGGATCTGGCGCTGAATCAGGCGATGATCCCGCTGGGCTCCTGCACCATGAAGCTCAATGCCGCGGCAGAGATGATCCCGATCACCTGGCCGGAATTTGCGGAGCTGCATCCATTCTGCCCGGCTGAACAGGCTACCGGCTATCTGCAGATGATCGGCCAGCTTTCACAGTGGCTGGTGCAGCTCACCGGCTATGATGCACTCTGTATGCAGCCAAACTCCGGCGCGCAGGGTGAATATGCCGGACTGCTGGCGATTCGCCGCTATCACGAAAGCCGTGGCGAGGGCGATCGTCATCTCTGCCTGATCCCGAGCTCGGCGCACGGGACTAACCCGGCCTCAGCCCAGATGGCGGGCATGGACGTGGTGGTGGTGGCCTGCGATAAACAGGGCAACATCGACCTTGGCGATCTGCGTGAGAAAGCGGCTCAGGCGGGCGACAGGCTCTCCTGCATCATGGTGACTTACCCGTCAACTCATGGCGTTTATGAAGAGACCATCCGCGAAGTGTGCCAGATCGTGCATCAGTATGGCGGTCAGGTCTATCTGGATGGCGCGAACATGAATGCGCAGGTCGGCATCACCACGCCTGGCTATATCGGCGCGGATGTCTCGCACCTGAATCTGCATAAAACCTTCTGCATTCCGCACGGCGGCGGCGGCCCGGGTATGGGACCGATTGGCGTCAAAGCGCACCTGGCCCCGTTTGTGCCGGGACACAGCGTGGTGCAGATCGATGGTGTACTGACGCAGCAGGGCGCCGTATCCGCAGCGCCGTTTGGCAGTGCATCCATTCTGCCAATCAGCTGGATGTACATTCGCATGATGGGCGCAGAAGGGCTGAAACAGGCCAGCTCGGTCGCGATTCTGAATGCCAACTACATTGCCCGCCGCCTGCAGTCTGCCTATCCGGTGCTCTACACCGGCAGTGATGGTCGCGTGGCGCATGAATGTATTCTCGACATCCGTCCGCTGAAAGAGCAGACCGGCATCAGTGAGCTGGATATTGCTAAGCGCCTGATCGATTATGGATTCCACGCACCAACGATGTCCTTCCCGGTGGCGGGCACCCTGATGGTGGAGCCGACCGAATCGGAAAGCAAAATCGAACTGGATCGCTTTATCGACGCGATGCTGGCGATCCGCATGGAGATTGATCGGGTGACGTCAGGTGAATGGCCGCTGGATGACAATCCACTGGTTAATGCGCCGCATACTCAGCTGGAAATCGTCAGTGAGTGGTCACATCCTTACAGCCGTGAACTGGCAGTCTTCCCGGCGGGCAGCCACAACAAATACTGGCCGACGGTAAAACGTCTGGATGATGTGTTTGGCGACCGTAATCTCTTCTGCTCCTGCGTGCCGATGAGCGACTATCAGTAATTTCCCCGCAGGCAAACGTTAACCAAGAAGGGCCGATTCGTCGGCCCTTTGTACTGGAGAATCAGCATGAAACTGGCACTGGTTACGGGGGGCAGCCGCGGTATCGGGCGGGCCACAGCGCTGTTACTGGCCGCCCGGGGTTATCGGGTTGCGGTGAACTACCGTCAGCGCGAAGCGGAAGCTCAACAGGTGGTGGCGCAGATCCGGCAGCAGGGCGGTGAAGCCTTTGCTGTTCAGGCAGATATCAGTGATGAAGCCCAGGTGATGGCGATGTTTGCGCAGCTCGACCAGCAGTCCGAACCGCTGGCGTTGCTGGTGAACAACGCCGGGATTTTGTTTCAGCAGTGTCGCACCGAGCAGCTGGATGCGGCACGCCTGCATAAGGTCTTTGCCACCAACGTGATTGGGTCTTTTCTCTGCTGTCGTGAGGCGGTTAAGCGGATGGGCACGCATCACGGCGGCCAGGGCGGCTCCATTGTCAACGTCTCATCAGCAGCGTCGCGTACCGGTGCGCCTGGCGAATATGTCGATTACGCCGCTTCAAAAGGGGCGATGGACACGCTGACCAGAGGATTGTCGCTGGAAGTGGCGCAGCAGGGGATTCGGGTCAACGGCGTACGTCCGGGATTTATCTATACAGAGATGCATGCCGATGGCGGAGAGCCAGGCAGAGTGGACAGGCTTGCCAGCGTGATCCCGATGGGACGCGGCGGTGAAGCAGAAGAGGTGGCGGAAGCGATCGTCTGGCTGGCCAGCGACGCGGCCTCTTACGTCACCGGCAGCATCATTGACGCTGCCGGTGGGCGTTAACTCACTTCGCCGCTGATGCGGCGTGATGACTTACAGGTTTTCGCCGTTACTGGCGATAACCTGCTGATACCAGCTGAAACTCTTTTTCTTCCCACGAGAAAAATCGCCGCTGCCATCATCGTTTTTATTCACATGAATAAAGCCGTAACGTTTGTCGTACTGGCCGGTGGTAAACGAGACGCAATCGAGGCAGCCCCACGGCGTATAGCCCATTAATTCAACACCATCGTACGCCACAGCTTTCTTCATCTCTTCGATATGCGCACGCAGATAGTCGATGCGGTAATCATCTTCAATTACGCCATTGGCGTTTGGCTTATCGATAGCACCAAAGCCGTTTTCAACAATAAACAGCGGCTTCTGGTAACGCTCATACAGCTCGTTCATGGCGTAGCGCAGACCAACCGGATCGATCTGCCAGCCCCAGTCGGACGCTTTCACATGCGGGTTTTTCACCACACCTTCAAAGCCGGTGATCGGATCGTCAACGCCGCTGGCATCGGTTTTCACCGCGTTGCTCATGTAGTAGCTGAAACCGACATAGTCTGCACAGCCCTGGCGCAGCGTCTCGGCATCATCCGCTTCCATCTGAATGTCGTAACCCTTGCGCGCCCACTCTTTCAGGGTGTAGGCCGGATAGTAGCCGCGCATCTGCACGTCACTGAACACATAGCGCTGATGCATCGATTCCTGCGCCAGCACCACATCGTCCGGGTGGCAGGAGAAGGGATAGACCGGCACCATGGCGATCATGCAGCCAATCTGAAATTCAGGATTGATGTCGTGGCCGAGTTTCACCACTTTTGCACTGGCAACAAACTGGTGGTGCATCACCTGATACATCGCCTGTTCAGGTTTCTCATGTTCGGTAAAGATCACGCCTGAACAGCAGTAACCAAACAGCGGATACTGCCAGTTACGCTGGTTGTTGATCTCATTGAAGGTCATCCAGTATTTCACTTTGCTTTTATAACGGTTCAGCACCACTTCGCTGAAGCGCACAAAGAAGTCGACCACTTTGCGGTTGTGCCAGCCGCCATACTCTTTGACCAGGTGATAAGGCATTTCGAAGTGCGAAAGGGTGATGACCGGTTCAATGCCATACTTCAGCAGTTCATCAAACAGGTCGTCATAGAATTGCAGGCCTGCTTCGTTGGGCTGTTGCTCGTCACCGTTAGGGAAGATACGGGTCCAGGCAATCGAGGTGCGGAAACATTTGAAGCCCATCTCGGCAAACAGCGCGACATCCTGTTTGTAGTGGGAGTAAAACTCCACACCCTTGTGGTTCGGGTAGAAATGACCCGGCTGCACGCCGTCGGTGATCACCCGGTCAACGCCGTGTGAACCGCCGGTCATCACGTCAGCAATGCTGACGCCTTTGCCGCCCTGATCCCAGCCGCCTTCAACCTGATGCGCTGCCACCGCTCCGCCCCAAAGAAAGCCTTTTGGTAACTGCAATTCTGCACTCATGCTTCACCCCATTACGGATATTGAAATTGAGCTGAGTGTAGCAAGGCAATAATGAAAGTCACGATATAACAGCGCGGCAATAATTGCGTTTGTTACATCCAAAAAACAGGCTGTTTTATTTCCCCAGCTGGCGGCCGATTGCTTCAATAATATAGGTCACTGGCACCTGAGTCGTAATGTCGGAATTGTCCGCCATACGGATGATGGGCACATGGTAGCAGAGGTTGAAATCACCGATCTTCGCCAGTGAGCAGCTCTCCGTGTTGGTTATCGCAATGATTTTACACTTATTCAGGCTGAACTGGCTGGCAATGCGCAGGATCTCTTCCGTTTCACCGGAGACCGATAAAATAATGGCAATGGCGTTTTCATAGAGATCGGGACTAACCGGATAATAGGGATCGTCAATCGCGTGGCTGAATTTACCGAGGTTAGAGAAAAAGCGTGCGCCATATTTTGCCAGGCTGCCGGAGGTGCCGACGCCAATAAAGAAGACCCGCTCAGCCTGATTAATCTTCTGCGCGGCCTCAGCGATGAGCTGTTCAAACTCCGGATTATTGATGCTCTTAAAAAAGCTCAGCATTTCACTGACGCCCGCCGTGTTGAGCATTGGCGCACTCTGCTGTTCGTTTAAACGCAGGCGGATGCGGAATTCCGACCAGCCTTCACAGCCCATCTTGCGACAGAAACGCAGCACGGTGGTGGTGGAGACACCAGCCTGCTCAGCCAGCTCGCGGATCGTCATGTAGCTGACGCCTTCGCGGTGCTTAATGATGAACTGATAGACCTGCATTTCCAGATCGTTAAGGTGGGCGAGATCGCTATGCGAAAACATGAATGACTCATTGAACAGTTGACTGGCGGCCAGTTTACCAGATTCATCACCCGGTTTAAGGGATAGTGAATTTCACCAGGATAATTTTAGCGTACAAGTGTACACTGAAAAAATTGTTGGCTACGCTGGATAACGATATCACTGCTATGGAGCTGATCAGGAATCTGTTATGACCCCCACACTCTCTCACAAACATCAACACGCTGCGGGCTATTCGTTTGTCGAGGAAATTGCCAACAGTATCAGTCACGGTCTTGGCTGCCTGTTCGGCATCGTCGGACTGATACTGATGCTCAATCAGGCAACGGAGAGGCAGGCCGACACCCTCACTTTTATCAGTTACAGCCTCTATAGTGGCAGCATGATCCTGCTGTTTCTGGCCTCGACGCTCTATCACGCTATTCCGGCTGGCCCGGCCAGACCCTGGCTGAAAAAGTTCGATCATTGCGCCATCTATCTGCTGATTGCCGGCACCTATACGCCGTTTCTGCTGGTCGCGCTGAGGACGCCGCTGGCGTATGGATTAATGGCGGTGATCTGGGGGCTGGCGCTGGCCGGTATCCTGTTCAAGCTCACGATTGCGCATCGCTTTAAAGCGCTGTCGCTGGTGACCTATCTCTGTATGGGGTGGCTGTCGCTGATTGTGGTTTATCAGCTGGCGATGATCCTGCCGCCGGGCTGCATCTGGCTGCTTGCCGCAGGCGGGATTATCTATTCGCTGGGGGTGATTTTCTATGTGGCGCGCCGCATTCCATTTAACCACGCCATCTGGCATCTGTTCGTGCTGGGTGGGAGTCTCTGCCACTTCTGCGCTATCTACTTTTATGTGCGCTGAATTGAGCCTCTGAATTGCGGTACTGGCCCTTCCCTTAGCGGAAGGGCCATACGCTCAATCAGCTTTCATCCAGCGAGTAGGGCAGTGGCTGAATGGTCAGATGTCCGCCTTCATCGCCTTCCACCCGCAGCACGCTGTCCGGCTCCAGATCGTTATTCATCACGACCTGAATCCAGCTAATCCCGTCATCTAACTGCACCGCAGCCAGCACGCTGCCGGTTCGACGCCAGCGTTCACCCATCTGCAACTCCAGCGGGGCATTGGCTTCGGGCAGATGACTTGCCTGACCCGCCAGCCAGTAGAGCGCGCGTTTATTGGCGCCGCGATATTTCGCCCGTGCCACCATCTCCTGACCTGCATAGCACCCTTTTTTAAAACTGATAGCATCCAGCGCCTGCAGGTTGGTGGCCTGCGGAATAAACTGCACGCTGGTGGCGGGATCAATCACCGGAATGCCCGCTTCAATATCCAGCGCCAGCCACTGCTGACTGTCATTAAACTGTGCATCGTCATTGAGCTTCTGCTTCAGCGCTTCTGCCTGGGCCAGCGAAGTGACAATCAGAAAACGTTCGGCCGGATGGGCAAACCACAGCAGCGTGGTTTCTCCCTGCTGCACCACCGGTTTTTCGCTGTCGGGCAGGCTATCAAACAGATTTGCCAGCGCGGCGCGCGCCTGAAAACCGGCCACGCCCAGCAATACTGACTCATCATCAGCCACCATCGACACTTTCGAAAACACGGCGTATTTCTTTAACTCGGGCAGCTGGGTGTCGCGCAGCTCACGACGGATCAGATAAGCATAGCCTTCACCGCGATGGAACAGGCGCATATTGCTCCACATTTTGCCTTTAGCATCGCAGTGTGCGGCGAGCGAATGGTGGTCGGCATCCAGCGCGGCGACATCCAGCGTTAACTGACCCTGCAGGTAAGAGGTGCTGTCGGCACCAGTAATGGAAACCAGCGCCCAGCTATCCAGTGACATCAGGGTTAACGGCAGACGAGACGACGCGGCAGGCTGGCGCGGCGGTAAAGTAAATGTGGGCATGGAGATATCCTGTATAAGAAGGTTCATCCGGAATAATATCTTCAATGTTAAAAGAGCCGACTGGCAATGCAACCTGTTTACGGAAAACGGCGCACAAAAGGCGTGATAACCCTGAAAAGATCCAGCCTGAAATGTGGCAGGTTGCACAGCATGCGACGCTGCGCCTGCGAGCCGCATTAAACCAGGTTACACTAGGCGCCACGTTGTGAATTGTGGAAATTGATGCATGGATATTAATGATAAATCACGCATTCAGTGGGCCTGCCGTCGCGGCATGCTGGAACTGGATGTGGCTATTATGCCGTTCTTCAAATTTGAGTATGAGACGCTGAGCGACACCGATAAGCAGGTCTTTGTGGATTTGCTAAAGAGTGACGATCCCGATCTGTTTAACTGGCTGATGAATCACGGTGAGCCAAAGGATCCGGAGCTTAAGCGGATGGTGAACCTGATCCAGCAGCGTAACCATGCTCGCGGCCCGGTGGCAATGTAAGCTGCGGCCCTCTCGTCTGGCGTGCGGGTTAGTCTGCGCCTGGCTGATAGCAGCCGTGACTGGCGTGGTGCTGATGACGCTGCCTGCAGGCGGCTGGCTGGTTAAAGCGCCGATTATTCTGCTGTTGCTGGCTGAGGGCTGGCGCAGCGTTTGGCGATTGATTCAACGGCACGGTACGTTACAGCGGGAAAGCGTCCATTGCTGGATCTGGCAGGGAAAACGCTGGCGGCCAACTCAGCCACTACGCTGGTTACCCGTTGGCGTGCTGCTGGTGGCGAAGAGCGAACAGGGTGCCACGCTGCGCTGGTGGCTGATGCAGGACAATATGCAGCCTGGCGAATGGCGGGCGTTACGCGCCTGCTGCTTCAGCCCGGCGCGGCATTAATGGCAGCAGTGCAGGCAAGAGCGTCTGAAGCCGTTCATCTGCCTGCACTGCGGTTCAATAATGACAGGCAAGAGCGGTTAAAGCCGCTCACCTGTTCAGGCTACGGTTCGACACCGGCAGAAGGGCCGTCAGAGCAGTCCGGCGGTTTCGGTTAACACCTGCTCGCACCACTGCTCAACGCGCTCATC
This sequence comes from Pantoea sp. EKM20T, assembly GCF_011800485.1. Taxonomy (NCBI): domain Bacteria; kingdom Pseudomonadati; phylum Pseudomonadota; class Gammaproteobacteria; order Enterobacterales; family Erwiniaceae; genus Pantoea; species Pantoea sp. EKM20T. The sequence continues at coordinate 41,878 of NZ_JAALFW010000006.1, read as the reverse complement.
GGTGACCTCAAACTGATTCACATCATCAAGCGCCAGACCCACAAACTGCGAGCCATCGGCACTCAGCGGTTTCGGGCTGGTGAACTCATAGCCTTCAAGCGGCCAGTAGCCAACAAAACGTACCCCCATCGGCTGCAGCAAATCGTGCAGCATGCCGAGCGCATCTAAAAACCACTCGCCATAGCCAATCTGATCGCCCATGCCATACAGTGCGACAATCTTGTTTTGCAGATTCAGCGCGGGCAACTGCGGCCAGATCGCCTCCCAGTCCTCCTGCAACTCACCGAAATCCCAGGTCGGGATGCCCATGATCAGCAAGTCGTACTGCTCCATCAGGCGTGGGTCGTCATCTTTCACGTTATGCAGCGTCACTAACTCTTCGCCAATAAAATCGCGAATTTTCTCCGCTACGATTTCGGTGTAACAGGTACTGGAACCGTAAAAAAGACCGATTTTCATGCAGATAACACTCTGTAAATACTGACTTTGGCGCAATTGTACCAGAAGCGCTGCTGAATCAGGCATAATGAGCATGATTTTACACCAGACGGCGGAGATAACGTGCAGGACAGCGATCTGACAGAACAGTTTCTTGATGCGCTCTGGATTGAACGCAATCTGGCGCAGAACACTCTCTCCTCTTATCGCCAGGACCTCCAGACGCTGACCGGATGGCTGGCGCATCATCAGCTGACGCTGCTTAGCGTGGCGCCGCTGGATCTGCAGCAGTTTCTGGCTGAACGGCTGGAGGGAGGCTACAAGGCGACCAGCTCAGCGCGGCTGCTCAGCGCCATGCGTCGCCTGTTCCAGTATCTTTACCGCGAAAAGCTGCGCCCGGACGATCCCAGCGCGCTGTTGTCAGCACCAAAACTGCCGCAGCGTTTACCGAAAGATCTCAGTGAGGCGCAGGTCGAGCGACTGTTGCAGGCGCCGAATATCGATATCCCGCTGGAGCTGCGCGACAAAGCGATGCTGGAGCTTCTCTACGCCACGGGCCTGCGCGTCTCCGAACTGATTGGCCTGACGCTCAGCGACATCAGCCTGCGCCAGGGCGTTGTCCGGGTTATCGGTAAAGGGGATAAAGAGCGGCTGGTGCCTTTAGGTGAAGAAGCGGTTTACTGGCTGGAGCAATATATGGAACATGGTCGTCCGTGGCTGCTCAACGGTCAGACGCTGGACGTGATGTTTCCCAGTAATCGGGCGCAGCAGATGACGCGCCAGACCTTCTGGCATCGCATCAAGCATTACGCCACGCTGGCGGGGATCGACAGCGAAAAGTTATCACCGCATGTGATGCGCCATGCCTTTGCGACCCATCTGCTGAACCACGGTGCCGATCTGCGTGTCGTACAGATGCTGCTGGGACACAGCGATCTCTCCACCACCCAAATTTATACGCACGTCGCCACTGAGCGCCTGCGTCAGTTGCATCAACAACACCATCCGCGGGCCTGAACCGCGGCGATAAGGACAAAAATGAACAAGCATTTTGCCATGCTGGCTCTTTTAGCCAGCGCCTTTTCCGGTCTCGCACAGGCCGATGACAGCGCCATTCAGCAATCACTTAAAAAGCTCGGTCTGAACCAGACAGAAATTAGCCCGTCACCGCTGCCGGGTTTTAAAACCGTGCTGTCAGAAAGCGGCGTGCTCTACGTGACCGACGACGGCAAACATATGATCCAGGGCCCGCTCTATGACGTCAGCGGCAAACAGCCGGTCAACGTCACTAACCAGCTGCTGGACAAAAAAGTCGAGGCGCTGGTGCCGGAGATGATCGTCTACAAAGCGCCTAAAGAGCAGCACGTGATCACGGTCTTTACCGACATCACCTGTGGCTACTGTCACAAGCTGCACGAGCAGATGGCGGACTACAATGCGCTGGGCATCACCGTGCGCTATCTGGCGTTTCCGCGTGAAGGGCTGAATGGTCAGATTGAACCGGCGATGAAAGCGATCTGGTGCAGCGCTGACCGCAATAAAGCGTTTGATGAGGCGATGAAAGGCAATGCGCCGAAGATGGCCGCACCAGACAGCTGCAAAATCGATATCGCCCAGCACTATAAACTTGGCGTGCTGTTCGGCATTCAGGGCACGCCCGCGATGCTGACTGACAGCGGCATGATGATCCCAGGTTATCAGTCGCCGCAGGAGCTGAAGCAGGTGCTGGACAATCAGAAGCGTGGTGGTTAATCGGTGGTAAAACAGGATGTGGAACTCCGTCGCCGTGAGGTGACGGTTGATGATGCGCTTCCGGCGACGCTGCCGCCGCTGCTGAAACGACTCTATCTGCAACGCGGCGTGCGCGACGCGGCAGAGCTGGAGCGCGGGGCGAAAAACCTGCTGCCGTACCAGTCCTTAAGCGGGATTGAGAGCGCAGTGGAACTGCTGCATCAGGCGCTGCTGGATGGGCGTCGCATTATGGTGGTGGGCGACTTTGATGCCGATGGCGCGACCAGTACCGCGCTGACGGTCATGGCGCTGCGCAGCATGGGCGGCGGCAACGTGCAGTATCTGGTGCCTAACCGCTTTGAAGATGGTTATGGCCTCAGCCCTGAAGTGGTTGAGCAGGCGCGGGCGCGCGGCGCGGCGATGATCCTGACCGTCGACAACGGCATCTCCTCCCACGCCGGCGTTGAATGTGCCCATCAGCACGGGATTCCGGTGCTGATTACCGACCACCACCTGCCGGGCGAGACCTTACCAGCCGCTGAGGCGATCGTTAATCCCAATCTGCCGGACTGCAACTTTCCCTCACGTGCACTGGCGGGCGTGGGCGTTGCGTTCTATCTGATGCTTGCGCTGCGCGCCCATCTGCGCACCCAGGGCTGGTTTGGTGCCACTCGCACCGAACCCAATCTGGCGGAGATGCTGGATCTGGTGGCGCTCGGCACGGTTGCCGACGTGGTGCCGCTCGACGTCAACAACCGCATTCTGGTGTGGCAGGGACTCAGCCGCATTCGGGCCGGAAAATGCCGGCCAGGCATCCGGGCGCTGCTGGAGATTGCTAATCGCGATGCGCGTCAGATGGCGGCCAGCGATCTCGGCTTTGCGCTGGGGCCACGGCTCAATGCCGCAGGCCGGCTCGACGATATGTCGGTGGGCGTGGCGCTGTTAATGACTGAGGATCTCAGTCAGGCACGGATGTTAGCCAGTGAGCTGGACGCGCTGAACCAGACACGAAAAGAGATAGAGCAGGGCATGCAGAGCGAAGCGCTGGCGCTGTGTCAGGCGCTGGAGCGTGAGCAGAGCGATCTACCGCTGGGGCTGGCCTTTTATCATCCCGAATGGCATCAGGGTGTGGTGGGGATCCTCGCCTCCCGTCTGAAAGAGCGTTTCCATCGTCCGGTGATTGCCTTTGCTCCGGCGGGCGACGGCACGCTGAAAGGCTCAGGCCGCTCAATTGCCGGTCTGCATCTGCGCGACGCGCTGGAGCGTCTGGATACGCTGAATCCCGGCCTGATGCTGAAGTTCGGCGGTCATGCCATGGCGGCAGGCTTATCACTGGAAACCGCACGCTACGAGGAGTTTCGTCAGCGCTTTGCCGATCTGGTCGGTGAGTGGCTGGATGGCGAATCTCTGCAGGGCATCATCTGGTCAGATGGTGCGTTGCAGCCGCAGGAGTTTTCGCTGCAGACCGCTGAGATGCTGCGCGAAGCGGGGCCCTGGGGCCAGGCGTTCCCGGAACCCGCTTTTGACGGCAAATTTAAGCTGCTGCAACAGCGGCTGGTGGGCGAGCGACATCTGAAAGTGATGGTCGAACCGCTGGACGGCGGTCCGCTGATCGACGGGATTGCCTTTAATGTCGATACCACGCTGTGGCCCGACAGCAGCATTCGTCAGGTCGAGCTGGCCTATAAGCTGGATATCAATGAGTATCGCGGTAACCGCTCGGTACAGCTGATCATTGACCATATCTGGCCGCTTTGATTTTTATAAGGCGCGCGCGTCTCCGGTCACGGCAGAGGCGCGTCAGCCTGTTTTTTCCCTGCGTTAACCTGCTGTGCGAGCGGTTGTCGTCGCAGCCCGATAAGCAAATGCAACGCGTCACGCCGCCCCGGCATCAGCCGGCTGTCTCAGCGCTACAATCTGCCGCCAGTTTCGGGTAAACTTGTGCGTTAAATTTCCTGTCCCATCGAACATAAGAAAGACGCTAAAGCCATGTTTGAAATCAACCCGGTCAAAAACCGTATTCAGGACCTCAGTGAGCGCAGCGACGTTCTTCGGGGGTATCTTTGACTACGATGCCAAGAAAGAACGCCTCGAAGAAGTAAACGCCGAGCTGGAACAGCCCGATGTCTGGAACGAACCTGAGCGTGCTCAGGCGCTGGGCAAAGAGCGCTCCTCGCTGGAAGCGATCGTGCAGACGCTGGATCAGATGTCGCAGGGCCTGGAAGATGTGCAGGGTCTGCTTGAACTGGCGGTAGAAGCGGAAGACGAAGAGACTTTCGACGAAGCGGTTGCCGAGCTGGATGTCCTTGAGGGCAAGCTGGGCGAGCTGGAATTCCGCCGCATGTTCTCTGGCGAGTATGACAGCGCCGACTGCTACATCGATCTGCAGGCGGGTTCCGGCGGCACCGAAGCGCAGGACTGGGCCAGCATGCTGATGCGTATGTATCTGCGTTGGGCTGAAGCCAAAGGCTTCAAAACCGAAATTATCGAAGAGTCTGAAGGTGAAGTTGCAGGCATTAAATCTGTGACCATTCGCGTGTCAGGCGACTACGCCTTTGGCTGGTTGCGCACCGAAACGGGCGTGCATCGCCTGGTGCGTAAGAGCCCGTTTGACTCCGGCGGCCGTCGTCACACCTCATTCAGCTCCGCCTTTATCTATCCGGAAGTGGATGACGATATTGATATCGACATCAACCCAGCCGATCTGCGCATTGACGTCTATCGTGCGTCAGGGGCGGGCGGCCAGCACGTTAACCGGACGGAATCTGCGGTACGTATTACCCATATTCCAACCGGTACCGTCACCCAGTGTCAGAATGACCGTTCTCAGCACAAGAACAAAGATCAGGCGATGAAGCAGATGAAAGCGAAGCTGTACGAGCTTGAGATGCAGAAGAAAAACGCTGAGAAACAGGCGCTGGAGGACAACAAGTCCGACATCGGCTGGGGAAGTCAGATCCGTTCTTACGTTCTCGATGATGCACGCATCAAAGATCTGCGCACCGGCGTAGAGACGCGTAACACCCAGGCGGTGCTGGACGGCGACCTGGATCGATTCATTGAAGCTAGTTTAAAAGCAGGGTTATAAGGAACCGACATGTCTGAACAACAACCGCAGAGCGCTGATGCCGCCGTTGAGTTAAATAACGAACTGAAAGCGCGTCGCGAAAAGCTGAGCGTGCTGCGTGCAAATGGCGTGGCGTTTCCTAACGATTTTCGTCGTGACAGCCTCTCAAACCAGCTGCATGAGAGCTATGGCGAGAAGAGCAACGAAGAGCTTGAAGATCTCGGCATCGAAGTCAGCGTCGCCGGACGTATGATGACCCGTCGTATTATGGGTAAAGCCTCTTTCGTGACCCTGCAGGATGTGGGTGGCCGGATTCAGCTTTACGTCTCGCGTGACGATCTGGCTGAAGGCATCTACAACGAGCAGTTCAAAAAGTGGGATCTCGGCGATATTCTGGGCGCGCGCGGCAAACTGTTCAAAACCAAAACCGGCGAACTGTCGATTCACTGTTCTGAACTGCGCCTGCTGACCAAAGCACTGCGTCCGCTGCCGGACAAGTTCCACGGCCTGGCCGATCAGGAAACGCGCTACCGTCAGCGTTACCTTGATCTCATCGCCAACGAGGAGTCGCGTAACACCTTCAGAATTCGTTCGCAGATCATGGCCGGCATTCGCCAGTTCATGGTGGGCCGCGACTTTATGGAAGTGGAAACCCCGATGATGCAGGTGATCCCTGGCGGCGCGTCTGCGCGTCCGTTCATCACCCATCACAATGCGCTGGATATCGACATGTATCTGCGTATCGCTCCAGAGCTTTATCTGAAGCGTCTGGTAGTGGGCGGATTCGATCGCGTGTTCGAGATCAACCGTAACTTCCGTAACGAAGGTATTTCGCCACGTCATAACCCAGAGTTCACCATGATGGAACTCTATATGGCTTATGCGGATTACAAAGATCTGATCGAGCTGACCGAAAGCCTGTTCCGTACGCTGGCGCAGGATGTGCTGGGCAGCACCGTGGTGCCTTACGGCGAGCAGGAGTTTGATTTCGGTAAGCCGTTTGAAAAACTGACCATGCGTGAAGCGATCAAGAAATACCGTCCGGAAACGGATCTGGCCGATCTGGAAGACTTTGATAAAGCGGTGGCGATTGCTCAATCACTGCACATCAAGGTTGAGAAAAGCTGGGGGCTGGGCCGCGTCGTAACCGAAATCTTCGAAGAGACCGCAGAAGCGCATCTGATTCAGCCGACCTTCATCACTGAATATCCGGCTGAAGTCTCTCCGCTGGCCCGTCGTAACGACGAGAACCCGGAAATCACCGATCGCTTTGAGTTCTTCATTGGCGGTCGTGAAATCGGTAATGGCTTCTCCGAGCTGAACGATGCGGAAGATCAGGCTGAGCGTTTCCTGCAGCAGGTGAATGCCAAAGATGCTGGCGACGACGAAGCGATGTTCTACGACGAAGACTATGTCACCGCACTGGAGCACGGTCTGCCGCCAACCGCCGGTCTGGGTATCGGTATTGACCGTATGGTGATGCTGTTTACCAACAGCCACACTATCCGCGATGTGATTCTGTTCCCGGCACTGCGCCCAGGCAGCAAGTAATCGTTATGAGTCGCTGTCAGGCCTGATCTTCAGGCCTGACAGCGTGATGACAAAGCCGAATCAGAGTGAATTTGGCAGCAACTGATAAACTCACGGCACAGGGAACACGGTCAGAAGAGGAAAGCGTCCCGCGCCATGGATGGCGTGGGCCGAGCGGTCATGGATGACAGTTTTTGCGTCTTTCCGATCTGACCGTGTTACCTGTGCAGGCTCGGTCTTACAGCGAACCAGGCCCGACTTTGTCACCAAGCTTAAGGCCGGAAATTCCGGCCTTTTTTACATCTGTTCGTTCAGCAGATATCAGGATTTAATCGCCTGATCCAGCCAGGTCTGAAACCGTGCATAGGGCACATAGAGCGCAACGTTCTTATAGAGTGTCTTACCGCTGATATTGTCGTTGATGTTATTGCTGTAGCCAATAATCACGCCCGCCAGCGTATCATCAGAGGCGTTATAGACTGCGCCGCCCGACATCCCTTTGACCACACCCGCATTCGCCGCCACCACGACGCAGTCTGATTTGTTCCAGCTGTTCGCCAGCGTGGTATTAATCAGGTTCTGCCCGCTGGAACTGACCGGCATGGCCGAAATAAAACTGTAGCCGTAGAGATTGACCTGATCGCCGATGTGGCTGTTACGAAAGTTGGGTGGCAGGTTCATTTCGCTGTTTTTGTGGTAGACCACGGCCAGATCGCATTGCGGATGCCAGGCTTTGACCCGGTAAAGCGAAAACTTTGCCACATGGGCGGCGGTCAGGCTGTACTCCGGCGTCAGTGGGATGGTGGTACCGAGCGTGCCTAAACCCAGCACGGTGGGAATGCCGGTCACGGTCATATCCACCCGTTTTTCAGCTTCTTTACTGTACTCATAATGACCTACCGAGCAACCGGTTAAGCCAAACACCATTAAGGCTATGAGTCGTTGCATTCTCTCTCCCTGCGTCAGAAGTTGATTACATCACCTGGCAATTGATTAGGGATATATCGGCAACGTTAAGGATTTATTAATTAAATACGCACTAAAAAGCGTAACGGGTTCGGGGGAAATGACAACCTGACCCTGGGTCATGTGCGCTTTAACGGGCTTAGCCAGCAGGCTGACAAAGCCATTTGTTCCGGCAAAGCAGCAGGATTATTGCGGCCCCGGCAATAATCCTTTGCTGCGCGCAGGCTATGTCGCGCATCAGCACTGTGCTGTAATGCTCACCGTGACGCAGATCAAATTTTAATAAGCGTCGAGGGGCTGCGCGTCTGTGCAGTTCACCTGCAAATGATATTGGGAGAGTGTTATGCCTGTAGCATTAATGGCGCTGGCGTTGAGTGCGTTCGCCATCGGAACCACTGAGTTTGTCATTATGGGATTGCTGCCGGAGGTGGCGCGTGACCTTCAGGTGTCAATTCCGTCGGCGGGCTGGCTGATCAGCGGCTACGCGCTGGGCGTGGCGATTGGTGCGCCGATTATGGCGCTGCTCACCGCCAGGCTGCCGCGTAAAAAAACGCTGATTCTGCTGATGGTGATATTTATTGTCGGCAACCTGCTGTGTGCGCTGGCTTACAACTATAACCTGCTGATGCTGGCACGCATCGTCACCGCGCTTTGTCACGGTGCCTTCTTCGGTATTGGCGCGGTGGTCGCCGCCAGTCTGGTACCAGCCGGTCGCCAGGCTTCCGCTGTCGCACTGATGTTCACCGGACTGACCTTAGCCAACGTGCTGGGCGTTCCGCTGGGAACCAGTTTCGGACAGATGTTTGGCTGGCGAGCCACCTTCTGGGGCGTGGCTGTGATTGGCGTGCTGGCGTTTATCGCCCTGATCGTGAGTCTGCCCAACAATAAACAGGAAAAGCCGGTTCACCTGGCGAGTGAAATTGGGGCACTGGCCAACGGGAAACTGTGGCTGTCGCTGCTGATGACGGTGTTCTTTGCCGCGGCGATGTTTGCGCTGTTCAGCTACATTGCGCCGCTGCTGCTAGAGGTGACGGGCATCAGCGATCGCGGCGTCAGCTGGACGCTGTTCCTGATTGGCGCAGGCCTGACGGTCGGTAATATTCTTGGCGGCAAACTGGCCGACTGGAAAGTCTCCTTTAGCCTGATCCTCAGCTTCTCCCTGATCGCCATCTTCTCGCTGCTGTTCAGCTGGACCAGCCATGCGCTGTGGCTGGCGGAGATCACCCTGTTCCTGTGGGCGATGGCGACCTTTGCGACGGTGCCGGGTCTGCAGATCAACGTGGTACGGCACGGCAAAGAGGCGCCTAACCTGGTCTCAACCCTGAACATTTCGGCGTTTAACGTGGGCAATGCGCTGGGTGCCTGGGTCGGCGGTGCGGTGATTGGCCGTGGATATGGCCTGACGGCGGTGCCGGTTGCTGCCGCTGCGCTGGCGGCAATCGGCCTGCTGATCTGTCTGATCACCTTCCGCAAATCGGGCCGCGCAGCCGCCAGGGTTCGCGCTTAAGCCAGGCGGGCGGCGATGCGTGCCGGAAAGTCAGCCACCTGCCGTTGTAGATGGCTGACAAAGGCATCGACCAGCGCCGATGCAGGGCGGTGCTGCGGCCTCACCAGGCTGACGGTAAACGGAACCGCCACGCTGAACTTACGCATCACCACACCGCTGTCGGCGTAATCCAGCGCCGTCAGCGGATTCACAATTGAAATGCCCACGCCCGCTCTGACCATGGCGCACACCGAAGCGGCACTGTGCGTCTCCATCACCAGCCGCCGCTCGACTCCCTGCTCATGAAACAGCGCATCCAGCAACTGACGATAGCTGTCACTGCGCGACAGGCTCACATACTGTTCGCCCGCAAAATCGTGCGGCGTCAGCTCTGAACGCTGACTCAGAGGGTGATGCTGAGGCAATACGCATACTTCATCGCAGGTCAGCAGGGCGAGACGGTCAGTGCCGGCCGGAGCGTGCTGGGTTTCGGTTAAGCCGATATCGTAGCGCTGTGCTGACAGCCACTCCTCCAGCAGCGGCGACTCCTGTGGAATCACATTCAGGCTCACATCCGGGTAGCGCTGTAAAAAGGGCTGACACAGTGGTGGCAGCAGCGACTGCGAAAAAACGGGCAGGCAGGCGATCGACAGCTCACCCTGACGGAACTGGCGCAGTCCTTCAGCCGCTTCCATGATGCGATCCAGTCCGTACCAGGATCGCTGCACCTCTTCGAAAAGACGCAATCCCTGCACCGTCGGTTGCAGGCGACCACGAACCCGTCCGAACAACTCTAATCCCAGCTGCTGCTCCAGGCGTGCCAGCTCCCGGCTCACCGTCGGCTGTGAGGTGTGCAGCAGTGTCGCGGCCTGAGTCAGATTGCCGCTGGTCATCACCGCATGAAAAATCTCGATATGCCGCCAGTTAATGTTCGCCACGCACCCTTCCTATATCCATTCTGCATAGATGCTATTAAAACAGATATTTTTCGCTATGACACGATTCTGGCTTAATGCAGCTATTGCCACAGGAGAATTGCCATGCCACGTTCCTTACAGAGTACCGAAACCGCACTCAGCGCCGCTAACCTGCTGCCGCTGGCACGCCGCTACACCGGGCCATTCTGGGCTTATGATGCGCAGATTATTCAGGCGCGTATTGCCCAGCTGCAGGCATTTGATATGGTGCGCTTTGCGCAGAAGGCCTGCTCGAATACGCATATCCTGCGCCTGATGCGCGCAGCAGGCGTGAAAGTGGACTCGGTATCGCTGGGTGAGATCGAACGTGCGCTGGCCGCGGGTTACCAGCCTGGCGGTGATGAGATCGTCTTTACCGCGGATCTGTTCGATCAGCCGACGCTGGAGCGGGTGACCGCGTTAAAGGTGCCGGTTAATGCCGGATCGATCGATATGCTGCATCAGCTCGGCGCGGTCTCACCGGGACATGCGGTGTGGCTGCGGGTCAATCCTGGTTTTGGTCACGGCCACAGTCAGAAAACCAATACCGGTGGCGAAAACAGCAAGCACGGGATCTGGCATGCCGATTTAGCCGGGGCGCTGGCGGCGATTAAACAGCACGGCTTGCAGCTGGTGGGCATTCATATGCATATCGGCTCTGGCGTCGATTATGCGCATCTGCAGCAGGTCTGTGATGCGATGGTTGAACTGGTGATGGCGTCGGGTCAGGATCTGACCGCGATCTCTGCGGGCGGCGGCCTCTCTGTGCCTTATCGCTATGGCGAAGAGGCGATCGATACCGATCACTATTTCGGCCTGTGGGATGCAGCGCGGCAGCGTATCGCTCAGCATCTGGGTCACGCGATAAAGCTGGAGATCGAACCGGGCCGTTTCCTGGTGGCCGAGGCCGGTGTGCTGGTCTCTCAGGTACGGGCGGTTAAGTCGATGGGCAGCCGTCACTTCGTGCTGGTCGATGCCGGTTTCAGTGACCTGATGCGTCCCTCCATGTATGGCAGCTATCACCATATCTCGCTGATGGCGGGCGATGAGCGGGCCATTGATGAGCAGCAGACTATCGACACGGTGGTCGCTGGCCCGCTGTGCGAATCGGGTGATGTCTTTACCCAGCTGGAGGGCGGCATGGTCGAACCACGCGCGATTCCGGCGGCAAAGGTTGGCGATTACCTGGTGTTCCACGACACCGGTGCTTACGGTGCATCCATGTCCTCTAACTACAACAGCCGTCCGCTGATCCCGGAAGTGCTGTTTGAGCAGGGCCAGCCGCGCGAGATCCGCCGCGCGCAGACTATTGAGTCGCTACTGGCACTGGAAATCAGCTAATCACCTCGCTCAGGCGGCCGGCGCGCCGCCTGTCAGCCATAGATCTCTTTGCGCAGCATGACCAGCTCCTCTGCCAGCTCGCGGCACAGCATTGCATTCATCAGATGATCCTGCGCATGCACCAGAATCAGCGTGACCGGCAATTTTCCGCTTCCCTCGTCTGCACCAATCAACGCGGTCTGAATTTTATGTGCCGCTTTTGCCGCGGTATCTGAAGCTGCCAGCGCCGCGTCAGCCCCGGTCCAGTCGCGTTTGCGCGCACACTGAATCGCCATCATCGCCGACGAACGGGCTTCCCCTGCATTGATCAGCAATTCCATCATGGTCTGTTCGTAATCCATAACGCCTCCGCTATTGGTATGCCAAATTGGCCGTTTTAATCATACTGGAATGCCAATAAACGTTTCCGGGAGGTTCGTCACAGAAAAAACCGAGGATATTCGTCATTTTGGTATGCCACTAACAGGGAAGACCACGACGATTACAGGAATACCGATCTTACATCTCTGAGGGTTGATCATGTCTCTACAGGACCGCCTTATCGATTCCCTGGGCAGCTTTGCCACCCGCTTTAACAGTTATCGCTACATCATGGCGATTAAAGCCTCGTTCATTACCCTGATGCCGGTGATCATTGTTGGCGCCTTCTCGGTATTGATCTCTAACATGGTGCTGGACAGCAAAAATGGCCTTGCCAGCTTTGCCGCCCTGGCTTTTTTAGCTGACCTCAAGCCCATCACCAGCAGTATCAATTACGCCACGCTCAGCTTTCTCAACATTGGTGCGGTGTTCCTGATTGGTATTGAGCTTGGGCGCATCAACGGTATAAAAACGCTGTTTCCCGGCCTGCTGGCGATCATCTGCTTTGTATCCGTAACGCCGACCACCTTACAGATGATGGTCGATGGGCAGATGCACCTGGTCACCGACGTGCTGGCCAAACAATTCTCCGATACCAAAAGCCTGTTTCTCGGCATGTTTATCGCCATTCTGTCGGTAGAGATCTACTGCCGCCTCGAACAGGTTGAGCGGCTGAAAATCAAAATGCCCGACACCGTGCCGCCCAACGTGGCCGCCTCTTTCTCCGCGCTCATCCCCTCAATCATCACCGTGACGCTGATAGCGACCTTTGGCTTTATCTTCCATCGCGTCACCGGCATGTACCTTTACGACGCGGTATACCAGGTGGTGCAGCAGCCGCTGGAGTCGGTGGTGCAGAGCCTGTGGGGCATTCTGATTCTGATGTTCGTCGCCCAGCTGTTCTGGGTGATTGGTATTCACGGCAACCAGATGGTGAAGCCGATCCGTGAGCCGCTGTTGCTTGGCGCGATTATGGTCAACATGACCGCTTTTGAGCAGGGAAAAGAGGCACCGAACATCATCACCATGCCGTTCTGGGATGTTTATATGAGCATCGGCGGCTCCGGCCTGACCATCGGGCTGCTCACCGCCGTGATGCTGGCAACACGACGCAAAGAGATGCGTGAAATCGCCAAACTGTCGTTCGGGCCAGGCATTTTCAATATCAACGAGCCGGTTATATTTGGTATGCCGATTATGCTTAACCCGATACTGGCTATCCCTTTCATCATCACACCGCTAGTGACAGGTTCTATCGGTTACTTCGCTACGGTGATGGGATTTGCCGGGAAAGCCGTGGTGATGGTGCCATGGACCACGCCTCCGATTATCAATGCCTGGCTGTCAACGGCCGGATCGATGGGTGCGGTGGTGACGCAGATCGTCTGCATTCTGGTGTCAGTACTTATCTATCTGCCATTTGTGAAAGTCGCAGCCCGCCGCGCGGATGCAGCAGAAGCAGCGGAAGCAAAGAGCCTGCAACCTGAGCTGAACCCCAACCGAACGGAGGTGTTATGAGTCGTCAGACTGTCCACATACCTGAGAATTTCATTCTGGGAGCTGCTGCCTCCGCCTGGCAGACGGAAGGCTGGAGCGGAAAAAAAGCGGGGCAGGACTCCTGGCCTGACGCCTGGTATCAGCAGGATCGTCACGTCTGGCACAACGGCTACGGCCCGGCGGTTGCCACCGACTTTATCAACCGCTTTAGTGAGGATGTGGCGCTAATGAAGGCCAGCGGGCTGACCCACTACCGCACTTCGATCAACTGGTCGCGTTTCCTGATCGATTACGAAACCGCTACGGTCGATGAGGAATACGCGGCTTACTATGACCGGCTGATTGATGAAATGCAGCGCCAGGGCATTGAACTGATGCTCTGTCTGGAGCATTACGAGCTGCCCGCCACGCTGCTGGACCAGTATGGCGGCTGGCAGTCAAAGCATGTGGTTGAACTGTTTATCCGTTATGTCGAACAGGTGTTTAAACGCTATGCCGGTCGGGTCACGCGCTGGTTTGTGTTTAACGAGCCGATTGTGGTGCAGACCCGCGTCTATCTCGACGCGCTGCGCTGGCCTTATGAGCAGAACACCCATAAATGGATGCAGTGGAACCACCACAAAAATCTTGCTACCGCCCGGGTAGTGCAGCTGTTCCGCGCGGCAGGCTATGCCGGTCGCATTGGTACCATACTCAATCCGGAAGTCACCTATCCGCGATCGTCAGCCCCGCACGACCAGAAGGCGGCGCATATTTATGACCTGTTCTACAACCGGGTGTTTCTCGATCCCGCCATTAAAGGCGAGTATCCGGCGGAGCTGCTGGCGCTGCTTGATAAGCATCAGATTGAGTGGGAAACCACCCCGGAAGAGCTGGCGATTATTGCCGCCAATACCGTCGATGAGGTCGGGCTTAATCTCTACTATCCGCATCGCGTGAAGGCACCGTCCCGCGCCTGGCATTCCGAGACACCCTTTCATCCCGCCTGGTATTACGAACACTTTGAACTGCCGGGGCGACGGATGAACCCTTCGCGCGGCTGGGAAATTCAGCCTGAAATTATCTGGGATATGGCGCAGCGGATGCGCGATGAGTACGGCAATATCCCGTGGTTTGTGGCGGAAAGTGGTATGGGAATTGAGAACGAAGCGCAGTTCAAAAATGCCGACGGGGAGATTCAGGACGATTACCGCATCGCATTTATCAGCGAGCACCTGCATCAGGCGATACGCGCCAGTCAGGCGGGTATTAACTGTCAGGGCTACATGCTGTGGGCGTTTACCGACAATGTCTCGCCAATGAATGCCTTTAAAAATCGCTATGGTCTTATCGAAATCGACTTAGATAAGCAGCGTCAGCGCCGTATGAAGAAATCTGCCCACTGGTTCCGTACGCTGCGCGACACGCAGCAATTTACCCTGTGGCTTGATGATGAGCCGAAATAACGCGAGGAAACGAGCATGAAACGAATTGTTCTGGCCTGTGCTGCGGGCATGTCGACCTCAATGGTGGTGACGCGGATGGAAAAGGAGGCTGCCGCTCGCGGACTGACATTTCAGATCTACGCCATTCCGGAGCAAAACCTGCGTGAAGAGCTGCAAAACTACGGCAACGAGGTGGTGGTCGTGCTGCTCGGGCCACAGGTGCGCTTCAAACTGGAGGAGAACAGAAAACTCACCGACAGCTATCAGTTGCCCATCGCGGTGATCGATACGGTTGCTTACGGCACGCTGAATGGTGCAAAGGTACTCGATCAGGCGCTGGCTTTGATACACTGAGCCCCAGTTTGCGAGCCAGCCTCTCCGGTTCGCGGGCATTGTCGCGCAGGGAACCGCGGCAATGCCGTTAGCGCATTGATTGCAAAGGGTGACAGTGTGGACAAAGCCGAAGCGCCGCAAGAAAAAAAGCAGTATCAGGAAATTGGTCAGCACCTGCGTCAGCAGATCTGTGACGGGCACTATCCGGTGGGATCGCGCCTGCCGCCTGAACGTCAGCTGGCTGAAACCTGGGGCGTCAGCCGGACCATCGTGCGCGAGGCATTATTGATGCTGGAGCTGGAAGGTACGGTGGATATCCGCCAGAGCTCCGGCGTCTATGTGATGCGTATTCCTTCCGCCAGTGATGATGAAGAAGAGGCCTTCTTCCGCAGCGACGTTGGCCCGTTTGAAATGCTACAGGCACGTCAGTTGCTGGAGAGCAATATTGCAGCCTTTGCCGCAAAAATGGCGACCAAAGCGGACATTGAAAATCTGCGCCGAACGCTGGAACAGGAGCAGCGTGCTATCGCCGCCAACGACAGCAGTCAGGACAACGACAAGTTGTTTCATCTGCTGCTGGCGGGTGCCAGTCAGAATCAGATGCTGCTCGATACCGTCACCAGCATCTGGCGACATCATGACAGTAGCCCGCTCTGGCAGCAGCTGCGCCCGCAGTTTGAAACCCGCGCCTATCGCCTGAAGTGGCTTGGCGATCACCAGACTATCCTGGCCGCTCTGCGTCGGCGTGATGTGATGGGGGCCTGGCAATCCACCTGGCAGCACCTTGAGAACGTCAAGAATACGCTGCTGGAGCTTTCCGACGCCGATGCGCCTGACTTTGATGGCTACCTGTTTGATTCAGTCCCGATCTTTCAGGGGAAACTGATGTGATTGAGATTGTATCGCTCAGCGATGCCCCCCAATTTGCCGATCAGATCATCGACTGGCAGTGGCGCGCATTTGGTGAAGCCACCAGCCGGGCGTTCTTTGCCAGTGTGGTGAACAGCAGCCTTATCGGTGCTGATTTTCCGGTGACTTTCGTTGCCGTGGAGGCGGGCAGGGCAGTCGGCACGGTGGGATTCTGGCGCTGCGACCTGATCAGCCGTCAGGATCTTTTCCCCTGGCTGGCGGCGCTCTATATTGATGAGTCGGTGCGCGGCAAAGGTGTCAGTGAGGCGCTGCAGCAGCATGTCATTGCCTATGCACAGGCACGGGGCTATCCACGGTTATGGTTATGGTCAACGTTTGGGGGCTACTACGAACGTTATGGCTGGCTGCCACAGGGCCAGGCGCTGGAGTATCCCGCTAAGCCGGTAAAACTCTATTATCGCGACCTGTAAGAGATGCCAGCCGCCATCGCGGCAGCTGGCAACAGAGCGCTCAGGGAGCCGGATAAGTATAACGTCGGTGGATCGCCTCAATGCCTTCCAGGATCTCTGCATTTAAGGTCAGATTGAAGCTGTCGATATTGATCTGCAACTGTTCAGGCGTAGTGGCGCCCAGCAGCGTGCTGGCCACAAACGGCTGCTGACGCACATAGGCCAGGGCCATCTGCGACGGGTCGATCTGATGCTGCTGAGCCAGTGCCACATATTCGGCAATCGCCTTTTGTGACTGCTCGCCGCTGTAGCGAGTAAAGCGGCTGAACAACGTGTTGCGTGCGCCCGCAGGCTGCGCGCCATTCAGGTATTTGCCGCTCAGCGTTCCAAACGCCAGGCTGGAATACGCCAGCAGCTCTACGCCTTCATGCTGGCTGATTTCGGCCAGACCCACTTCAAAGCTGCGGTTCAGCAGGCTGTAGGGATTCTGAATGCTGATAATGCGCGGCAGCTCATGCTTCTCCGCCAGCTGCAGATAGCGCATCACGCCCCACGCGGTTTCGTTCGACACCCCGATATAGCGGATCTTACCGGCTCGCACCTGTTCGGTCAGCGCTTCCAGCGTCTCCAGCAGCGTCACCTGAGCAGTGGTTTCGCTGTACTGATAGCCAAGCTTGCCAAAATAGTTGGTCTGACGCTGTGGCCAGTGCAGCTGGTAGAGGTCAAGGTAGTCAGTATTCAGGCGTTTCAGGCTGGCATCCAGTGCTGCGCGGATGTTTTTACGGTCCAGCGCCATATCCGGGCGAATCGACGCATCATTGCCACGTGAAGGCCCGGCCACTTTACTGGCAAGAATGATTTTGTCGCGGCTGCCGCGCTGTTTAAGCCAGCTGCCAATATATTGTTCGGTCAGACCCTGGGTTTCCGGACGCGGGGGCACCGGATACATCTCGGCAGTATCAATAAAGTTGATGCCGGAACGGATAGCTAAATCCAGTTGAGCATGGGCGTCGGCTTCGCTGTTCTGTTCGCCAAACGTCATGGTGCCCAACCCCAGCTGACTCACTTCCAGCGTGCTGTGGGGAATACGATGATAGTGCATTGCCAGCTTCCTTTTCTTTATGGAATGGAATGTTGTGTCCTCAGGGACTATAGCGCGAGCAATGGCGGGGAAGGAAGGGGGAAAAGTCGGGGAAATCACCTGCCAGCCGGGAATCGGTGGCAGGTGATTAAATCGGGCACTTAACGTTCAATGATCGTAGAAACCTCATCGCTGTTAATCTGCACCATATGACCCGTCTGGTCAGTGTACTCCACCAGGCCGGTCTCTTTATCAATGCTCGGCTTGCCTTCGGTCATGATCATCCGGCCATCTTTGGTCGCCATGACATAATCAGAACTGCATCCACTTAAGAATGCGGCGGTTACCATCACCAGTGCTACTCCTGCCAACCCTTTCATCACGCCTAATCCTCACAAATGGTCAAGTGCAAACAGTGTAGTAATAAATGGTTTTGCCGGCAGGGTTAATCGTATGAATCTGAAAATAACCGGGCGAGCAGGCTCGCCCTTGACTTTATCAGGCGTGCTTTTTCTTACTGCGCATCAGGTTAAGACACTCAACCGCCATTGAGAAGAACATAGCGAAATAAATGTAACCTTTTGGTACGTGGACCGCAAAACTCTCCAGGATCAGGGTGAAACCGACCAGAATCAGGAAAGAGAGAGCCAGCATTTTCACTGACGGATGGCGGTCAACAAACTCACCGATCGCGCGCGCAGCGAACATCATCATCAGCACGGCAATAACCACCGCCGCCATCATAATGAACAGATGATCGGAGAGGCCGATGGCCGTGATCACCGAGTCGAGGCTGAAAATAATGTCGAGCATCATGATCTGTACAATCGCACCCAGGAAGGAATGGACGCGGGTGTTGTGTTCGCCTTCACTGCCTTCGATCGTTTCATGGATCTCCATGCTCGATTTCCACAGCAGGAACAGTCCGCCAAACAGCAGAATCAGATCGCGCGCCGAGAACGCATGATCCATCAGCGTAAAGAGCGGGTTAGTCAGACGGGCTACCCACGCGATAGAAGCCAGCAGGCCAAGACGCATCAGCATCGCGCCCATCAGACCAATGCGACGTGCGCTGGCTTGCTGGTGTTTTGGCAGTTTAGCGACCACCAGCGACAGGAAAATGATGTTATCAATACCCAGCACCACCTCAAGGATGGTCAGTGTGCCCAGCGCCAGCCAGGCGTTGGGATCGGAAATCCACTCAAACATACCGACATTTAATCCTAAACGAAAAGTAAACGGCGATTATACGCATTCATTTCGCCGATCTCCCACAAAATTGCGACACATCAACGCGGGTGGCGATATTCAGAGGAGAAAATGACGCGCCAGCAGGGGCCCGGTGAAGCTTTTCTTCAGGTAGAAACCGCGCGGCAGCGTCATGATTGGCTGGCCCTGATCGCCGATTCCTTCTGTCAGCGCTTTGCTATTGGCGGCTTTGGGCCGGATTTGCAGCCAGGCACCATGTCGCGCGGTAATCTGCTCTACGCGACCCAGCACAATCATATCCATCAGCTCTTCCCAGTCCTGTCGCAGCATCTCATCTTCTTCCGCATCGGGGCTCCATAACAGCGGCGCGCCGACACGGCGTTCCCGCAGCGGAATCTCACGCCCGCCTTCAACCGGGATCCACAATACCCGCGCCAGCTTGTGGCGCACATGGCTGGTGAGCCAGGTCACGCCGCTGTTGCCGGTCAGAGGTGCCACGCAGACAAAGGTGGTTTCCAGCGGTTTACCCTGCGCATCAATCGGGATGGTTTTCAGTTCGATACCCAGATGGGCAAAGTCCTGCTCCGCTTTGCTGCCTGCGCTGGCACCAAGATGCCACTCCAGCAGCATGCCGACCCAGCCCTTGTCGCGTTTGAGATCAGCAGGCATGGGCAGACCGGCGCGGCCAGCCAGGGTTTCCAGTGTCAAACCGGCTAAATCCTGCGCGCGTGCCAGCAGGCTGGCTTCATCTTCAGGTGGTCCTGGCTGGTAACTCATGGTGAACACTCGCAATGATTAAAATTTGTACAACAGCAGGTGAGTCACGTTTCTCACATAAATAATCCGCGTCAGGGATCGATAATAACATGATAGATCGTGCTTTTTTTAGCGGATTGCACGCTCGCCGCCCCAGGTGCTTCAGGGTTATCCCAGCTTACCCGCAACAATGAACAGGATCTCCAGCCCGGTTATCCACAGAAAAATGGGATAACCACCGTCTGAGTGCGGTACTGGTTCCATTTACAGCCTTGACTTTTCACGATCTGGCCATAATTTCGTCGCTCTGGCCTAACCCTGAGCGATTATCTGTGGATAAAAAGCAGTGTGCTTATATTTTAAGCAATTGCCAGTTACCATGAAAATATTCACTGTTTATAAAAGATTTACCGGTAAGATTTTCGATTTAATGTCATTAAAAATCATACGGATGTGTTGTTGGTTCTTTTTGGCTCTTCAGCGCGCACTGAAAAGGTTATTCAGATAACTCCCGCGTTCTGCACAAAGCTATCCACAGAAAAGGTGAATAAGATCGATCTTTTTCACGGTCATTGTTTATAACTTTGCCATTTTCTGTGAGTTATCCCGGCGATGATGGCTTAACCCCCCATGAATCCAGTGGTTTACCGCCTGTAAGGAGTGTGAAACAATCAGCTCATTCAAATTTTGCTTTGAGGTAGTCCGGTGATCGATGATGATGGCTACCGCCCGAATGTTGGTATCGTAATCTGTAACCGGCAGGGACAAGTGTTATGGGCCAGGCGCTTTGGACAGCACTCCTGGCAATTTCCTCAGGGAGGCATCAATCCCGGTGAAACCGCAGAACAGGCGATGTATCGCGAACTGTTCGAAGAGGTCGGATTACACCGGAAAGATGTTCGAATACTTGCTTCTACCCGTAACTGGTTACGTTACAAGTTGCCAAAACGTTTGGTGCGTTGGGACACAAAGCCGGTATGTATCGGCCAGAAACAAAAGTGGTTTCTTCTGCAGTTAATGTGTAATGACGCGGATATCAATGTGCAGCACAGCAGCACGCCCGAGTTCGATGGCTGGCGCTGGGTCAGTTTCTGGTATCCGGTGCGTCAGGTTGTCTCCTTTAAGCGCGACGTTTATCGTCGGGTGATGAAGGAATTCGCTGGCGTGGTGATGTCTATGCAGGAGAGTGCGGGGCAGCGAAATAATCCTGCCCATCGACGTAAGAGAGGATAGGCCACGCCCTTTATGCTCACTCAGTTGCGCGAAATTGTAGAAAAAGTGGCGAGTGCGCCGCGTCTCAATGAAGCACTCGACATCCTGGTTAATGAGATCTGTCTGGCGATGGATACGGAAGTCTGTTCCGTTTACCTCGCCGACCACGATCGTCACTGCTACTACCTGATGGCGACGCGCGGACTTAAAAAACCGCGTGGCCGCACCGTGACCCTGGCGTTTGACGAGGGGATCGTCGGTTTAGTGGGCCGTCTGGCCGAACCGATTAACCTTGCTGACGCCCAGAGTCATCCCAGCTTTAAATATATCCCCGCAGTGAAAGAGGAGCGCTACCGCTCCTTCCTCGGCGTGCCGATTATCAGCCGTCGCCAGTTACTGGGCGTGCTGGTGGTACAGCAGCGCGAGCACCGTCAGTTTGATGAAAGCGAAGAGTCGTTTCTGGTCACCCTTGCCACCCAGATGGCGGCATTGCTGTCGCAGTCGCAGATGGCCCAGCTGTTTGGTCAGTTCCGGCAGACGCGGGTGCGCGCGATTGCAGCTGCGCCTGGCGTGGCGGTGGCACCGGGCTGGGTAGATGAGACGCAGCCACTGCTCGATCAGGTTTCGGCTGCCTCAACGCTGGATGTTCATCGCGAACGTGAGCGTCTGTCGCTCGCCATGAGTGAAGCCACCAGTGAATTTCGTCGCTTCAGTAAACGCTTCAGCGCCAGCGCTCAGAAAGAGAGTGCGGCCATTTTCGACCTTTACTCTCACCTGTTAACCGATGCCCGACTGAAAAAAGATCTGTTCGATGAGATCGAACGCGGATCGGTCGCCGAATGGGCAGTGAAACAGGTGATCGAGAAGTTTGCTGAACAGTTTGCCAGCCTGACGGACACCTACCTGCGTGAACGCGCAGGCGATCTGCGGGTGCTGGGTCAGCGCCTGCTGTTTCACCTTGACGATACGCTGGTCGGCACCAATGCCTGGCCGGAACGCTTTGTGCTGGTGGCCGATGAGCTGACCGCCACCACCTTAGCTGAGCTGCCGCATGAGCGGCTGGCGGGCGTGGTGGTGCGTGACGGCGCAGCCAACTCCCATGCGGCGATTCTGACCCGCGCGATGGGGATCCCGACGGTCATGGGCGCTGACATCCAGCCTCATCAGCTCAACAAACGTTTGCTGATCGTCGATGGGTATCGCGGTGAGCTGTTGATCGATCCCGAGCCGGTGCTGGTGCAGGAGTACCAGCGTTTGATCAGCGAAGAGAATGCGCTGAGCAAAATGGCGGAGGGCGTGGTCGATCAGCCCGGTGAGTTGAAAAGCGGCGAGCGCGTGCAGGTGATGCTGAATGCCGGCTTAAGCCCGGAGCATGAGCAGACGCTGGGCAACTGGGTGGATGGCATCGGTCTCTACCGCACCGAAATTCCGTTTATGCTGCAGAACGGCTTCCCGTCGGAAGAGGAGCAGGTGGCACAGTATCAGGGCATGTTACAGCTGTTTCACAACAAGCCTGTGACGCTGCGTACCCTGGATGTGGGGGCAGATAAACAGCTACCCTACATGCCTATCAGTGAAGAGAATCCCTGTCTGGGCTGGCGCGGCATCCGCCTGACGCTTGACCAGCCGGAAATTTTCCTGGTGCAGGTGCGCGCGATGCTGCGTGCCAACGCCGCATCCGGCAACCTCAGTATTCTGCTGCCGATGATCAGCCATATCGATGAGATCGACGAAGCGAAAAAGCTGATCGATCGCGCAGGACGCGAAGTCGAAGAGATGCTGGGCTATACGATCCCCGCGCCGCGCATCGGCATCATGATTGAAGTGCCGTCGATGCTGTTTATGATCCCGCATCTGGCGTCGCGGGTCGATTTTGTCTCGGTTGGCACCAACGATCTGACCCAGTATCTGCTGGCGGTGGATCGCAACAACACCCGCGTGGCCAATCTCTACGACTCGCTGCATCCGGCGATGCTGCGTGCACTGAATACGATTGCGCAGGAAGCCCGTCTGGCCAATCTGGAATTGTGCCTGTGTGGTGAAATGGCCGGCGATCCAATGTGCGTGGCGCTGCTGGTCGGGCTGGGGTATCACCATCTCAGCATGAACGGCAAAAACGTACCACGGGTGAAATACCTGCTGCGCCATCTGGATCACGAAGAAGCACAGCAGCTCAGCGAGCAGGGGATGAATGCTCATACCGCCACTGAGGTTCGTCATCTGGTCTCGACCTTTATGGAGCGTCGCGGGCTGGGTGGATTAATCCGCGGCGGTCGCTAAGCGCCACTTCAGGCTATTTTATTTGCCATTCTGGCCCCGGGCAGTGCTCACACAGGCTGCTTTAGCAACCTGAACGCCCGTCAGGGCGGCCCTGAAGGGGCGAGCACAGCGAGTAATCCTCACGTACTACGTGTACGCTCCGGTTGTTGCGCGCTGTACATGACCAGTCTGGCTGCAACAATGTACGCCTGACGGGTCAGGCTATTTTATTTGCCATTCTGGCCCTGGGCAGTGCTCACAATCCTCACGTACTACGTGTACGCTCCGGTTGTTGCGCGCTGTCCGTGACCAGTCTGGCTGCAACAATGTACGCCTGACGGGTCAGACTCTGGGCGTTATCCGCGTTTACATTTGCGGGACAATTCACAAAACCGGCTGTGCTATGATGCGCAGCCTTAATTTATGTGCCTGACAACGCCCCTTTTCAGGGTTGAAAAATAGACGGTGAATGATGAATAACGGCTATATTGCATTTCCGCAGTTCGATCCGGTGATCTTCTCGATTGGACCGGTTTCGCTTCACTGGTACGGTCTGATGTATCTGGTGGGCTTTGTTTTCGCCATGTGGCTGGCTGTCCGCCGCGCCAATCAGCCGGGCAGCGGCTGGAAAAAAGAGGAAGTGGAGAACCTGCTTTATGCCGGTTTCCTGGGGGTCTTCCTTGGTGGACGCATCGGCTATGTGCTGTTCTACAACTTACCGCTGTTCCTGGAAAATCCACTCTATCTGTTCAAAGTCTGGGATGGCGGCATGTCGTTCCACGGTGGTCTCATCGGGGTGATTGTCGTCATGCTGGTCTTTGCCCGCCGCACCCGACGTAATTTCTTCCAGGTGGCTGATTTCATCGCGCCGCTGATCCCGTTCGGTCTGGGTGCCGGTCGTCTCGGCAACTTCATTAACGGTGAGCTCTGGGGCCGTGTCGATCCGGGCTTCCGCTATGCCATGCTGTTCCCTGGCTCCCGCAGCGAAGATGTCGCGCTGGCCGCCACCAATCCGCAATACCAGGCGCTGCTCAACACCTACGGCGTGCTGCCGCGTCATGCTTCGCAGCTCTATGAACTGGCGCTGGAAGGGATAGTGCTGTTTATCATCCTGAATCTGTTTATTCGTAAGCCACGCCCGATGGGCAGCGTCTCAGGCCTGTTCCTGATTGGCTATGGCGCCTTCCGTATTATCGTTGAGTTCTTCCGCCAGCCGGATGCCCAGCTTGGCCTGTTTGAAGGCGGAATCAGTATGGGACAGATCCTCTCTGTGCCAATGATTATTGCCGGTATTATTATGATGATCTGGGCGTATCGTCGTCGCCCGCAGCCACAATTTCGCGAGGAAAAATGAAACAGTATCTGGATTTAATGCAACATGTGCTGCACGAAGGCACGCCAAAAGCTGACCGTACCGGCACCGGTACGCTTTCAATTTTTGGTCACCAGATGCGTTTCAACCTGCAGGATGGTTTTCCGCTGGTCACCACCAAGAAATGTCATATCCGCTCGATTATTCATGAGCTGCTGTGGTTTCTGAAAGGCGATACCAACATCGGTTATCTCAAAGAAAACAACGTCTCCATCTGGGATGAGTGGGCGGATGAGAATGGCGATCTCGGCCCGGTGTATGGCAAACAGTGGCGCAGCTGGGTAACGGCCAGCGGCCAGGAGATTGACCAGTTAAGCCAGGTGATGGAGCAGCTGAAGCGCGATCCCGACTCACGCCGGATTATCGTTTCTGCCTGGAACGTCGGCGAGCTGAGCGAGATGGCGCTGGCCCCTTGCCACGCGTTCTTCCAGTTCTACGTGGCGGACGGCAAACTCTCCTGCCAGCTCTATCAGCGCTCGTGCGACATCTTCCTGGGCCTGCCGTTTAACATCGCCAGCTATGCGTTGCTGGTACATATGGTGGCGCAGCAGTGCGATCTGCAGGTGGGCGACTTCGTCTGGACCGGCGGTGATACCCACCTCTACAGTAACCATCTGGAGCAGGCGCGCCTGCAGCTGACCCGCGAACCGCGTCCGCTGCCATCACTTGTTATCAAACGCAAACCGGCGTCGCTGTTTGACTATCAGTTCGAAGATTTTGAGATTGAAGGCTACGATCCGCATCCCGCGATCAAAGCCCCTGTCGCCATCTGATTCGCGATAAAAGATAACGCCCTGGCACTTCGCCGGGGCTTTTTTTTGCCCGCAAACCGGTAAATCTGCGGCAACGCTCGCACGCTTCTGCCAATTCATGCTATTGGGGAAGATTCTCTGCGACGTGCTTTCCAGCCTGCCAAACCGCACCTTGTTTCATCTGTTCATCACCCGCACTCTGACACCATGAAAACAGCACACTTACGCGGCTTTACCCTACCGGAACTGCTGCTGGTGATGGTGATTGCCGGCATGCTGAGCGTTGCCGCGCTGCATGGCTGGCAGCGCTGGCAACAGCGGCAGCAACTGCGCGACAGCGCTCAGCAACTGCAGGGATTCCTGCTTGGGCTGCGTGCCCAGGCCAACCGGCAAAATAGCGATCTGGTTTTATGGTCACGGCCTGGCGATCCCTGGTGCATCGGTGCCGGAAGCCGCCCCGTTGCAGGCTGTGATAGCCGAAAACGGCTGCAATTCGTAGCGCCGCACGCTGGCGTTGCGCTCTATGACATCCGGGGTGAACCGGGCTTCTATGGCCGACGTAATGTGGCCCGGGCGGGTAGCATTGAGCTGGGTAACAGCGCCGGACGAATGCGGCTGATTATCTCGGCAAGAGCCCGTATTCGCCTCTGCATGACGGATGAGGAGACGTGTCGTTGAAAATGGCCGGATTCAGCCTGCTGGAGATGCTGATCGCCCTGGCAATCAGCGCCGTCGTGATGTTAAGTGCTGGCCGTTTTCTGCCGCTGCTGCTGGCAGAGAACGCCGGCGTGATGCAACGGGCGCAGCTGCGTCAGGAGTTACAGCAGATGATGGCGACGCTGGAAAAAGCGGTGCGGCGTGCCGGTTATTGTCACGGTGAGTGTGGCAGTGAGGCGCTGCAAATCAGAGAGAACTGCCTGCTGCTGCGCTGGGATGAGAACAGCAACGGTAAATGGGAAGGGGTGAGCTATGCAGAGAGTGACTATTACGGTTATCGCCTGCGACAACAGCAGCTT
Source organism: Pantoea sp. EKM20T (assembly GCF_011800485.1). Taxonomy (NCBI): domain Bacteria; kingdom Pseudomonadati; phylum Pseudomonadota; class Gammaproteobacteria; order Enterobacterales; family Erwiniaceae; genus Pantoea; species Pantoea sp. EKM20T. The sequence goes on along the minus strand of NZ_JAALFW010000006.1, from coordinate 15,773 downwards.
GAGATGCAGCGAGGTGTTGACCAGTGTCAGTCAGCGGGCTGGGAGCGGCTCTCCGATCCCGCGTTTATGACGCTGGAGCAGTTCAGCGTCAGCCAGCAGGGCACGCAGGTCAGGATAGTGCTGCAGGCACGGGCCGGACGCTGGCTTGAAACGGTGGAGAGCTGGATTGAGGCAGAGAACCTGTGAAGCAGCGAGGCAGCAGCGCTCTGGGCATGGTGTTGATGATTATGGTCATCGGCAGCTTTACGCTGCATGCCAGCCGTAAGATGTCTGAGCAGGGAATGCGACTGCTGGCGGATGAGCAGCAGTTTACTCAGGGTTTCTGGCGGGCGCAGTCTGCGCTGCAATGGGGCTTCTCCCTGAGCTGGTCAGCCAGTGAGGCGGCCAGCTGTCAGCAGGATGATCGCCAGGGCTGGCGCAGCTGTTTACAACGAGGTGAAAAGGATGAAGGTCTGCTTAAAGGGGAGGCCAGCGGCAGTGGTATGGCGGTCTGGCAGTGGGTACGGTTACGGGGCAATCAGATTACCGCGTTGCCGCACGGCTGGATCGATTACTGCCCGCTCACGCCCCCGGCCACCTGCCAGTAAGCGCGGTGGATTCAGCCTGCCGGAAGTGTTGTTTGCTCTGCTGTTAATGGCATTAAGCAGCAGCACGCTGTTGCACTATCATCGCGCACTGGCACTGGGATTCAGCCAGCAGTGGTATCAGCGTGAAGCATGGCGGGTGGCTGAGCAGCAACTGATGGGACATGAGAGTCCCGGCTGGACTTCAATACTGCAACAGCAGAGCGGTCCTTCAGGCTGCACCCTGGATCGGGCTGACGTGACGGGACCTTATCAGCGCCGTGCCACCCTGACGCGGCTGCGATGTTAACTCTTCCCGGTCGCCCTTTTGATGGGTTTCAACCGCGATACGCGGTAAAGTGACAGAGCCGCAATACCGCAGTCACGTTCTGAGTTATCACAGGAGTTTTCATGTTTCACGTTTATCACTCAAATCAGCTTGATGTGCTGAAGATTCTGGCGGCTGCGGTGATTAAACATGACCCTCTTGATGATCCTTTCGCCTCAGAAATGGTGCTGGTGCAGAGTCCGGGTATGGCGCAGTGGCTGCAGATGGAGCTGGCGCAAACCTTTGGTATTGCTGCCAATATCGAATTCCCGCTACCTGCCAGTTTTATCTGGGAGATGTTCGTCCGCGTACTGCCCGATATCCCGGTAGAAAGTGCTTTCAGTAAGGCCAGCATGGGCTGGAAGCTGATGCACCGGCTGCCGGAGATGCTGAAGCATGAAGAGTTTACCTCTTTACGCCACTATCTCCATGACGACGGCGACAAGCGTAAACTGTTTCAGCTCAGTTCACGTGTGGCCGATCTGTTCGACCAGTATCTGGTCTATCGTGCCGACTGGCTCAACAGCTGGGAGCGCGGCGAAACCATTGAGGGGCTGGGCGAGGCGCAGCGCTGGCAGGCTGCCCTGTGGCGCGATCTGGTGAGTTATACCCAGGCCCTGCGCCAGCCTGAATGGCACCGCGCCAACCTCTATGCGCGATTTATCCAGACGCTGGATCAGGCGAAAAGCACGCCGGAAAATCTGCCCAAACGGGTCTTTATCTGTGGCATCTCTGCGCTGCCGCCGGTCTATCTGCAGGCGTTGCAGGCGCTGGGACGTCACATCGACATCCATCTGCTGTTCACCAATCCCTGCCGCGATTACTGGGGCGATATTCAGGATTATGCGTTTCTGGCGAAACTGCAAAGTCGTCAGCGCCGACGTCATGGTGCTGATGAATCACGCGGACTCTTCCGGGATGCAGAGCAGGCACCGGCGCTGTTTAACGACGCCGGTGAACAGCAACTGACCAATCCTTTGCTCGCCTCATGGGGCAAGCTGGGACGTGACAACCTGTTTCTGCTGAGCCAGATGGAGTCAAACGATGACATTGATGCTTTTGTCGATGTGGAGCCGGACAACCTGCTGCACTGTATGCAGCACGATCTTCTCAATCTGCAGGATAACGCCATCATCGGACTGAATGCGGCGGAACTGGCACACAGCGATCAGAAGCGCTGCCTGGATCCGGAGGATCGATCAATTGCGGTGCAGGTCTGCCACAGTGCCCAGCGCGAAGTTGAAGTGTTGCAGGATCATCTGCTGGCGATGATGGAGGCCGATCCGACGCTGAAAGCGCGTGACATCATCGTCATGGTGGCGGATATCGACGCCTACGCCCCTTTTATTCAGGCGGTGTTCGCCAATGCACCTGCCGATCGCTATCTGCCGTTTGCGATTTCAGATCGCCGTGCCAGTCAGGCTCATCCGGCCATTGTGGCGTTTTTGCATCTGCTGGCACTGCCGGACAGCCGTTTTGTCTCGGAGGATGTGCTGGCGCTGCTCGATGTCCCGGCGCTCGCTTCCCACTTCGCCATTGATGAAAGCGGCCTGCGTTTACTGCGGCGCTGGGTCAGCGAATCGGGGGTACGCTGGGGGCTGGATGATGCCAGCGTAGAAGCCCTGTCACTTCCGGTTACCGGCCAGCACACCTGGCGCTTTGGCCTGCAGCGTATGCTGCTGGGTAATGCGATGGAGAGCCACAACGGTGACTGGGAAGGGATTCTGCCTTATGACGAGTCGGGTGGTCTGGTGGGGGAGCTGGCGGGACATCTGGCTGAGCTGCTCTCCCGGCTTAATCACTGGCGGCAGCTGCTTGCCGAACCCCGACCACTGGCGGCCTGGCTGCCCATGTGCCGGGAACTGCTCAATGCCTTTTTCAGGCCCGATGCAGAAACCGAGGCCGCCTTGCTGCTGGTGGAAGAGCAGTGGCAGCAATTGATTGAATATGGCATGGATGCGCGGTTTGAAGAGGCGATTCCGGTGGCGCTGTTGCGTGATGATCTGCGTAGCCGGCTTGATCAACAGCGCATCAGTCAGCGTTTCCTGGCGGGGCAGATTAACTTCTGTACCCTGATGCCAATGCGCTCCATTCCTTTTCAGCTGGTCTGTTTGCTGGGCATGAACGACGGCGTCTATCCCCGTACTTTAGCACCGTTAGGTTTTGATCTGATGCAGCAGCAGTCCCGCAAAGGCGACCGCAGTCGCCGCGATGATGACCGCTATCTCTTCCTGGAGGCGATGATTTCGGCGCAGCAGCAGCTCTATATCAGTTATATCGGCCGGGCGATTCAGGATAATACGGAACGCTACCCCTCGGTGCTGGTCACAGAACTGCTGGATTACATTGGACAGAGTTTTTATCTGGACGGTGATGGCCATCTTGAGCTGGATGAGAGTGCCGAACGGGTGCGGATGCACCTGCAGCACCTGCACAGCCGGATGCCGTTTGCCGCCGAGAATTTCCAGCCTGCTGCCAGACTGCAAAGTTTCGCCCGTGAGTGGCTGCCTGCTGCGCGAGGCGCGGGGCAGCCGCAGCCCGATTTTGTGCAGCCGCTGGAGGCGCCGTTAATTGACGCGCTGACGCTGGAGGCGTTCCTGCGCTTCTGGCGACATCCGGTCCGGGCCTGGTTCCACCAGCGGCTTGGCGTGAGTTTCTGGCTGGAGGAGAACGAACTGCCTGACAGCGAGCCGTTTGCGCTCGACAACCTTGAGCGTTATCAGATTAACGCGCAGTTGCTGAATGCCCTGGTCGAAGGCGAGGATACTCAGCGGCTTTATGCGCACCATCGTGCGGCCGGTAATCTGCCTTATGGCGCGTTCGGTGAGCTGTTCTGGCAGGCGCAGCGCGATGAGATGCAGGAAGTAGCGGCAGAAGTGGTCACCCAGCGCAGCGACGGCGAGAGCTGGGAAGTGAATCTGCAACTGGAGCAGGTCAGCTTAACCGGGTGGCTGACGCAGGTTCAGAGTGATGGATTGCTGCGCTGGCGGCCTGGCGTACTCAACATGAACGACGGACTGCTACTCTGGCTGGAACATCTGGTCTACTGCGCGCTGGGCGGCACCGGCAGCAGCCGGATGTTTGGCCGGCAGCAGAGCCGCTGGTGCTTCCTTGCTGTGCCGCAGGCAGAGGCGATTGCTGCGCTGAATGAGTATGTCACGGGATATCTCGCGGGTATGCGTCAGCCGCTGATGCTGCTTAACAAAAGTGGCGGCGCGTGGCTGACCGCCAGCTACGACAAAAAAAGTCAGCAGTTACTGACTGATGAGGCAACCCAGCTTAAGGCGCGTAATCGCCTGCTGACGGCCTGGTCAGGCAACTATCAGGTTGAGGGTGAAGGCAGCGATCCCTATCTGCAACGTCTTTGCCGGGTGCTGGATGAGCCACAACTACAGCAGATAACTGAGGCGGCACAGCGCTGGTATTTACCGGTGCTGGCTGCACATCAGGATGATGAATAGCCGATCAGAAGGCGTTTTTGCTGACTGACTCATTACACAAAAATTTTGCTCTGCTTTGAGCCGCCGCGTCCGACATTGGCGGTTTATCGGGAAACGAGAGGGGTTTACATGCGGGTACACGCACGCTGGATAGCGGCGCTAATGTTAAGCCTGATGGCTTGCACAGCGCAGGCGCAGGAGCAGGCATCATCAGGCTGGCAGCCGGTTAACGACACTATTCGCAAAAGTGAACAGGATCCCCGCCACTATCAGGCTATCCGGCTTGATAATGGGATGACGGTGTTACTGGTTTCCGATCCTGTGGCACCGAAATCGCTGGCGGCGCTGACGCTGCCGATAGGATCGCTGGACGATCCCGATCAGCAGGCGGGACTGGCGCACTACCTTGAGCATATGGTGCTGATGGGTTCAAAGCACTACCCGCAGCCCGACAACCTGGCTGAATTCCTGAAAAAACATGGCGGCAGCCACAACGCCAGCACAGCCTCTTACCGCACCGCCTTTTATCTGGAAGTGGAAAATGACGCGCTGGAACCGGCGGTTGATCGCCTGGCGGATGCGGTGGCTGAGCCGCTGCTGGATCCGGTTAACGCTGACCGCGAGCGCCACGCCGTGAATGCCGAGCTGACCATGGCGCGCTCGCGCGATGGCCTGCGTATGGCCCAGGTCGGCGCAGAAACCCTGAACCCGGCGCATCCGGCGTCACGTTTTTCGGGCGGCAATCTTGAGACCCTGAAAGATAAGCCAGGCAGCAAACTGCACCAGGCGCTGCAGGACTTTTATCATACGCATTACTCCGCCAATCTGATGAAAGCGGTGATCTACAGCAACAAACCGCTGCCGGAGATGGCGTCGATTGCGGCTAAAACCTTTGGCCGGGTGCAAAATCATGACGCCAGCGTGCCGGAGATTACGGTGCCGGTGGTGACCGATGCGCAGCAGGGCATCATCATCCATTACGTTCCGGCCCAGCCGCGCAAGCAGCTAAAAATTGAATTCCGCATTGCTAACAACAGCGATCGGTTCCGCAGTAAAACCGACACGCTGATAAGCTATTTAATCAGTAACCGCAGCAAAAACACGCTGACTGACTGGCTGCAAAAACAGGGGCTGGCCGACGGGGTGAATGCGGGTGCTGACCCGATGACCGAGCGCAACAGCGGCGTGTTTGCGATTACCGCGTCACTGACTGATAAAGGTCTGGCGCAGCGCGACCAGGTCGTGGCGGCGATATTCAGCTACATCAATCTGCTGCGTCAGCAGGGGGATGATAAGCGCTATTTCAATGAAGTTTCGCATGTGCTGGCGCTCGACTTCCGCTATCCCTCAATTACCCGCGATATGGATTACATTGAATGGCTGGCCGACACCATGCTACGCGTACCGGTTGAACATACGCTGGATGCACCTTATCTGGCGGATCAGTACGATGCCGCCGCGATTAATGCCCGGCTGAAAGAGATGACCCCGCAGCATGCGCGTATCTGGTACATCAGTCCGCAGGAGCCGCACAACAAAAAAGCCTATTTTGTGGATGCGCCTTATCAGGTTGAGAAGATCACTCCACAAACCTTTGCAGACTGGCAGCAGCGCGCCAGCCAGATTACGCTGGCGATGCCCGTGCTGAACCCCTATATCCCGGACGACTTCACCCTGTTACCGTCAGACGGCAAAACGTATCAGCATCCGGTGAGACTGGATAACCAGGATGATATGCGTATTTACTGGATGCCCAGTCGTTATTACGCCAGCGAGCCAAAAGCGGCGATCACCCTGGCGTTACGCAATAAGCACACCATCAGTGATGCCCGTCAGCAGGTGCTATTTGGCCTGAATGACTACCTTTCCAGCCTGGCGCTGGACGAGCTTAATTCACAGGCTTCAGTGGGCGGCATCAGCTTCTCAACGGGTGAAGATGAAGGGCTGGTATTCAGCGCCAACGGCTTCACTCAGCGTCTGCCGACCCTGCTGAAGAAACTGGTGGAAGGTTATGCCACTTTCCAGCCGACAGAACAGCAGCTGGAGCAGGCTAAATCCTGGTATCTGGAGCGGCTGGACGCGGCGGAAAAGGGCAAAGCGTTTGAACAGGCGATTCAGCCGATGCAACTGCTGTCGCAGCTGCCATATACCCAGCGCGAGGCTCGCCGCAAGCTGGTAAGCACACTATCACTTAAGGATGTTACTGACTATCGCGATACGCTGTTCCGCGACGCGACGCCGGAGATGCTGGTAGTGGGCAACCTCAGTGCTGACAGCGTGACGCAGCTGGGGCATGAGCTCAAACAGCAGATGCAGAGTCATGCGACCCGCGACTGGCATAGTCAGTATGTCTCGATTAAAAAACCGCTGAAAGCCAACCTGCAACAAAAAGGCAGCAGCACCGACTCCGCCCTTGCCGCGCTCTATGTTCCACTGGGATACAGTGAATATCAGAGCATGGCGCACAGCTCCATGCTGAGCCAGATTGTGCAGCCGTGGTTCTACAATCAGCTGCGGACCAAAGAGCAGCTCGGCTACGCGGTTTTTGCCTTCCAGATGCCTGTGGGTCGCCAGTGGGGGATCGGCTTCCTGCTGCAAAGTAACAGCAAACAACCGGGCTGGCTGTTGCAGCGCTATCAGGCCTTCTACCCGCAGGCGGAAAAACGTCTGCGCAGTATGAGCCAGGCAGACTTTGCCCAGTATCAGCAGGCGATGATCAATGATTTGCAGCAGCGTCCTCAGACGCTCTTTGAGGAAGCGGATCGCTTTAGCCGCGACTTTGATCGGCAGAATGATCAATTTGATACCCGGCAAAAAATGACAGAGCAGGTTCAGCGGTTAACCCCGGCGAGCCTGGCAGACTTTTTCCGGCAGGCCGTGATCGAACATAAGGGCATGGTGATGACCTCGCAGATTGCAGGCACCGGCAATGGCAAAGTTGAGTTTGCCCGTCAGCCTGGCTGGAAAACCTGGAGTGAAGTGGCACAACTGCAGCAGTCGCTGCCGGTAAAGAGTGAGACCCAATGACGCAGTTACCTCCCGTATCGCTGAATCCTTTAACGCTGCCGCTCAGAGGCGAGCGGCTGATTGAGGCGTCAGCGGGCACCGGAAAAACCTTTACCATTGGTCTGCTCTATCTGCGCCTGCTGCTGGGGCTGGGCGGTGAAAACGCCTACAGCCGGCCGCTCTCTGTCGAAGAAATTTTAGTCGTGACCTTTACCGAGGCCGCGACCGCCGAATTGCGCGGGCGCATCCGCGAGAATATTCATCAGCTACGTCTGGCCTGTATCCGCGGCAAAAGCAGCAATCCGATGCACCAGTTACTGCTGGAGCAGATGCCTGATCTGGCTCAGGCCGCCGCGCAGCTGCTGGCTGCCGAGCGGCAGATGGATGAAGCCGCCATTTTTACCATTCACGGCTTCTGTCAGCGGATGCTGAATCTCAATGCCTTTGAGTCGGGCATGCTGTTCGAGCAGGAGTTGATTGAAGATGAGCAGGCGCTGCTGAAGCAGTCGGCCGCCGATTTCTGGCGTCGTCAGTGCTATCCACTGAGTCTGGATGTGGCACGGATCATCGCCGCAGAGTGGAGCGGGCCGGATAGCCTGCTGACCACGCTGCGCCCCTGGCTACAGGGGGAGTCCCCGGGGCTGAAACGTCCGCCTGCCGCCGATGAGACGCTGGCATCACGGCACGCCCGCAATCTGGCGCGCATCGAGGCCATCAAGCAGCAGTGGCAGGCGCTCAGCGCCGATGTTGAGGGCATTATCACTGCATCTGGCGTTGATAAGCGCAGCTACAGCAGTAAACATCTGCCCAACTGGGTGGCCCGCGTCACGCAGTGGGCCAGCAGCGAAACGCTGGATTATCAGTTGCCCAAAGAGCTGGAGCGCTTTGGACAGCAGGTGCTGGAGGAGAAAACTAAAAAGGGTGAAGCGCCGCGTCATTCGCTGTTTGAGGCGATCGATCAGTTTATGGCAGAACCGCTGTCGCTGCGGGATGTCATCATTGCGCAGGCGCTGACCGATGTGCGCGCTACGGTGCAGCGCGAGAAACGGTTACGTGCACTGTTAGGCTTCGACGATCTGCTCAGTAAACTGGATGAAGCGCTGCAGCAGCCAGGCGGCGTTTTGCTGGCAGAAACCATCCGGGCGCGTTACCCGGTGGCCCTGATTGATGAATTCCAGGATACCGATCCGCAGCAGTACCGCATCTTCCGCACACTCTATATTAATCAGCCTGAACAGGCACTGTTTCTGATCGGCGATCCCAAGCAGGCGATCTATGCGTTTCGCGGTGCGGATATTTTTACCTATCTGCGGGCCAGAAACGAAGTCAGCGCTCACTACACGCTGGATACCAACTGGCGTTCATCACCTGAGATGGTCGGGAGCGTCAACCGCCTCTTTTCTCAGCTCGATTCGCCTTTTCTGTTCTCGGCGATCCCCTTTCAGCCAGTTAAGCCTGCTGCGCCCAATCAGTCGCTGAAACTGATTTTTGACGAGCAGCAGCAACCGGCGTTACGGTTCTGGCTGCAGCCTGGCGAGGGCGTGGGTAACAGCGATTACCAGCAGTTTATGGCACAGCAGTGTGCGGCCGATATCAGCCGCTGGCTGGTGGCCGGACAGCAGGGGCGCGCCCGCCTGGGCAAAGGCGAGGCGCTGCAGCCGGTGCGGGCTTCCGATATCACCGTGCTGGTGCGCAGTCGTAATGAGGCCGGTTTAATCCGCGACGCGCTGAATGCGCTGTCGATTCCTTCGGTCTATCTCTCCAGCCGGGACAGCGTCTACACCACGCCGGAAGCGCGCGAACTGCTCTGGTTACTGCAGGCGATACAGGCACCCGAGCAGGAACGTCTGCTGCGCAGCGCGCTGGCGACCTCAATCTTTGCTATTGATGCAGCAACGCTCGACGCGCTGACACAGAATGAACGCGAGTGGGATGCGCTGGTGGAGCAGTTTGCCGTCTGGCAGCAGCTGTGGCATCAGCGCGGCGTGTTACCGATGCTGCGTGACGTGATGATCAGGCGGCAGCTGGCAGAGAATATGCTGGCCTCGGAGAACGGTGAACGTCGCCTGACCGATCTGATGCATCTGGGTGAACTGCTGCAGGAGGCTTCGGTGCAGCTGGAGAGTCCGCACGCCCTGGTGCGCTTCCTGGCGCAGCAGATTGCCCGGCCAAACAGCCAGGCCTCCAGCCAGCAGTTGCGTCTGGAAAGCGACCGCCATCTGGTGCAGATCATCACCATCCATAAATCGAAAGGACTGCAATATCCGCTGGTCTGGCTGCCATTTGCTGCCGGGTTCCGCGAGGCGGCCAGCGCGCTTTATCACGATCGCGACACGTTCACGGCACTGCTGGATGTGCAGGGTGATGCACAAAGTCTGGCGCTGGCCGAAGAGGAGCGCCTGGCGGAGGATCTGCGTCTGCTCTACGTGGCGCTGACCCGTTCGGTCTATCACTGCAGCGTCGGCATTGCGCCACTGATCAAAGGCACCCGCAAAAAAGAGGGCGAAAGCGATCTGCACAAGAGCGCGCTGGGCTACCTGGTGCAGCAGGGTGAGGCGGCGGATGCGCAGCAGCTCAGTCAGCGATTGAATGCGTTAACCGGTGAAGGGATTGCGCTGGTTGAAGAGGCTCTGCTGCCGGGAGAAATGTGGCAGGATGCGCAGCAGGGCGATGAGGTTTTAAGCAGTCGCGACATTACGCGCGCGCTGGCTGACGTCTGGCGGGTAACCAGTTATTCAGGCCTGCAACAGCATCACAGCTCGCCGCTGCTGGATGCGATGCCCAATTTTGATATTGATGCCGCGGGCGAAGAAGAGAAGGGTGAAGAGGCTGCATTGACACCCCACCACTTTCCGCGCGGAGCGGCACCCGGTACGTTTTTGCACGGTCTGTTTGAGTCGATCGACTTTACCGAACCGCCGGACAGCGTCTGGCTGGAAGATCAGCTGCAGCATAATGGCTATCCGCTGACCTGGTTGCCGGTTCTGGAACAGTGGATTGACCGGGTCTTACATACGCCGCTCAATGCTGAGGGGCTGACGCTGTCGGCGATAAAAAGCAGCGAACGCCTGATTGAGATGGAGTTCTATCTGCCGATCAACAATCTGCTGACTGCGGCGGATCTTGACGCTCTGCTGCGCCGGCACGACAGCCTCTCTCAGCAGGCCGCCCCCCTGGATTTTCGTCAGGTGCGGGGCATGCTGAAGGGCTTTATCGATCTGGTCTTCCGCTGGCAGGGAAAATATTATCTGCTCGACTACAAATCGAACTGGCTGGGGGATAGCCACGCCGCTTACACGCCAGAGGCGATGGCGCAGGCGATGATTGGCCACCGCTACGATTTGCAGTATCAGCTCTATACGCTGGCGCTGCATCGCTATCTGCAGCATCGTTTGCCGGACTACGACTATCAGCGTCACTTTGGTGGGGTGTTTTATCTGTTTTTGCGCGGGATGGATGGCAGCTCGCCGGACAACGGCATTTTCGCCACCCGACCTGCTGAAGCCTTTGTGGAAGAAATTGATGCACTGTTTGGTGAAACCGGGGAGATGTTATGAGTGACATGCTGAGTCTGCTGCTGCAGGCGGTAGAGAAGCGTCTCCTGCGACCGCTGGATATACAGTTTGCCCAACTGGTGGCCCCGGAATCACAGCCTGGGCTGCTGCTCGCTGCGGCCTGCGTCAGCGCTGACGCGGGTGAGGGGCACGTCTGTTTACCGCTGAGCAACCTCTGCGAAGCGAATCTGTTCGCTGGTCGCCAGCCTGCGCTGGCTCAGGCGATCTGGCACGCCGCTGGTGCGCCGGAAGACTGGACAGCACGCTTTGCTGACTGGTCGGCTGTCAGTGATGGCAGCCTGGTTACGCCGCTGGTGCTGAGCAACCAGCGTTTATATCTGCATCGGCTGTGGCAAAGCGAAGGCCGGGTCGCCGACTTCTTCGCTGCGCAGGAAGTAAAAACTGCGTTTGATATGCATGCTGCAGGCGACGTGCTGAACAGCCTGTTTGACGACCAGCCGGAGAACTGGCAGAAAATTGCGGCGGCCGTGGCGCTGACCCGCAAGACTGCGGTTATTTCCGGCGGGCCGGGTACCGGTAAAACCACCACAGTGGCGAAACTCCTCGCTGCCCTGATTCGCCTGAATCCCGGTGCACTGCGGATTCAGCTGGCGGCACCGACCGGCAAAGCCGCCGCGCGACTGACCGAGTCACTGGGCAGTGCACTGCAGGAACTGGCGGTCAGCGACGAAGAACGCCGGCGTTTTCCTGCCGAAGCCACCACGCTGCATCGCCTGCTGGGCGCACAGCCCGACACTCAGCGGCTGCGCTACCATGCCGGTAACCCACTGCACCTTGATGTGCTGGTGGTTGATGAAGCGTCGATGGTCGATCTCTCAATGATGGCAAAACTGATCGCCGCGCTGCCTGCCCATGCCCGCGTCGTGTTTCTGGGCGATCGCGATCAGCTGGCCTCGGTCGAAGCCGGTGCGGTGCTGGGCGACATCTGCCGCTGCACCGAAAGCGGCTACAGCCTGGCACGGGCTGAACAGCTCGCGCTGCTGACCGGCTGCACACTGCAGGGCAGTGACGATGTGCAGGCACCTGCAGTCCGCGACAGTATCTGTCTGCTGCAGAAGAGTTATCGTTTTGATGACTCATCAGGCATCGGCCAGCTGGCAAAAGCGATCAATCGTGGCGATGCAGAGCAGGTCAGGGCGGTGTTTGCTGCGGCTTATGAGGATATCAGTTACCAGCCGCTGAACAGCGCTGACGCTTATCAGGCGATGCTGGATGAGGTAGCCCAGGGTTATCAGCCCTTCCTGCAGTTGATCAGACAGCAGTCGTCGCCCGCAGAAGTGATTGCCGCTTTTGGCCGTTATCAGCTGCTGTGTGCATTACGTGACGGGCCATTTGGCGTGCAGGGTCTGAACCAGCGTATTGAGCAGCGACTGATGCAGCTGCAGCGCATCCGTCGTCCTGGCATGGGCAGCCGCTGGTATGAAGGGCGTCCGGTGATGATCACCCGAAATGACAGCGCGCTCGGCCTGTTTAATGGCGATATCGGCATGACGATGCGGGATGAAGAGGGCAACCTGAAGGTCTTTTTCCCGCTGCCGGATGGATCGATCAAGGCGATTCAGCCGAGCCGGTTACCCTCACATGAAACGGCCTGGGCGATGACGGTGCACAAATCACAGGGCTCGGAGTTTGATCATACCGCGCTGGTGATGCCCACGCAGTTTCTGCCGGTGCTGACCCGTGAACTGGTCTATACCGCGATTACACGTGCACGGCGGCAACTGACCATCTACAGCGAACCCGGCGTATTTCAGCGTGCCGTGCAGCTGCAAACGCAGCGACGCAGCGGTCTGGTGGAGCGACTAGGGGAATCTGGCTGAGAAGAGAGGGGACAGACCACGCGGGGGGTGCCTGTCCCTTACGGATTGAATCAGGTGAGATCGGCCATCAACACTTTTGAACGGCGCTGATAGTTATACATCTCTTTTTTACTCTCGGGCAGGGACTCAATATCTACCGGCGTAAAGCCGCGTTCCTGGAACCAGTGGATGCTGCGGGTGGTTAACACAAACAGTTTTTCCAGCCCCATCTGGCGTGCCTGAAGTGCCACGCGCTGCAGCAACATCTCACCGCGTGAAGAGCTGCGATAGTCAGGATGAACCGCCACACAGGCCATTTCGCCAATCTTTTCATCCATAAACGGATAGAGTGCTGCACAGGCGATGGTCAGATTATCGCGCTGAATGATGGTGAACTTATCAATTTCCATTTCCAGCTGCTCGCGCGAGCGACGCACCAGAATACCCTGCTGCTCCAGCGGACGAATCAGTTCGAGGATGCCGCCGATATCATTGATATTGGCGCGACGGATCTGCTCTGCCGACTCCATAACGATCTGGGTACCGATACCGTCGCGTGAGAAGAGCTCCTGCAACAGCGCGCCATCTTCCTGATAACTGATTAAATGACTGCGGCGTACACCACTCCGGCACGCTTTCACCGCACCACGCAGGAAGCGAACGGTCCCGGAAAGATAATCGCCTTCCTTTTCAATCTCATCGATACGGGCCTGCGCATCATTCGGGAAGAGCTCGGAGATGATTTCACCCTCGCTGTTCAGCACGCCCTGCTCAGAGCAGAAGCCGATCATTTTCTCCGCTTTGAGTTTAATCGCCAGCTGGGTAGCCACTTCTTCCGAGGTCAGGTTAAAGCTTTCGCCGGTAACTGAAACCGCAACCGGGCCCATCAGCACAATCGCATCGTTATCCAGCTGACGATGAATGGCCTCTTCATCAATACGACGGATACGGCCGCTGTGACAGTAATCCACGCCATCATCCACGCCCAGCGGCTGTGAAATAATGAAGTTGCCGCTGACCACGTTGATATGCGCGCCCTGCAGCGGCGTGTTGTTGAGACTCATTGAGAGGCGGGCCGTGATATCTAACTGCAGTCGGCCAGCGGCCTGCTTCACTAACTCCAGCGATTGCGCGTCGGTGACCCGGGTAAACTTATGGTAAACCGGCTCCAGCTGCTGCTGAGCCAGGCTGGCATCAATCTGCGGTCGTGCGCCATACACCACGACGAGGCGAATGCCCAGGCTGTGCAGCAGGCCGATATCATTAACGATGCCAGAGAAGTTCTCATGCTCAATCGCTTCGCCACCCAGCATGATGACAAAGGTTTTACCCCGGTGGGCATTGATATAGGGAACGGTATGGCGAAAACCCTGAACCAGTTCGGTACTACGTTCCTTCACGGCCAACCCTCAGTGAATGTTTATTCGTATTTTTTGTATTTTTATGCTTTTACGCCCGGTTTTGCAAGTCTTAATCCTGACGAAAATTTACGTTTTTCTGGGTGTCAAAGCCGCTAACAGCCTGCATTATTTAGGGTTTCCGGGGTGACATCATGCTGCGGATTGGATAAAGTTTTCGCCGCCATTTTAGTAACTGGCGCTTTTTTAGACATTACACAGCAGCTGGAGCGGCATGTCAGACGTTAATTCCCATTTTTCACGCAGACGATTTTTACAGGGGACGGGCGCCTTACTGCTGTTAAGCGTCAGCCGGACAGGGTTGGCGGCGAAGAACCACATTGTGGCGGTGCGTATCTGGCCCTCATCGACCTACTCGCGGATGACGCTGGAGTCCAATGTCGCGCTGAAGTACAAGCAGTTTGCGCTGAGCAATCCCGAACGCCTGGTGATTGATATTCAGGGGCTGCATCTCAATCCGGTTCTGAAAGGGGTAGATAAGCAGGTTCGGGTCGACGATCCCTTTATTAAAAATGCCCGTGTCGGTCAGTTCGACAGCAACACGGTGCGCGTGGTACTGGAATTAAAGCGCAACGTCGCGCCGAAGATCTTTAATCTCTCGCCGGTCGCCGGGATCAATCACCGGCTGGTGGTCGATCTCTATCCGAGCCAGAACCAGGTTGAGGACGATCCTCTGCTGGCCCTGCTGAAAGATTACAACCAGGGCGATCTGGAGAAAGATGAAGGGGTGCAGGCGCCCTTACCCGGCAAAGCGGGGCGCGATCGTCCGATCATTATCATGATCGATCCCGGTCACGGTGGGGAAGATCCGGGCGCGCACGGCAAATATAAGACCCGCGAGAAAGATATTGTGCTGAAGATTGGACGGCGACTCAAAGCGCTGATCGATAAAGAGTCCAATATGAAAGCCTATATGACGCGTAATGAAGATGTCTTTATTCCGCTGCGCGTCAGGGTTGCCAAAGCCCGTAAACAGCGTGCCGACCTTTTTGTGTCGATCCATGCGGATGCCTTTACCAGCCGCGCGGCACGTGGCTCTTCAGTGTTTGCCTTATCAACCAGCGGTGCCACTTCGGCGGCGGCTCGTTTCCTGGCTCAGACTCAGAATGAATCAGACCTGATTGGCGGCGTCAGCAAAAGCGGTGACCGCTATCTCGATCACACCATGTTCGATATGGTGCAGCGTCAGACGATTCATGACAGCCTTAAATTCGGCAAAGAGGTGCTGCATCGCATGGGGCGCATCAACCATCTGCACAAACGCACCGTGGATCAGGCCGGATTTGCGGTGCTGAAAGCGCCTGATATCCCGTCAATTCTGGTCGAGACGGCGTTTATCAGTAATGTGGAGGAGGAGCGCAAGTTGCGAACCACCCGTTACCAGCATCAGGTGGCAGAGGCGATTCTGAACGGCATCAAAGCGTATGTGGAGAGTGGGGCGGCACTGGCCCATCGGTAAAAGAGTGCGGGTAGCCGGGCTATCCGCGCGCTTTTCAGGGCAGAAAGAGGCTAAAGCGGCTTTTGGGAACGTCAGAAACAAAAAAACACCCTTTCAGGTGTTTAAATGATTGGTTGCGGGGGCCGGATTTGAACCGACGACCTTCGGGTTATGAGCCCGACGAGCTACCAGGCTGCTCCACCCCG
>NZ_JAALFW010000055.1:0-241 GCF_011800485.1 Pantoea sp. EKM20T | reverse complement strand
TACTATGTTGAGCATCCCCTGACGGATGTCATCAGCGAACCGCGTGACTGTAACAAGCAGCGCCCTAAAGTGAGTTTCCGCTACGATCCGCTTGGACGCCGCATCAGTAAACCAGCCAGCAGTTGTTACAGGGCAGGCCGTCTGGCAACGCCGTCACGACGCGTTTTGTGTGGGAAGGCTACCGCCTGCTGCAGGAAATCCACGACGGGATCCCGCTGACCTACGTTTACAGCGACAGCCA
>NZ_JAALFW010000054.1:0-242 GCF_011800485.1 Pantoea sp. EKM20T | reverse complement strand
GTGGACGCCAAAGACGTCGTGGTGGAAGCCACCGACGAGGCGGGCAACAGCAACAGCGTTGTGATCGACGGCCCCGGCGACAGCACGCCGCCGGATAACCAGACCTCAGGCCTGGTCATCGACAGCATCACCCTGACCGACGACGTCGGTGCGATTACCGGCGAGATTGCCAGCGGCTCGGTCACCGACGACGCGCGGCCGACCCTTTCCGGCGACGCAACCGCCGACATCGATCACGTCAA
>NZ_JAALFW010000053.1:0-242 GCF_011800485.1 Pantoea sp. EKM20T | reverse complement strand
CGGCCCTCCCTGGCCGGCCCCGAACTGTCCACGCTTCCCGGCGTGGACTTCTGGCCCACCGTCACGCCTCAGCGCTGTGGATAGCCCTTTCAGCAGCAGAGGCGCTCAGGCCTCCATTCTCGTGCCCTTTTTAACAATATACACTGAAGTTTCAGAGCAGGCTGATGCCGGGCAGGGGCAGGCAATCCGCAGCGCTGAACAGAATGAGTCTGCCAGGAGAGCCCGCAGGACGCGGGCGAAAG
>NZ_JAALFW010000052.1:0-247 GCF_011800485.1 Pantoea sp. EKM20T | reverse complement strand
TGGACTTTATCAGCCGCCTGATGGAGCTGGAGGGGATTTACTACTTCTTCCGCCACGAGGCGGACAAACACACGCTGGTGCTGTGCGACGCGCCGGACCAGCATCAGGCGTTTCCGGGCTATGAGACCATTGCCTATCACGTCACTCCGTCGGGCGGCGTGGTTACCGAAGAGGGCATCAGCCAGTGGTCGCTGGCGGAGAGCGTGACGCCGGGCATCTACAGCACCGACGACTACGACTTCCGCAA
>NZ_JAALFW010000051.1:0-247 GCF_011800485.1 Pantoea sp. EKM20T | reverse complement strand
TGGACTTTATCAGCCGCCTGATGGAGCTGGAGGGGATTTACTACTTCTTCCGCCACGAGGCGGACAAACACACGCTGTTGCTGTGTGACGCGCCGGATCAGCATCAGGCGTTTCCGGGCTATGAGACCATTGCCTATCACGTCACCCCGTCGGGCGGCGTGGTCACTGAGGAGGGCATCAGCCAGTGGTCGCTGGCGGAGAGCGTGACGCCGGGCATCTACAGCACCGACGACTACGACTTCCGCAA
>NZ_JAALFW010000050.1:0-248 GCF_011800485.1 Pantoea sp. EKM20T | reverse complement strand
GGCTCGGTCACCGACGACGCGCGGCCGACCCTTTCCGGCGACGCAACCGCCGACATCGATCACGTCAATATCTATGATAACGGCGAGCTCGTCGGCAGCGCAGCGGTGGACGCGGACGGCAAGTGGAGCTGGACGCCGGAGCAGGATATGGCGGACGGCACCTCTCACGATCTGACGGTTGCGGCGGTGGACGCGGCGGGCAACGAAGGCCCGCAGGCAGACGGCGACTGGAGCTTTACCGTTGACAC
>NZ_JAALFW010000049.1:0-248 GCF_011800485.1 Pantoea sp. EKM20T | reverse complement strand
TGGGTAAACCGTCCGCTGTCCGGGTCATAATAACGAAACAGATTGTAGTGCAGTCCGGTTTCCCGGTCCAGGTACTGGCCCTGCATACGCAGGTTCTGCTGAACGACCGGCATCCGCTGGCTGGATTCACGCAGCAGTTTGCCCCAAGGACTGTTGATCCCTTCCCAGGCTTTTTGCCCTTCACCGTCAGTCAGCAGCTCCGGCATTCCGTTGGCCGCATTATGGAACCAGTAAATCTCCGGGCTTTC
>NZ_JAALFW010000048.1:0-270 GCF_011800485.1 Pantoea sp. EKM20T | reverse complement strand
TTACGGAGGAATGACGCGCTGCGTCGTTTCAATTTTCAGCTTGTTCCGGATTGTTAAAGAGCAAATATCTCAAACGCGGCCCGGCTGCTTACGCAACCAAATCGGTTTTGAGATACTGTATGGAGACACCTTTCACCTGTCACCAAGCAGGTGGCGTCCCCTAGGGGATTCGAACCCCTGTTGCCGCCGTGAAAGGGCGGAGTCCTAACCGCTAGACGAAGGGGACACAAAAGTGTCACGACTTCGCAGCCGTCCTGCTCATTACTTTTT
>NZ_JAALFW010000047.1:0-272 GCF_011800485.1 Pantoea sp. EKM20T | reverse complement strand
GACCACAGCCACGGCGAGTCCTACGCGCGCATCCGTCAGGAGGTGTGGCAGGCCGAGCACCACAGCGTCAGCGGGTCTGGCACGGCCACCGGCATCGCGCCGGGCTTTACCTTCTCCATCATCAACGCGCCGCACTTCAGCGACAACGGCGAGTATCTGGTGACCTCGGCGACCTATGACTTTGCCGAAAACAGTTACGCCAGCGGCGACACCGGCGACAGCCGTCACAACATCCACTTCACGGTGCTGCCGTCGTCAGTGACCTACCGCAC
>NZ_JAALFW010000046.1:0-287 GCF_011800485.1 Pantoea sp. EKM20T | reverse complement strand
GGTCAGCGGTTCGATCCCGCTTAGCTCCACCATACCGTTTATCTGTTTTTTTCTGAAATACCTCAGAGCATACCGGCGACGGTGTGCTGCGACGTATTATGCTCTTTAACAATCCGGAACAAGCTGAAAATTGAAACGACGCAGCGCGTCATTCCTCCGTAATAAGGAATGACAAGGCGATGCGTTCGAGTCTCTCAAATGCTTGCAGCACGCAGCGTTGAAAAACGCCTGTGGGTTGTGAGGTTAAGCGACTAAGCGTACACGGTGGATGCCCAGGCAGTCAGAGG